>JAAYVP010000327.1 GCA_012517115.1 Brooklawnia sp. | reverse complement strand
TGGAGTAACGTGAGACACAAGGGCCCTTTTGGTTTCGGGTGAGGCATTGACACCTTCATCCTCCCAACCAAAGGGCCCCCTTCACGTCCCCACTGGCTCAGCTGGACACCCTCACCAACCCACCGTCAACTGTGAAGAGCCGGTTTCGTTGTTAAGGTCAGAGGGTAGATCCACGTGTGCGCATCCGGCTGACTGATTCTGGTTTGGCAAGGGGTGCCTCGCTGGTGAGCCGGGGCACTGGCCGGTGGTGTGCTCGTGGCGTGCGGACCGTGAAGACCTCGTCGCGAGGGTGCCCGATGGGCGCGTTATCTGGCCTGGGGTGTTCATTCACGGGGCCCTGTCTTGGTCTGGCAGCAAACCGCTTTGGGTGAGACCGTGACCCGTTTCCTTTGCCTTGGGCTGGTTTCGGCGCTGTTGCCACGCTGTCTACCGCGCAGGTTGGCTATCAACAGTCAATGAGAAGGAAGTCTGTCATCTGAGGTGGGCCGCGTTCACACATCCGGTGCAGCGGGTCGCCGTCGGCCGGGGCGAACTGTGGTTGGGAGGAGGCCTACCGGGACGTGGTCGAGGTCACCGGTACCTGGATGGGCTGGTTGCTGGACGGTATCGCAGATGTCTACCGCCAACTTGACGTTGGATGCCGCGATCGGCGGGAACCCGGTGTTCGAGGAGTGGGTGACCGCCCCGATCATCAAATCAGGCTGGCGATCCTCGCCCGGCTTCACGGCCAGAGTGCGCAATGGTCAGGCTCAACTCAGGACGCGTCCGTCGCCGAGACTGTGCTGGCCCAGGCCGAGGAGATGCTGGCCATGCGCCGGTGACCGATCCCGAGAGGGCAAGCCGTCCCGCACCTGCTTGGCGCGGGACGGTTCGCCGTTCGGTCTGTAGGGTGGACGCTCAGCCGCGGCGGTAGGTCCAGCGACCGCGCCACATGGTGGCCTCGACCGGGTCGGGCAGCTCCTTGCCGTGGTACGGGTTGTTGCGGGACACAGAAAGGCTCAGGTCGCGGTCGACGACCCCCCGGCGAACCGGGTCTACCAAGACCAAGTTCGCGGGTTCGCCGGGACGCAGCGGGCGTCCCTGGCTGGCGGCGCGCCCGATCTGGGCTGGCGCGGTGCTCATCACCCTAACCACATCAGCCCAGCCCATCCGGCCGGTGTTCACCATGGTCTCCATTACGGACGCCAACGCCTGCTCCAGCCCCAGCATGCCCGGCTTGGCGTGCGGGAAGGCGCCTTGTTTGGCAGCCGCCTCGTGCGGCGCGTGGTCGGTGCCGACCACATCAATCGTGCCGTCGGCAAGCCCAGCCCGCAGCGCCTCGATGTCGTCTGGGCCACGCAGCGGCGGGTTTACCTTGAAGGTGGTGTCCAAGCCGACCAAATGACTGGAGTCAAGTAGCAGGTGGTGCGGGGTGACTTCAGCTGTCACCTGCACCCCGCGGGACTTCGCCCAACGGACCACCTCGACGCTCTCGGCAGTCGTGATGTGCTGGCAGTGCAGACGGCCACCGGTCAGCTCGGCCAACTGCACGTCGCGCGAGATGATCGTCGACTCGGCGGCCCATGGCCAACCAGGTAGCCCGAGAGCCCCAGCCACTGACCGTTCGTCGGCGCAGGCATCCGGCCCGGCCAGTCGATGGTCTTGGCTGTGCTGGGCGATCACAGTGCCGGTCTGGGCCGCCAGGTGCAGCGCCTGTCTCATCAGGGCGCTGTCCATCACGCACTTGCCGTCGTCGCTGAAAACCCGCACCCCATGCGCCGCCATCTCGGCGATGGGCGACAACTGCTCACCGGCCAGCCCCACTGTGATGGCGCCGACCGGGAAGACCTCGGCGTGGTTTGCCCGACGCCCCAATTCGGCGACGTGCTCGGCGCGCGCCACCGAGTCTGTGACCGGGTCGGTGTTAGCCATCGCGAAGACCGCCGTGAAGCCGCCTCGTGCTGCGCAGGCGGTGCCCGAAGCTACCGTCTCGGAGGACTCGAAGCCTGGCTCCCGCAGGTGAGTGTGCGGATCTACCAAGCCGGGCAGCGCAAGCAGGCCGTCTGCCTCAACCAGCTCAGCGCCCAGAACCGGTTCGTCGACGAGCAGTCCGTCGCGGACGAACAGTTCAATCGGTGCGCCGCCTGCGGCTCGGGCGCCGCGGATCGTGTAGGCGGTCATGACTCAGCCTGTGCGGCCAAGCTGATCTGCTGAACACGCAGCGCACGCCGCGCGGCGTCCTGCGATTCGGTCAGGACGCGGCGCACCTGCTCCGGCAAGTCACGCTCTGCCATCCAAGCGTCCAACGAATCGAGCCATTCGGCGTCCACCAGTGGCGCGGGCCACAGGTGAGTGAGCGCGGTCTGGCGGGCCACGTGCCCGCGTCTGGCCCAGGAACCGGCGGAGTCGGCGATCTGCTCACACATCTTGAGATAGGCATCACGGTAGGGGGCGAGCATCTCCTCTTGGCCGTACTTCCAGAAGTTGCCGGCCACCGCCACATGAGTGCCGTTCGGGATGTCGGGGTCATCGGTGGCCAGCCGCCAGGCTTCCGCTTTGGTCTGCGGGTCGGCCAGCGCGGAGCGGGCACCTGCGGCTGCTTCGGCACCCGAAATGGTCTTGTCAGCTTCGGCCTGCTCGGCGATCTCGGCCAGCCCGATGCGTCCCAGTCTGGCCAACGTGGTGATGATCGCCCATCGGCGGTCGGTGTCTATCGGTAGGCCTGGCGGGACTTCCTCGTCGATCAACCAGCCGGTCAACAGGGCAGCCCCAGCGGGGGAATTGACGGCGGAAATGATGGCGTCGGCGACCGCAATCTGTCGGTCCGAGCCGGGCTCGGCCGTCCTCAGCAACTCGGCGAGCGCACCGACCAGCCGGGCCCGCAACGCTTGCCGTTGCTCGGGAGCTGCGTAACCGGTCACAGCCAGGTGCGCCTGATGCAACTGGTTGATCAACGCGGTCGCATCGTCCTCGCCGCGCAGGCCATTGATGACCAAAGTCAGGTAATCCTGCGTGGTCATCTCGGCGTCCCGCCACTGATCCCAAGCCGATGTCCAGACCACTGCGCGCGCCAGGGGATCGGCCAGCTCGGCAAGGTGCTCGCCGGCGACGCGGCGCGAATCAGCGTCCAGGCGAACCTTGACGTAGCTGAGGTCTCGGTCGTTGAGCAGCACTAAGTCGGCCCGGCGAGCCCCGATCAGCGCTTCGATCGGCGTCCGCTGCCCACCGACGTCGACCTCTACTGAGTCGCGGCAGTTCAGCCCGTCTGGGCGAAGGTCGTACAGGCCGATCGCCATGCGGTGGGTGCGCAGCGTCGGGTGCTCGGCTGCCGCGCTCTGCCACACCTCGAACCGCGTGTAGTTGCCTTCTGCGTCGAGGTCGAAATCGGGGCGTACCAGGTTCACTCCGGTGGTTTCCAGCCATTGCTGGGAGAACTCCGACAGGTCGCGTCCGCTGGCCCGCTCCAACGCGCGGAGAAGATCAGCGAACGTCGAGTTGCCCCATTCGTGCTCGCCGAGGTAGGCGCGAACACCGGCGAGGAACTGCGGCTCACCCACATAGGCCACCAATTGCTTGAGCACCGACGCGCCCTTGGCGTAGGTGATGCCGTCGAAGTTCTGGTCGACGGTCTCGAGATCGATCATGTCGGCGGCGATGGGATGGGTGGTGGGCATCTGGTCGACGCGGTAGGCCCACAGCTTACGGGCGTTGGCAAACGTCATCCAGGCGTCCTGCCCGCCGTGGCGCCGGGCGATCTCAGCCTGGCAATAGTACGCGGCCCATTCAGCGAAGCTCTCGTTGAGCCACAGGTCGTCCCACCACTGCATGGTCACCAGGTCGCCGAACCACATGTGAGCCAGCTCGTGGAGGATCGTGTTGTTGCGTTTCGCGTAGGCCTCCTGGGTCACCCGGGAACGGAACAGGTATTCGTCGCGGAAGGTCACGCAGCCGGCGTTCTCCATCGCCCCCGCATTGTATTCGGGGAGAAAGAGCTGGTCATAGGAGTCGAACGGGTAGGCCCGTCCGAACGCGGCCTCAAAGACCTCGAAGCCACGCTGAGTGGTGGTGCGTAGCTGGTCGTGCTCGAGATAGGGGACCATTGATTCCCGGCAGACGAAGTCGGCGGGTAACTCCCCCTTGATCGATGTGACGGTGCCGGGCTCGACATGGAACTGTCCAGCCACCAGCGCGGTGATGTAGGTGGAGATCGGTGGGGTGGCCGCGAACTCCCAACGGGCGAAACCATCCTCAAGGGGCGTGGGTGTCGGCTGTGCGGAGTTTGAGTAGACCCGCCAGTCGGCTGGCGCGACGACGGTCAGCTGGAAGGTGCCCTTCAGGTCGGGTTGCTCGAAGCACCCGTACATCCGGCGGGCGTCGGCCGTTTCGAACTGGGAGTACAGGTAGACGCGGTCGTCGGCGGGGTCGACGAAGCGATGCAGTCCCTCGCCGGTACGTGAGAAGCGGCAAAGCGCGGTCACTGTCAGTTGGTGCTCGCCGTCGCTCAGGTCGAGCGCGAGGCGGCTACCATCGTGGGCGCTCACGTCCAGCTGGACGCCATCAAGCCACGCGTCGATAAGTTCGTCAGCGATCAAGTCGAGCCAGGTGCGTCCGGTACCGCTAGCGAAGCGCACCGTGGAGGTGGACAGGAAGGTTGACGCGGGATCGGCGAGCGGCTCGTCATCGAGACCCCGTCCGGT
Organism: Brooklawnia sp.; assembly: GCA_012517115.1. Lineage (GTDB taxonomy): Bacteria > Actinomycetota > Actinomycetes > Propionibacteriales > Propionibacteriaceae > Brooklawnia. Next base: position 3,801 of record JAAYVP010000327.1, on the reverse strand, counting down.
CAGATCTACGCGCACGCGGTAGGCGTGGGTGCTGATCAGCCGGGAACGCTGCTGAGCTTCGGCTCGTGTGATGTTAACCGGGTTGGTCATCGGGATCTCCAAGTCGTCCGGCCGCACTCAGACTGTCGGTGCGGCACACTCAGAGGCTACCGCCAGCCGTCGGAGAACCGAGGTCGTCAAGATCAGACGCGCCGAGGTTGTGCCATCTGCAAGGCTGGCCGTGTGAACGATCAACCGAATCTCAACCTAGTGCAGACGGTGGACTTCTGGTTCGACCCCTTGTGTCCGTGGGCCTGGATGGCCTCTCGGTGGATGCTTGAGGTCGAGAAGGTGCGTCCGGTGCGAACTGTCTTTCACGTGATGAGCCTGTCGGTACTCAACGAGGGCCGTGACCTGGACGAGGACTACCAGCGCGAGATGGACGCCGGCTGGATCGGGTCGCGAGCCGCGATTGGCGTCGAACTTGCCCATGGCAGTGCCGGGCTGCGCGAGTTCTACACCGCGATCGGCACCCGCTACCACCCGGGCCGCCAGACCAAAGGCGACATCAGCGTGGTGAAAGCCGCGTTGCGCGAGGTCGGTTTCGACGAGTCCATCGCCGATCGGGCAGCCGCTGGTGAGTGGGACGCGGAGCTGCGTGCGTCCCATCTGGCAGGTATGGGCCCGGTCGGCGATCAGGTGGGTACCCCGGTGATCCACATCAACGGCAAGGCGCTGTTCGGGCCGGTGATCTCGCCGGCCCCCAAGGGAGAGGCGGCCGGCGAACTGTTCGACGGTGTCAGCAAGGTGACTGCGGCCGACGGGTTCTTCGAACTCAAACGGGGTCGTGATCGGGGTCCGATTTTCGACTGATCCGCGTGCGCCCTCAGCGTGGCTTCGAGGGTCTGTTCGTCCTCGCACTTAGAGTCGGTCGAGGAGTAGAGAACAGACCTGCCGAGAAGGGGTGGAGATGCCTGCGGTCGAACAGGAACCCGAGTCGGTGCCGCCCGCACGAACCGCCCGCCGGGGCTATCTCGCCGAAGATGACGACGCACACCACCTGCAGGTCGCGCCGAAGCGCGCCCTGATAACCGACATGGTGGTGCCCGGCTCAGCGTTCGGTGAAATCCCGGTCATCAGGGAGAATCCTCGGCGGCGGGCGCCGATGCGGGCTCTGCTCGACCGGCTGCTGATCGGGTTGGACGGGGGCGCGCGGCGTGCACTGGTTGATCCGGACGCGCTCCTGGCGGCCGAGCTGATCAGGTTGGCCGGCTTGGACCCGCGGTGGGGATTCCTGCAGTCGGCTCGGCTGGTCGATGGCGGCAGCGAACTCGACCATTGGGTGATCGGCCCCGGCGGGATCTACCTGCTCAACGCGAAGCACCTGCCCGGCTCGCGGCTGCGGGTGGTCGGCGACCGGTTCACCGTTGATGGCCAGGAGCAGCCCTACGTCAGTGAAATCCGTGGTGAGGCCCGCCGCAGTGCCGACCGGTTCTCGATGACCGCTCGCTGGGATGTCTCGGTGACCGGCGTGATCGTGCCCGTCAATGACCGCCGGCTGGTCATCGAGCATTTCCCGGATGGCGTGGCGGTGGTCGACCAGCTCGATGTGGCCAACTGGCTGGTCAACCGTCCCGAGCAGTTGAGCAAACGTCAGATACTGGCGGCTTTCGGTGCAGCACGTGAAAGCACCATCTGGAAGCCGAAGTTCGAAGCTTGAGGTTTGCTGATTAGTCTGATCGGGCTGCAAGTATTGGCGCATGTCCGATGAAGAAGGCGATCTGATCGCATTGCCTGCCGGCGACCAGCCCGAGGTGGCGGAGCCAGGACTGGCCGAACAGCATCGTTGGGCGGAGCTTGCCGGCCTGATCAGTGAAGCCCAAGATGCGTACTACGGGCGCGACGCGCCGACCATGTCGGACGCGGAGTACGACGGTCTGATGCTCGAGTTGCAGCGCCTTGAAGACGCTTTCCCGCAGCTGTGTACCCCAGACAGTCCGACTCAACGGGTGGGTACCGCCCAGACACTGACCGACTTCGCTCCGGTCACGCACCTGGAGCGACTGCTCAGCCTCGACAACGTTTTCTCGGCAGACGAGCTTGCCGATTGGATGACTCGGGTGCAGCGATTGCTAGGTGACGAGCAGGTTCGGTGGTTGTGCGAGCTGAAGATCGACGGACTGGCCGTCGATCTCGTTTACCGAGATGGTCGTCTGGTCTCGGGGGCAACCCGTGGTGACGGCCGAGTGGGGGAGGATATCACCGGGAATATTGCCACCCTTGGTGACGTGCCGCGAACCTTGACCGGTGACGCGGTTCCTGAACTGATCGAGGTGCGCGGCGAGGTCTTCTTCCCGATTTCCGGGTTCGCCGACCTGAATGCGTCCCTGGTCGCCTCCGGCAAGGCGCCGTTCGCGAATCCGCGGAACGCCGCCGCAGGCTCACTGCGGCAGAAGAACCCCGCGATCACCGCGTCGCGTCCCCTGCACATGTTGGTGCACGGGATCGGCGCGCACGACGGGCTGTCGCTCACCCGCCAGTCGCAGGCTTATCAGCTGCTGGGTGGCTGGGGCCTGCCGGTTCCCACGACATTCCGGGTCTTGAGCAGTTCCAGCGAGGTGCTCGAGTTCGTCTCCTACTACGGCGAGCATCGGCACGACCTGAGCCACGAGATCGACGGCGTCGTGGTGAAGGTGGATGACCTGGCTCAACAGGCGGTGCTGGGGGCCACCTCGCGGGCGCCACGGTGGGCGATCGCCTACAAGTACCCGCCCGAACAGGTCAACACGAAGCTGATCGACATTCAGGTCAACGTCGGACGCACCGGCCGCGTCACCCCGTTCGCGGTGATGAGGCCGGTGCGGGTAGCGGGGTCGACCGTGTCGCGGGCAACACTGCACAACCCCTGGGAGGTTATCCGAAAAGGAGTCCTGATCGGGGACACAGTGGTGTTGCGGAAGGCCGGAGACGTGATCCCCGAGGTGCTGGGCCCGGTCGTCGAGCTTCGGGACGGCACCGAGCGGCCATTCGTCATGCCCACCCACTGCCCGGTCTGCGGTACCGAGCTGCGTCCGGAAAAAGAATCCGACAAGGACATTCGCTGCCCGAACTCGCGCTCGTGTCCGGCGCAGCTCGTTGAGCGGCTGTTCAGCCTGGCGTCCCGACAGGCCTTCGACATTGAGACACTTGGATGGGAGGGGGCACGAGCGCTGCTCGCCAGTGGTGTGATCGACAATGAGGCCGGGCTGTTCGAGCTCACCGCGGACGACCTGACACGCGTCCCGCTCTATACGAGGGCTGCCAAGAAGTCTGACCAGCCCGCAGACGTGGTATCCGGGCGGGTGCTGTCGGCGACCGGTACGAAGCTGCTGGCCAACCTGCAGACCGCGAAGCAGCAGCCGCTGTGGCGCGTCTTGGTGGCGTTGTCGATCAGGCATGTTGGGCCGACCGCCGCGCGGGCTTTGGCGCAGCGATTCGGTTCGATGGACGCGATCCGTGCCGCGTCGCTGGAGGAGCTGTCGGAAACCGAGGGTGTCGGACAGGTGATCGCCGAGGCGGTACAGGACTGGTTCGACGAGCCGTGGCATGTCGACGTGGTCGAACGCTGGGCGGCGTCCGGGGTGCGAATGACAGACGAACCAACCGAGCAGGGCGTGGCGGTGTCGCAGACCCTGACCGGGTTGAGCGTGGTGGTCACCGGCAGCCTGGCTGGGTTTACCCGTGACGAAGCGCAGCAGGCCATCGCGGCACGCGGTGGGAAAGCCACGAGTTCGGTTTCGCGGAAGACCGATTTCGTGGTGGTGGGGCAGAATCCTGGCTCCA
>JAAYVP010000326.1 GCA_012517115.1 Brooklawnia sp. | reverse complement strand
TCGTCGGCAATCTGCTCGGCGTGCGAACTCACCGCCTCGGCCAGCTCGGGCCGGTCAGCGGCCCACTGCAGGCTGATCCGGTCAGAGACCTCAAGGCCGGACGCCTTGCGGGTCTCCTGGATGAACCGGATCGCCTCCCGCGCCAGCCCGGCTGAGATCAGCTCGGGGGTCAACTCCAGGTCGAGCGCGATGGTCTGGCCATCCTCCTCCACCACCGACCAGCCTTGTCGGGGCCGCTCGGTGACGAAGATCTCGTCGGCACCCAGTTCAACCGTGCCGACACCGTGGGCAGTGACGCTGACCACACCGGACGCCGCCAACTCCGCCGCCAGCGCAGCGGCATCGGCAGACGCCACCGCTTCGGCGACGACCGGGGTCTGCTTGCCGAATCTCTTGCCCAGCGCCCGGAAGTTGGCCTTGGCAGAGTAGTCCACCAAGTCACCCGCTGCATTGAAGGTCTCCACCGCCCCGATGTTCAACTCGGCGGTGATCTCCGCGAGCAGTTCGTCGTTCAGCTGGGCACGCGCCGCCGACCCGATGAGCGCCCGCGACAGTGGCTGCCTGGTCTTGACCTTCGCCTCGGCGCGCGCCGCGCGGCCAAGTTCCACCAGGCTGCGCGCCAAACCCATGGACGCGCTCAGCTTCGCGTCGATCAGCGACTCGTCGGCGGTGGGCCAGCTCGTCAGATGCACCGAGTCCGGCTCGGCGGGGTCGGTCGGCACGAACAGGTCCTGCCAGACCCGCTCGGTGATGAACGGCACGATCGGCGCCATCAACCGGGTCAGCTGGTGCAGGGTTTCGTGCAGCGTCCACAACGCAGCCTGGTCGCCATCCCAGAAGCGCCGGCGGCTACGCCGGACGTACCAGTTGGACAGGTCGTCGATGAATCCCTGCAGCAGCGCGCCGGCGTGCTGGGTGTCGAAGTTCTCCAGGTCGGTGGTGACGTCGATGATGAGCCGCTGGGTGGCCGAGACCAGCCAGCGGTCCAGCACGTGCCGATCGGCGATGGCCGGCGCCTGCCCGGTCGGCGTCCACCCGTTCACCCGCGCGTAGAGCGAATGGAACGCGACGGTGTTCCAGTAGGTGAGCAGCACCTTGCGCACCGTCTCCTGCAACGCGCCATGGCCGACACGCCGAGCCGACCACGGCGAGCCGGAGCACGCCATGAACCATCGCACTGCGTCCGCGCCGTGCCGGTCCATCAGCGGGATCGGTTCCAAGATGTTGCCGAGGTGCTTGCTCATCTTGCGACCGTCCTCGGCGAGGATGTGCCCCAGGCATAGCACGTTGCGGTACGACGATTGGTCGAAGACCAGTGTGCCGATAGTCATCAACGTGTAGAACCAGCCGCGAGTCTGATCGATGGCCTCGCAGATGAAGTCGGCTGGGTAGCGCTGCTCAAACCGCTCGGCAGAACCAGTCACCCACGGGTAGCCCCACTGCGCGAACGGCATTGAGCCGGAGTCGAACCAGGCGTCGATCACCTCGGGGACGCGGCGATAGGTACCGTCCTCGCCGGGCAGCGTGAAGGTGATGTCGTCGACGAAGGGCCGATGCGGGTCTAATTGCGACAGGTCACGGCCAGCCAGTTCGCCGAGTTCGGCCCGCGAACCGACGCAGATCAGCTGGCTCGGATCTTCGTCGTTGCGCCAGATCGGCAGCGGCGTCCCCCAGTACCTGGACCGGCTGAGCGCCCAGTCGATGTTGTTGTTCAGCCAGTCACCGTAGCGGCCGTGCTTGATGTGCTCGGGATACCAGTTGGTGGCCTCGTTCTCGCGCAGCAACGCGTCCTTGACCTGGGTGGTGCGAATGTACCAGGACGGCTGGGCGTAGTAGATCAGCGGGGTGTGGCAGCGCCAGCAATGCGGGTAGGAGTGTGTGTAGGGCAACTGCTTGAACATCACCCCACGCGCGACCAAGTCATCGACCAGCGCCTTGTCTGCGGTCTTGAAGAACTGGCCCCCAACCAGGTCGACGCCGGCTTCGAACGTGCCATCGCTGCGGATCGGAGTCAGCATCTCGAGGCCGTACTGTCGGCAGATCGCCATGTCCTCGGCGCCGTAGGCCGGCGCTTGGTGCACCAGACCGGTGCCGTCGGAGGTAGTGACGTAGTCGGCGAGCACCACGAAGTTCGCTTTGCCGCTGAACTCGACCAGCTCGAAGGGACGCTGGTAGTCCCAGTACTCCATGTCGGCGCCGCGGGTGGTCTCGGTGATGTGCCAGATCTGCTTGCCGTCCTCGTCGCGGATACCGCCGAGCACTGCCTCGAACAGTGGCTCGGCGACCACCAGGTCCTCCTGGCCGTTGGTGGCCCGCACGTAGTCGACCTGAGGATGAACCGCGACGGCGGTGTTGCTGACCAGCGTCCACGGGGTGGTCGTCCAAACCAGCAGGGACGCGCCCACCCACGGACCACTGGTGAGTGGGAAGCGGACGTAAACCGAAGGGTCCACGACGTCCTCGTAGCCCTGCGAGACCTCATGGTCACTCAACGCGGTCTGGTCCTTGGGGCAATACGGGGCCACCCGGTAGTCCTCGACCAGCAAACCGGAGTCGAAGATCTGCTTGAGCGCCCACCAAACCGATTCGACGTAGTCGGAGGACATCGTCCAGTAGGCTTTGTCGAGATCGACCCAGTAACCCATCCGGTTGGTCAGCTCGGCGAACTCGCCGACGTAACGCGAAACCGACTCGCGACACATCTGGTTGAACTTCTCCACCCCAAAGCTCTCGATCTCGGACTTGCCGTCCAGACCCAGTTCCTGCTCGACCGCCAGTTCCACCGGCAGGCCGTGGCAGTCCCAGCCGGCCTTGCGATCGACTCGGCGTCCCTGCATGGTCTTGAAGCGAGGAAAGACATCCTTGAAGACCCGGGCCTCGATGTGGTGAGTGCCGGGGTGTCCGTTCGCGGTGGGCGGGCCTTCGAAGAAGGTCCACGGCTCGCCGTCTTTAGATGCCTCCCAGCTGCGGTGGAAGGTGTCGTCGCGCTGCCACAACTCCAGCACCTGGTGGTCCATCGCCACTAGGTCGAGTTGGGCAGGAACTGCGCGGTAGCCGCTCGGCTGGCGCTGTTGGGTCTGGCTCATCGGTTTGTCCCTTGTCGTCGTCGCTGCAAGGGACGAACGCACCCACTCGGCGCCCGCGGTACCACCCCTGTTGAGACGCCTAGCGTCCCCACTCATTTCGCGCCCTGTGGCCGGTTCTAATGGGCCGGGGAATCCCGGCTGTTCTTCCGACGGCTCCGAGGTGATGGCCCCATCACAGCCTTGCAGCAGCGTCCACGATTCTAGGCCGCCCTGCCCGGCAACAGAAATCGGAGATCCGCCAGCCGGTTTGGGGAAGTGAAAGACACTGGTTGGGGAAGACCCGCTTGGAGGACCAGCCGCATGCTGCATCAGATCACCGACTTCATCCTCGGGGCCTCGACCACGCTTTGGGGCTATCTGGGCCTTGCGACCTTCATCGTCGTGGACGCCGTGATCCCGGTGTTCCCCAGCGAGTCGCTGGTGATCTCCATGGCCTCAGTACTGGTCCACAACCACCCGGCCTTGTTGATCGTGCTCTTCCTGGTCTCGGCTGCCGCAGCCTGGGCCGGCGACAACCTCGCCTTCACGATCGGACGCAGTCGCTGGCTGCGTGACAATGTGTTGCTGGAACGGCCGAAGATGGCAGCCGCGTTCGGCTGGGCCCGCAAGGAGTTATTCAGACGTGGGGCGACGCTCATCATCGTCGGCCGCTTCTTGCCGGGGGTGCGGATCGCGGTCAACATGGTCTGCGGGCTGGTCGGCTATCCCAGGCGCCGCTTCATGGCGGTGGTGGGTTTCAGTTCCAGCCTGTGGGCGCTGTACAGCATCCTGGTAGGGACTGTCGCGGGCTCCTGGTTCGCCGAGCATCACTTGGCCGGGGTGCTGGTGGCAGTGGCGATCGGTGTCGTGCTCGGCCCGATCATCGAATGGTTGCTGCGCCAGACGGTGCTGCGCGGAACAGCAGGTTCCGGCAACGACCAGCATCTGACCCCGCCGACAGATGAGGCGGTCCCGGACGCTGACTAAAGTGAGCCCCATGACTCAGACCCCCGAGGAGTGGCAGCAAGGCGCGCGACTGCGGGCTGGCGACGCCGACCGGCAGCGGGCGATCGAGGTGATGACCAGCGCTTGGCGTGCCGGACGCCTCACCCGAGACGAATTCCAGGAACGCGCCCAGAAATCGTTTGCGGTCACCTACACCCACGAGATCGACAGCCTGATCGCCGACATCGGCGGCCTGAGCAGATACCACGGTCACGATCTGACCCCGTATCCGGACGCGGCCTTGGTACCAGCTTCCGGCGAGTCGCCAGTACACGACAGTTGGCAGTCTGATCGGGACGAGAACCTGCCCGTCCGGTACGCCCCCGAGGGCAGCAGTGGGTCTGCGCTGTCCGTGGGCGTGCTCAGCGGCATGGACAAGGTGGGCAATTGGACGGTCGCACCCACCCATGTCTCGATCGGATTCTGGGGCGGCACCACCATCGATCTGCGGGACGCTGTGTTCACCAGCCCGGAGACCACTATCACCTGCATCGCGGTGATGGGTGGCGTCGAGGTAATCGTCCCACCCGAGCTGGAGGTTCGCGTGAGCGGCATCGGCTTCATGGGTGGCTTCGGTTGGAACAAGCTCCACCAGGCTCGCCCGCAGCGGCAGGCGCCCGCCGGGAACCCCGTCGTGACCATCAATGGCTTGGGTTTTTGGGGTGGTGTTGGGATCACCCGCAAGGAACGGGACGAACCCACCCGCTAGTCGACGTAGCGGCGTCCGCTGAAGGCGCGACCCAAGGTGACCTCATCTGCGTACTCCAGGTCGGCACCGACCGGCAGGCCTGAGGCGAGTCGACTGATCTGGATGCCCGGTGTCTGGCCGAGCAAGCGGGTCAGGTAGGTGGCGGTGGCCTCCCCTTCCAGGTTCGGATTCGTCGCGAGGATCACCTCGGTGATGGTGTCGTCGGCGAGTCGGCGGACCAGTTCCGCGATGTGCAGGTCGCCGGGGCCACGTCCGGCGATCGGACTGATGGCCCCACCAAGCACGTGATAGCGGCCCCGGAACTCCCGGGTGCGTTCGATCGCCACCACGTCCTTGCTCTCCTCGACCACGCAAATAGCGCCCGCATCGCGCCGCGGATCACGGCAGATCCGGCAAACTTCCTGGTCGGTGACGTTGAAGCAGACCGAACAGAAGTGCACCTTCTGTTTGAGTTGCAGCAGCGCCTCGGCGAGGCGTCCAACGTCTTCGGCCGGCTGATCGAGCATCCAGAAAGCGATGCGCTGGGCGCTCTTCGGGCCGATGCCCGGCAGACGTCCAAGTTCATCGATCAGGTCCTGGACCGGTCCGTCGTACAATTTCGCCTCTCAGAAGCCCAGATCGCCCATGTCACCCATGGCGCCCAGGTCGGGCATCATGGTCTGCGCCTGCTGGGCGGCCTGACCACTGGCGTCACGGAAGGCGGCGATGATCAGGTCGCTCAGCGAGTCGAGGTCGTCCATGTCGACCGCATCTGGGCTGATCTTGAGTCCGATCAGCTCCCCGCCGCCAGTGATGGTGACTTTCACCAGGCCACCGCCCGAACTGCCGATGAAGGTCGAGTTGGCCAGCTCATCTTGCGCTTGCTGTAGTTGCTCCTGCATCGCCTGTGCCTGCTGGAGCAGCGCATTCATGTCTAGGCCTTCGGGGAACATTTGGGGTCCTTTCGTGGGGTCTTTGATCACGCGTCTTGTTCGTCGATGATCTGGGCACCGAGCTGGCTGACTAGCAGTTCGGCGGCGTCGGTGCCGGTCTCGTCGAGTACCTCGTCGTCGTCGCCCGCCCACTCGTCGTCGGGCGGCGGGGCGGGCTCGGCCGATTGAGCATCCGGCTGGCGGGTGGGTCGTGGAGCGGGCTGCTGAGCCGGATGCTGGCTGGGCTGACGACTCGCTTGCGAGGGGCCGCCGTCGACGGAGGCCTGAATCTGCAGGTCGGCACCGACTACCACTACCAGACAGTCACGCAGCACGTCGATGCTGCCGCCACTCCGGAAGCGCTCCAGAGTGCCCTGACTGGTGAACCCAAGCAACAGTTCCTTCCCGCGCACCTCGACGATGTGGGCGTTCTGACTGAGCAGTGCGTGGGTGAACCGCTTGCGCGACTTCACTTCGTCCAGCACCTGCGGCCACAGTCGGCGCAGGTCGGAGGTGCTGGGGCCGCCGGCGGCTGCCATCGGGGCAGCTTGGGCTGCGGGTGCTGTTTCGGTTGGCCGGCTGGCTGCGGGTGGTCGCTGGTTCGGGCGCTCGGCCGGAGGCCGTTGGCTCGGACGCTCGGGTACCGGCCTAGATGAGGTCGGACGCTCGACAGTCGGCTGCTCGTCACCCTGCCGAACCGGTCGCACCGGCCGCTCGGTGTTGCCGGTCGGCTCGGTACCTGGTGCGGGCTGGCCGCTGGTGGGCACCAGGCTGGGCATGTCGAGGCGCCGCTCCAACCGGTCGAGACGAGCGTGCAGCCCCCGTCCGTCCTGATCGGCCACGGGCAGCAAGACACGGGCGCAGATCAACTCCAGATGCAGGCGCGGCGCGGTGGTGCCGCGCATCTGGGTCAGCCCGGTGGCGATCACCTCTGCCGCCCGGGTCAGTTCACCAGGGCCCAATGCCGCAGCCTGGCCGCGCAACCGGTCGGCTTGGTCGGCAGCCACGTCGATCAGGCCGGACTCAACGGCCTCGGGCACTTGCGCAACGATCACCAGATCGCGCATCCGCTCCAGCAGGTCTTCACCAAACCGGCGCGGATCTTGACCCACCTCGATCACCTTGTCGATGGTCGCGAACACGCCTTTGCCGTCGCCAGCTGCGAACGCGTCCACGATCTCATCCAGCAGCGAATCGGGGGTGTAGCCGAGCAGCGCGGCGGCTGACGAGTACCCAACCTGGCCCTGCGCCGCGGCCCCCAGCAACTGGTCGAGCACCGAAAGCGAATCACGCACCGAGCCAGCCCCCGCACGAACCACCAAGGGCAGCACGCCACGCTCCACCTGCACGCCCTCCTGGGCACAGATCTTCTCCAGATAACCGGTCAGCGTGCGCGGTGGCACCAACCGGAACGGGTAGTGGTGGGTGCGCGATTTGATCGTCCCGATCACTTTCTCGGGCTCAGTGGTAGCGAAAATGAACTTGACGTGTTCGGGTGGCTCCTCGACGACCTTGAGCAGGGCGTTGAAGCCCTCCTTGGTCACCATGTGCGCTTCGTCGATGATGTAGATCTTGTAACGGCTAGCGACGGGCGCGAAGTAGACACCTTCGCGAAGTTCGCGAGCGTCGTCCACCCGCCCATGGGACGCGGCATCGATTTCGATCACATCGATGCTCCCTGGGCCCCCGGTCGCTAGCCCCACGCACGAGTCACAGACGCCGCAAGGCGTCGGGGTGGGGCCCTCGACGCAGTTCAGGCACCGGGCCAAGATGCGGGCGCTGGTCGTCTTGCCGCAGCCCCGCGGACCGCTGAACAGGTAGGCATGATGGACCTTGTTGTTAATGATCGCCCGGCCGAGCGGACCGGTCACATGCTCTTGGCCGATCACTTCGGCGAAAGTGTCAGGACGGTAGCGTCGGTAGAGCGCCAACGGCGTGGCCGGGCGCAGCACAGCCACCGGCGCAACCTGATCTTCCGGTGCCGTGGGTTCGGTCGGCGACGCCAGCTCATCGACCTCACCGTTGGCGGCCTTGATGTCGCAGGCCGGCTCCGGATCTGGCAACGGCTCGTCGAACAGGCCGGGACCCTCCTGCCCGTAACCCGGCTGAAGTCCGTCGACCTCGTCATCAAGGTCTGGGCTGTCATCAAGGCCAAGGTCTTCGTCCACCCGGTAAGCCTATGCTCCGGGGCTGACAGTTTTCACTTCGCCCCATGGGACGAAAAGGGGCCCCCCGCGCACCCGGTAGAGCTCACTTACCCTTGCTGCCTTCCGGCCCTGGGGGAGTTGGGCGAGGGTGCCGCCACGCGGGGGACCTTCGGTCAACTATAGATGCTCTACCGCGTTGAGCACCAACCGGTCTTGTCGGACCGACAGTTCAGCCGCGGGTGACGATCACCGGGCAATGCGACTCGCGCAGCACATGCTTGCTGGTGGAACCCAGCAAGAGACCAGCAAAGCCGCCGCGCCCACGGGAACCCACCACCACGAGTCCCGCCTCTCGGGAAGCGTCCACCAGGGCACGCTCGGGGCGTCCGCGAATCACCCTGATCTCGACCGGAACACTCGGATGGGCTGCCTTCCCGTCCGCCAGTAGTTCTTCCACCAACTCGCTCAGGCTCTTGGTGATTCCCTCGACGGACTGGTCCCAGATCTCCGCGTTGTACGCGTCGTAAGGGCCGAAGTCCCAGGAATTGATGGCGATCAACGGCACACCGCGCACGTCGGCAGCATCGAAGGCAAGCTTTATCGCCGCCTTGGCAGCCGGGGAATCGTCAACCCCCACCACCACCGGCCCACCGGGGTTCTCATGCACCTCGTCGCTGACGACCACAACCGGACCGTGCGCATGTGTCACTACCGCGTCCGACACCCCGCCCAGCAGACGCACCGACAAGGGCGCGCCTTCACCGCGGGCACCCACAACGACCTGATCGGCGTCCCGCGAGGCCCTGGTCAGCACGTACGACGGGGCGCCTTGGATGACCTTGCCCTTGGCGTCCAAGTTCGGGTACCTCTGGCGCATCTGCTCTACCACCCGATCGACCTTCTTCTGCGCCTCAGCCAGGTAGTCGGCCATGTAGTTGATGCCATGATGAATCTGCGCTGCGGCCGCCGTCCGACCGGGCAAAGGCAACTCCGGCACGACGAACAAGACCAGCAGCGGAAGCCCACGGGCGGCAGCCCGCCCCGCAGCCCAGTCAACGGCTTTGTCAGCCCGTGGTGAGCCGTCCGTCCCCACAACGATCCGGCCCTTGGTCTCAAGTTCGACACTCATGGCGACCTCCTGGGTGTTGATTCGAAGCTTCGCTGCCACGAACCTGCTTGTCCATCAATCTTATTCCCTCAAGTGCCGTCTCATGGGTTCATTGACGGCAGATGGCAGCAAGCGGGAACACGATTCGGGATCGTTTCACCCACCTGATCAAACAGACAGACGGCCGCGGTCGGCGCACGTGAAAAGCGTCGATGACCACCGCTGTCAAGCGATAGTCATCGACGTTGCTGATCCACGACAGGCAAGCTCGCCCTGCCGTCACTTACTTGGCGCGACGACCCGCCTGGTCCTTCCAGCCAGCCCAGTCTCGGGTGACGACCACCGGGCAGAACGCCTCACGGAGCACGTGACGGCTGGTCGAGCCGAGCAGAAGCGATGCAAAGCCGCCGCGTCCCTTCGAGCCGATCACCAGCAGGCCGGCTTCTTTGGATGCTTCGACCAGCGCGGCCTCTGGGCGTCCGCGAGCAGGTCGGATGGTCACTTCGACTTCGGGGAACTCGGCTGCCTTGTCAGCGATGAGTTTCTCACCCTCTTCGACCATCATCTGGTTCATCTCGTCCATGCTGTGTGCCCAGATCTCGGCATTGAAGGCGTCGTAGGGGCCATAGTCCCAAGCGGTGATCGCGATCAACGGTACGCCTCGCAAAGAGGCAGCCTGGAACGCGCGGGCCATGGCCAGTCTGCCTTGCGGCGAGTCGTCCAGGCCGAGCACCACGGGGGCACCGGGGCGCTCCTCAGCCTGATCGGGAACGACTGCGACAGCGCCCTGGGCATGCTGGACAACGTAGTCAGACACTCCACCTAGCATCTTCACCATGGCGGGGGCGCCGGCACCACGGGCCCCGACCACGACCTGGTCGGCGTCCTTGGCCGCCTTGGCCAGCAGATCGGCGGGATGCCCTTCCACCACCGCGGTCTCGACAGTCAGATTCGGGTACTTCTGACGGATGCGATCAGCGACCTCGGAGACGATCTGCTGCGCCTTCTCTTGCAGCATTTCCTTGTAGTCGCGGCCTTGCACCAACGACGTCGCGGCCGCGCTGCGGCTCGGAATCGGTGTTTCGGGGATGGCGTGAATGATCAAAAGTGGGACCGGCTCGTTGCGCTCTGACAAGTGCAACGCCGCCCATTCAACCGCCTTCTCGGCACGCGGCGAGCCGTCGGTACCGACCACCCAGCGGCCTTCGGTCACGTATTTGTTTGCCACGGTTGTCTCCTCCTGGCGAGTGCTTCCTTGCACAGTGGGCGTGCGCCCATGTCATGCTCAATGGTATCGCCGGGGCAGCGGGCGCGGCGCATCTCACGGATGCGTCGTCGAGTTTCATCAACTGCGGCGGTTGGCATCCCGCCCGCACCATTAGATAGGATGCCCAGCGGAGGATTCGCCTAGAGGCCTATGGCGCTCGGTTGGAAACCGGGTTGGGTTCACGCCCTCACGAGTTCGAATCTCGTATCCTCCGCCACCACGATTCCCGTCCTGACAAGGGCGGGAATCGCTGTTAGTTGGGTCCGCAGTCAATGCTGTCCCGGGTTCGTGCGCTAAATGTGCGCTATCTTTCAGGTGGAGCAAGGAGAGCGGAACCCTCTGTCTAGAAGCGCGGAAGGATCAGCAGGTTGTTGGTCCAGCTCCCGTCAGCGTACGTGCGCAGGTATGGCGGCGTCGCTCGAACGACTCCGACCTGAGCGTCGGGCGACCCGTGGACGTAGACCGCATTGCCCTTCTCGATGAAGTCGATAATCGCCTGCCTCGTGCAGGTGTCGGTCTTGCCAGGCTGCTCCCAACGCACCTCGGAGATGTGCTCGTGGTCGTTCGCAGTTGAGGGACTCATCCTGACTGCGGTGATGTAGGTAGACACGTCTTCCTTTCGCTTGCTGATCCCCGGCTATCGGGTCTCACCTGGATGCTCTCAGGTGGCTCTGACAGCGGCCGGAGG
>JAAYVP010000325.1 GCA_012517115.1 Brooklawnia sp. | reverse complement strand
TGCGCCGGATCTATGAACCTGACCCAACCCAGATGACCAGCTTCCTTCACATTGCCCAGCGACTCCAACGCGCACGATAGCCACCGTGGCGACAGCACCGACACCGGCCCGAGACGAAGGAAACTGGTCACGGTCCTGGCGAGAGGCGACCCGCTGCACCGCGACCCCGCAGTCCCTCGCGCCGAAGTGCTCTGAGCCTCCGGGCGCCGCGACAACACTCCCCGCACGGATCTGAACCGCAGTCGCCGCCAACGCGGTTTCACCCGAGTTGGACCAAGAATGGTGCGCATTCCAGCCAGGGACGGTTGCGAGCAGCCGTTGGAGTCGTCAGGCAGCAGGTCATCGTGTGGTCGCCGGTGTTGACTTGGCGGTAACGGCACAGACGAGCTAGTGCGCAAACTCCCCAACCCAACACAGAGAAACCCGTAATCAAACACGGATCCAAGGCAACAAGTCACCAAACGTGGCCCAACTCGGGTCGTCACGGTCTTGGCACGTGATGCCTGATCTCAGAGAAGCCTGACTCACCGGGGGTCTTGCCACGAAGTCGTTGATCGACGCAGTTGACATCAGCGTCAGCAGCAGGTAAATTTTTGACATCCTCGAGTGTAACCGGTTACACGCCTTCTTTTGCCTGGTTGAACCTTACACCCCGACGGCCTGTTGAGCAACGAGGGAGTCGCCACGATGATCGTGCCTAGACACTACGAAGACCTAGAAGTCCTGCATGAGAACGTCATGCCTCGACGCGGGTACTACATCCCGGCGTCACGATCAATGGGCCCTCTGGTCGCCGACCGGGATCAGTCAGACCGCATCCAGATGCTCAACGGTCTGTGGCAATTCCGGTACTTCGACAGCATCTACGACGTTCCAGAGAGCCTCTTCGCTACCGATCCACTACCTGATTCCATTGAAGTGCCGGTGCCGAGCGTGTGGCAGAACCTCGGCTTCGACGCCCACCAGTACTCCAACATCCGCTACCCGATTCCCTTGGATCCGCCGTTTGTTCCCCAAGACAACCCGTGCGGGGCCTACCTGTGCGAATTCGACTACCGAACAGACCCCAACGCCCCGCGGGTTCACCTCAACTTCGAAGGTTGCGACTCGTGCCACTACGTCTGGCTGAACGGGCACTACGTCGGCTACAGCCAGATCTCACACGCCACAAGCGAGTTCGATGTCACCGATTGGCTTGTCGAGGGGACGAATCGACTGGCCGTTCTCGTCCTCAAGTGGTGTGTCGGGACCTACTTAGAGGACCAGGACAAGTTCCGGATGAACGGCATCTTCCGGGACGTATATCTATTGCGTCGACCTGATTCAGTGGTGTTCGACTACTTCACGACGACCGACTTCAGCAATGACCAGGCGCAAGTGCGCGTCCGCGCCAACTATCTGGGTCTACCCACCCCCACACAGATCACGATCCAAGACGCTGAGGGCGCCGTCGTCGCGCAGTCACACTTGCAGCCCGTGCCCGACGACCCGCAGTACTCACACCGAGCAGAGCTGGAGATCAAAGGTGCGCGGCTGTGGACCGCCGAGGACCCCTACCTGTACACGATGCTGATTGACACTGGTCACGAAGTAATCACCGATCGGGTTGGCATTCGAGAAATCCACGTGGACGGCAACGTCGTCAAGGTGAATGGGCAGCCCGTCAAATTCAGGGGCATCAACCGACACGACTTCGACCCCATCACCGGCCCGGTCATCGGCCTCGATCAGCTCATGGTCGACCTGCGAATGATGAAGCAGCACAATTTCAACGCGATTCGCAGTAGCCATTATCCGAATGTGCCGTACTTCTACCAACTCTGCGATGAGTATGGCTTCTATGTGATGGCCGAGGCTGACAACGAAAGCCACGGCACCCAATCCCAGTACTTGCCCGATGATTCCTTCGAGAACCAGGTTCGGCACTGGAATGAGCGGATCGTCGACAATCCCGACTACATCCCTATGACCCGCGACCGGACCGAAGCCTGCGTCCACGTGCAGAAGAACCGACCGTCCGTGGTCATGTGGTCGCCGGGAAACGAATGCAGCTACGGCATCACCTTTGAAGATTCGCTGGAATGGACCAAGCAATTCGACCCCACTCGGCTAACGGTCTATGAAAGCGCCTACTACGACGACGGCAAGCGTAAGTACGACTACTCAAATATCGACATCTACTCCCGGATGTATCCGCCGTTGTCGGATGTGCGGGACTACCTCGCTTCGAATCCCGACAAGCCGTTCATGCTGCTGGAGTACTGCCACGCCATGGGCAACGGCCCCGGCGACTTTGAAGACTACTTCGAATTGATCGACGCTGAACCAGCGATGTGCGGGGGGTTCGTTTGGGAGTGGTGCGACCATGGCGTCTTCAAGGGACTTGCCGCCGACGGTAGGGCGATCTACTACTACGGAGGCGACCACGGCGAACTGATCCACGACGGCAACTTCTGCCTCGACGGATTGGTCTACCCCGACCGCCGGCCTCACACCGGGCTGATGGAATTTGCCAACGTGCATCGGCCGGTTCGAGTAACCCGATTCGACCAAGCAACCGGTACCCTGCACCTGCAGAACAAGCTCGACTTCACCGACTTGGCCGATCTGGTGGACGCGGTCTATGAGGTGACCCGCGACGGCGAGATCATCGAGACGGGCCCCGTCGGGACTCTGCCTTCAGTGGCACCAGGCGCCACGGCCACGATCCCGCTCGAGATTTCGGTGCCCGCGACCGGCAAGTGCCGACTCAAGATCAACCATCATCTACGGACTTCCTCTCCCCTGGTCCCGGCGGGTCAGTTGCTCGGGTTCGACGAGATCGTGCTGAACAACACCGACGGGCGCAACCAGGACGCGGTGCGGCTGCTGGAGACCGCCTCCGACCAGCAGTCGGCGCTCCAGGTCACTGCCGACGACCGCTATCTCACGATCAGCGGTGACTCCTTCGAGTATGTCCTCGACCGGACGACCGGCCTGTTCAAGACCATGTTGCATGCCGGTGAGCATCTGCTGACCAAGCCGATGGAAGTCAACATCTGGCGGGCCCCGACCGACAACGACATGTACATCAAGAAGAAGTGGGAGGCCGCGCGATACCACCAGGCCCGGGCGCGGGCCTATCGCACCGACTATTCGGAAGGCCCCGACGCAGTCACGGTGACCAGCGAGATGGCACTGGTCGCCCCGGTCGTGCAGCCGATTGCCCACCTCGACACCGTCTGGCAGATCGAACGCTCGGGCGTGGTACGGGTTGCCATGAACGTTCGACGCGGCGCCGGATTCCCCGAACTGCCCCGCTTCGGCCTTCGGCTGTTCTTGCCGGCAGCAATGGACGGCGTCACCTACTGCGGGCTCGGTCCTTTCGAGAGCTACCCCGACAAGCGCCGTGCCAGCTCGTATGGCAAGTACTCAGCCAATGTGGCTGAACTGCACGAGGACTACATCCGGCCCCAAGAGAACGGCAGTCATGACGGCTGCGACTTTGTCACCGTTGCGGCCGGGGAACGCTCAATCACCGCAGTCGGCCCAACAAGCTTCAGTTTCAATGCCTCCCCCTATACCCAAGAGGAACTGACCGATAAGAAGCGCAATGTAGATCTGATCCCCTCGGGAGACACCGTCTGGTGTCTTGACTACGCCCAAAACGGAATTGGATCAAACAGCTGCGGCCCAGATGTGCCTGAGAAATATCAACTCCGCGCCGCCGAATTTCAATTCGAACTCGCATTGATTCCAGCCGACAACACAAACTGAGCAACCCCAAGTCAAGTAAGCACACAGGAGTGACAAGTATGGACGACAAGAAGTACCTGAAGTGGTATAACAAAGTTGGATACGGAGCGGGAGACGTTGGCGGGAACGTCGTCTACGCGCTCCTCGCGTTCTTCGTGATGATCTATCTGACCGACACGATGGGACTCAATCCGGGAATCGTCGGCACCTTGATCATGGTCGCCAGGATCTTCGACGGCGTATCGGATATCATCTTCGGGGCGCTGATCGACAAGACCAACACGAAGATGGGTAAGGCTCGACCGTGGATGTTCTGGGGGTACTTCGGGTGCGCCGCCATGGTCATCGCAATTTTTGCGATTCCCCCGAGTCTCGGCGACTTCGCAATGTACGCATGGTTCTTCATCACCTACGTCTTGCTAAATGCTGGCTTCTTCACAGCCAACAACATCGCATACTCCACCTTGACCGCGCTGATCACCAAGAATGCCGAAGAGCGTGTGCAGATGGGCTCGATTCGCTTCATGTTCGCGTTCGGCACCAGCTTGCTGATCCAGGTGGCCACGGTCGGTTTGGTCCAGGCATTCGGCAATGACGCGGGGGCCTGGCGCACCGTCGCGATCATCTACGCCGTAATCGGCCTTGCCGTGAATACAATCTCGGTGTTCTCAGTGCGAGAGCTGCCAGCCTCAGTTCTGTACGAGCGCTCCGGCGAAACCGAAGCCGAGGAAGCGGCGGCAATAGCCGCGGACAAGCACTCTTTGGGTCAGTCCCTCAAGCTGCTGTTCTCGAACAAGTACTACCTGCTGATCGTGGCAGTGTTCATTCTCGGCCAAGTCTTCACGGCGATGTTGGGGACTGGCATGTACTTCATGACCTACGTGCTGGGCGATGCCAATCACTTCAGCACCTTCGCCTGGGCCATCAATATCCCACTGATCATCGGGCTGATGGCCACCCCGCTCGTGGTCAAGTGGTTCCGCGGGATCTTCAAAGTCAACCTCGTCGGCTACGTGATCGCATTCATTGGCCGGGCTCTGGTCATCGTTGCCGCCGGCATGGGCAGCATCCCGCTCATGCTGGTCTTCTCTGGGTTGGCGTCGCTCGGCATGAGTCCCCTTCAGGGAACTCTGAACGCGCTCATTGCCGAAGCCTCGGAATACACCTTCCTCACCAAGAACAAGCGCATCGACGGCATGATGTTCTCCGCCACCTCGCTGGGCGTGAAGATCGGTGGTGGCGGCGGTGTCGCGCTGTCCGGGTGGCTGCTGGCGGCGAGCGGCTACGACGGCTCAGCAGCAGTGCAGTCGGCGTCGGCCATGAACATGCTGAACTTCATGTATCTGTGGATGCCGACCATCGTCGCTGGCGTGATCATCTTCTTGCTCACCCGGCTCAAGGTGGAGCAGGCGAACAACAAGCTGCGGCAGGAACTCGCGGCCGTGCACTGAGGCGCCTGTCGTCGTCGTCAAACTCCAGCACCACGGGCTGGATACGCAACCGTGTCAGACGATAGTGAAGGATGACTGGGTGGCTCATCCTCATGTCATGTCATGCCTGGCACGCAGGAAACATGGGCCGAGGTCCTCGGGGAGTGTTACGGAGCATCCTCCCCGAGGACCTCATCATGTCCGGGTCCTGACTTCCCTCATTTAGTGCGCATTCCGTGGAGCGCCGGTTACCTCAACCTCGTCATGCGCCGACCCGAGGTGCTCGATCTTGCGGGCACCCAACCGTGACTTCCACACGACCCGCTAGTGCGCAAATCAGGCGCTCGGCCCTCGTCGACGGCCCGCCCCGCGGCGACGTGGGGACTAGTCGAGCAGCCACAAGAACTCTGACATGCGGTCTGGTCGCGCGTGGCCGTCCTCGAGTAGCGTTGGTCACCTCCTCGGCACCCCCAAGCCGGAGAGTCTCAGATCCATCGAGAGGCCCCCAATGATGATCAAACCAACCCGCCGCAATGTGCTGCAAGGCACCCTGCTCGCTGGCATCGCCACGTTCTCCAGCTCAATCGTTTCCGACGCCAACGCCGCCCCCGACCCCAAACGCGCGCCTTGGGCGCGGGCCACCTACATCCAGGCCAAGGTCCGAGCACCCAGGTTCGGCCGGAGAGTGTTCAACATCGTCGACTACGGCGCAGTAGAAGGCGGCGAACAACCCTGCACCGAAGCCATCGCGGCGGCCATCGCGGCTTGCGCTGCGTCCCGCGGCGGCGGTCAGGTGCTGGTACCACCCGGCAACTTCCTGACCGGACCAATCCACCTGGCGTCAAACGTCAATCTGCACATTTCACAGGGTGCGACTCTACTGTTCAGCACCACCCCCGCCGACTACCTTCCTGCAGTACTGACGAGGTTCGAAGGCATGGAACTGTACAACTACTCCCCGCTGATCTATGCCTACGATTGCGAGAACGTTGCGGTCACTGGCGACGGGACGCTGGACGGCCAGGCCGACAACACCAACTGGTGGCCGTGGAAGGGCAAGGCCCAATACGGCTGGGTGCCCGGTACCCCCGAACAGTCGACGGCTCGCGATCGGTTGATTGCGCAGGTGGCCGCCGGCACACCAGTCGAGGAACGCATCTATGGCGAGGGCGACTACCTGCGTTCGTCGTTCATCCAGCCGTACAAGTGCCGAAATGTCTGGATCCAAGGGGTCACCATCCTGCGCTCACCGATGTGGGAGGTACACCCGGTGCTCTGCGAGAACGTGCTCGTCGAAGAGGTGACAATCAACACCCACGGCCCCAACAACGACGGCTGCAACCCTGAGTCCTGCTCCATGGTGGTCATCCAGGACTGCACCTTCAGCACCGGCGACGACTGCATCGCCATCAAGGCCGGACGCAACAACGACGGTCGCCGGGTCGGGGTTCCGACCACTGATGTGTTGATCCAGAACTGCTCGATGGCCGACGGGCATGGCGGCATCACCATCGGCAGCGAGATGTCGGGTGGCGTCGCGAATGTTTTCGCGCGCGATTGCTCGTTGTCGAGCCCCAATCTGGACATTGCCTTGCGCTTCAAGACAAACTCGGTGCGCGGCGGCTACATCCGCGGTTTCTGGGCTCGTGACATCACAGTGGGTACGGTAGCCAAGGCGGCAATCGACATCGACTTCTACTACGAAGAAGGCCCAGGCCACGGCTTCAATCCCGACGTCAGCGACATCAACGTAGCGGACATGACGGTCCAGTCGGCGCGCCAGTCGTTGAACATCTCAGGCTACCCCGACTGCCACATTCGTGGACTGCGGCTGTCCGACATCGACTTCGGGAGTACCCAGATCACACCACGAGTTGAGTATGTCGACGACGTGGTGATCGAAGACGTCTATGAAAACGGCCAACCGTTGACGCTGAGCTGAAGGAGGAAACGTCCGGCGAAGGCTGCGCGAGCCGCGTCCACGTTGCTGGGTTGACTGCGTGGATGGCCCGTCAGTCGGCATGCTCGACCGCGACGATCCGGGCGATGCGACGCGTCGCCCAAGCGCCGCTGAGCGGCCCAAGCAGCAGCAGCACCGCCCAACTGCTTCGGGCCCAGTCAGTCCCGTACACATACGCGATGGGAATCGAGGCGAGGAAGACGGCCGGGGTCACCAACGTGTCGAGAAAACGGACGAGATCAGCCCGCAACGGCAGCGGATCGCTGAGCAGACCCTGGGAGCGCGCCACGAAGTGCATGGCTGACTGAGCCAGTACCGCGCAGCTGATGTTCACCGCGTAGACCGCGACTGCCAGGGGCGCGTCGGAGGTCTCGGCATCGCTCATCCCCTGGGTCGAGAACGGGATGAGCACCACAAACGCCGTCGCCACCAGGTTGGCGGCAATAACACCGGGGCTGACCGCGCTCAACAGGGCCATCAACCGGTGGTTGACGCGCCAGAAAACCGCGATCACCACGAAGCTGATCACGAACCCCACGAACTGCTCGCCGACCCCGCTGCTAATGAGCGCGGCCGGGCTTGACCATCCCTCGCGTCCGGGTGGTTCGATGTTGACCACCAGCATCGTGACCGCGAACGCGTACACCGCATCGAAGAATGCGATGGCCCGTCCGAACTCCACCGTGTCCCGGCCGTAGCGCGTCCCGGCTGGCGTGTCTGTCGCGTCTATGCTCACATCTCCGAGTGTGACCGAACAACGCCGCGGACGCGTCCGACCGCAAGCTGCGGAGTTGGGGAAGGCAAGACCGTCGGTTTGCGTTGCACCAGCGTGAAGAACATCGGCTTCTTATCCTTCGGACACTGGACTCCGTCCCCCCACTCGCATACCCGGTCAGCAGCTGACGCGCTGCTGCAATCCATCGAACTGGCCGTGGCCGCCGAAGAACTGGGCGCCGACGGCGCCTACTTCCGCGTCCACCACTTCGCGCGACAACTGGCCTCGCCCTTCCCGCTGCTGGCCGCGATCGGCGCCCGGACCAGCCGAATCGAGATCGGCACCGGCGTCATCGACATGCGCTACGAGAACCCGATGTACATGGCCGAGGACGCCGGGGCCGCCGACCTGATCTCGGGTGGCCGGCTGCAGCTGGGGGTCAGCCGCGGATCCCCCGAGCAGGTCGTGGACGGCTTCCGCTACTTCGGGCATCATCCGGTGGACGACGACGCCGCTGCCATGGCGCGCGAGCGCACCAAGACCCTGCTGCAGGTGCTGACCGGCGAAGGGTTCGCCGAGCCGAACCCGCACCCGATGTTCCCCAATCCAGGCGGACTGTTGCGAATCGAACCGCACTCCCCCGGGCTGCGTGATCGTATCTGGTGGGGTGCCGGCACGCGGGCAACCGCCGAATGGGCCGCCGAGCTCGGGATGAACCTGATGAGTTCCACTTTGCTCACCGAAGACACCGGGGTGCCGTTCCACCAACTGCAGGCCGAGCAGATCCAGCGTTTCCGGCAGGCCTGGCAGGCGGCGGGTCACCAGCGCGAACCGCGGATTTCGGTGAGCCGCAGCATCTTCCCGCTGGTCAATGAACTGGACCGGCGCTACTTCGGCCTCGAATCGGCAAGCCGCGACCAGGTCGGTTGGCTTGACGGTGGACAGGCCCGCTTCGGTAAGACCTACGCCGCAGAACCCGACCGGTTGATCGCGGACCTCGCCAAGGACGAGGCCATCGCCGCCGCCGACACCTTGCTGTTGACGGTGCCCAACCAGCTGGGGGTGGCATACAACGCGCACGTCATCGAGGCACTGCTGACCCATGTCGCCCCCGGCCTGGGCTGGCGGTGACAAGAACCCCGAAGGAAGGAGCCCGGCAGTGAGTGACAAGATCGATTTCAAACGGACCATCGCCAGCTACCGAGCGAAGCACGGAGTCTTCGAGATCGTCGACGTGCCCGACCTGCAGTACCTGATGGTCGACGGTCACGGGGATCCGAACAACTCACCGGCCTACCCCGCCGCCTTGGGTGTGCTTTATCCGGTGGCCTACAAGCTGAAGTTCGCCAGCAAGCGCGATCTGGGTCGCGACTATGTCGTCCCGCCCCTTGAGGGACTGTGGTGGGCCGACGACATGACAGCGTTCACGGCCGCCCGCGACAAGTCCCGCTGGGATTGGACGCTGATGCTGCTGACTCCCGACTGGATCGACCAAACGATGTTCGAGGCAGCGGTCGACCAGGTCCGCACCTCGTCCGCGTCAGCGGGCCTCGACGAAGTCCGGCTGAGTGTGCTGTCCGAAGGGCGATGCGTGCAGACCCTGCACATCGGCTCGTTCGACGATGAGGCGCCGGTGTTGAAGCAGATGCACGAGCAGTTCATCCCCGAGCACGGGCTGCACATGGTCGGCAAGCACCACGAGGTCTACCTCAGCGACCTACGCAAGGTCGAGCCAGCGAAGCTGCGCACCATCTTGCGGCAGCCGGTCCGCGCGTCCTAGCAAGCACACCGCCGCAGCCGACGGCGCCACGCACAGCCACTTGGCGGCTCAGCCGAACGCGGCGATGTCGATCTTCTTCATCTGCATCAGCTTCTCGAACGAGCCCGGGGTCTGCATCAGCTTCTCCAGGTCGACGGGGACAATCTGCCAGCTCAGCCCGAACCGGTCGACACACCAGCCGCATTGTTCCGCCTCCGACACCTCGCTCAGCGCCGCCCAATAACGGTCGATCTCCGCCTGGTCCGCGCATTCGACGATCAGTGAGACACCGCTGTTGAAGGTGAAATCCTGCTCGGCGCCGGAATCCATCACGGCGATGCGCTGCCCGAGCAGGTCGATGGTGGCGAACGTCACTGCACCCGGGATGGCCGGGCCGGTCTGCTCGAGGTAGCGGACCACCATGCCCACGCGCGCCTCGGGGAAGACCGACTGGTAGTACTCCAACGCCTCACCCGCTCGGTTCTGAGCGATGTTGGCGAACATCAGGCAAGGGACGACGACAGGCTGCGGCTCGGCGTCAGCGGCGGTGAGCATGAGTTGCCAGCTGACCCCGTAGCGGTCCTGGACCCACCCGTAGCGCCGGCTGAAGGGGTACTCACCCAGCGGCATCAGTTCCCGGCCGCCGTCGGTCAGCGCCGCCCAGAGTGCTTCCAGGTACTCGACGGCCTTGCCATCGTGCGGGTCGAAGTTGACCATGAACGACACCGACGGGTTGACCGTGAACTCCGGGCCGGCGTTGATCGCCATCATCCGCAAGCCCGCGATCTCGAACTCGATACTCAACTCGCTGCCCGCGAACTCCCGCTGGAAGTCGAGCAACCCCTGAGAGGGGTAGTACTGGGTATCGGTCACCCGGCCGTCCGGGAACACAGAAGTGTAGAAGTTGACTGCTTCGACTGCCTTGTGATCAAACCACAGGCAGGGAACTATCCGTTGCATGGCTCCACCTTCTGTCTCGGGTCGAAGCCCCCGGACGGACGGCCCTGAGGCATCCCTGCCGTCCAGTCTATTTCGCTGGTCCTTGTCGGATCATCGCGGTTTCAAGCCGCCAGGTTGACCAAGACTACCGGCATCCTGGCATCGGCCACGGGCGAGCGACGTGGCCGACTCCGGCGTCCGTACACCATCACCCCGGTCACCACCAGCTGCGCCCGCTCGTCCTTCACGATGGCCGCAAGTTCGGCGGCCGGACCCACGGTGGCCGGCACGTCGGGATAGCATTCGGCGAACATCTCCACCGCTTCATGGACGCGGTCGACGCCCGCCTGGTCGTTCCGGGCGAGCGGCGTCACCCGCACTGGCACTCCCAAGCGCTGGGCGGACGCAAACGCTACGCCGAGCGGAAGCGCGCACCCTGCCAATCCGTCCGCGGCAACCACAACGGGCCCGTCCTCGGGCGGACAGAACGCCCCTTCGGGAAGGATCATCACTGGGCCCCGGGGGGTTGGATTACGGGGACCGGCGAACAGCACGGCTGCCACGCCGGCGTCCGCAATGATTGAGCTGACCTGTGACCCCGTAGACTCCGCCCAGCGCCCCCGCGGGAGCACGGTCAACCGCTGATGGGTCTCCGCCGCCCAATGGGTCGCCCAGTCGACTGTTTGCGGGGAGCCCGTCTGATCGACCACGACCACCACCCCACGGACCGCGTCCGCGGCGGCTTGGCCGGCGCGAACTACCTGAGCCTGATCGTCCAACTGCCTCGTCGGCGAGGATCTCGCTTTCATGACTCGAGTCCACAACGGGTTCCTTAGAGGACGCTGTGGATACCCGGTGGCTTGCCTGTGCGGTGCGGGACTCAGCGGAAATCGCGATAGAAATACTGGCCCTCGTCGCTGCCGGCCGCGACCCGTTCGGCCTCGAGGTTTCGCAGTTCGACGCGCCGGATCTTGCTCGACACCGTCTTCGGCAACTGGTCGACGAACTCAATCACCCGGACGTACTGGTAGGCGTTGAGGTGTTCGCGGCAGTGTTCGAAGATCGCCGCTGCTGCTTCGCGGCCCGGTTGGTAACCGGACGCCAAACAGATGTAGGCCTTCGGGACGGCCCCGCGCAGCCCGTCCGGTGAGGGCACGATCGCGCACTCGGCCACTGCCTCGTGCAGCATCAGCGCACTCTCCAGTTCGAACGGGCTGATCTTGTAGTCGGACGCTTTGAAGACATCGTCCGCACGCCCGACATAGGTGATGTAGCCGTCGGCGTCTCGAGTACCGATGTCTCCGGTGTGGTGATAGCCACCGCGCCACGCCTCTGCGGTTAGGTCGTCGGCACCGGCGTACCCACCCATCAAACCCAGGTGGCGCACCGACAGGTCGAGACAGATCTCCCCCTCACCAGCGCCCTCAATCAGGGCATCGGTGGCCGGATCCTTCAGCACCACCGCGTAACCGGGCATCGGGCGTCCCATGGCGCCAATCCGAACGGGCTGCCCCGGCGAATTGCCCAGGCAGCAGGTCATCTCCGTCTGCCCGTAGCCGTCGCGAATCGTGTTGTTCCACGCGGCCCGAACCTTGTTGATCACCTCCGGGTTGAGGGCTTCACCGGCTCCCACCAGTTCCCGTGGCGGACGAGACAGCCGCGACAGGTCGGCCTGGATCAGCATTCGCCATACCGTCGGCGGTGCGCAGAATGACGAGACCTCGTGGGAGTCCATCACCTTCATCAGCGTCTCGGCGCTGAAGCGCTCATAGTTGAAGATGAAGACAGTGGCTTGAGCCAGGAATGGGCTGAAGAAGTTGCTCCAGGCGTGCTTGCCCCAGCCCGGCGAACTGATGTTGAGGTGCACGTCACCCGGGCGAACCCCCAACCAGAACATCGTCGACAGATGCCCGACCGGGTAACTGACCTGGGTGTGACAGACCAGCTTCGGCCGCGCGGTCGTCCCCGAAGTGAAATAGAGCAACGAGGTCGAATCCGCAGGTGTCGGCCCGTCCGGGACGAACGTGTCGGAGGCCGCATGGCTGTCGGAGTAGCTCGTCCAACCCGCACTTGGCTGCTCACCAACGCAGACCAACGTGGTGCCGGGCCGCACCAGATGGAACCGATCTGCCAACGAGGTGGGGGCGATCGCGAAGCGGGCGTCGGCGGTTTCGATGCGCCAAGCCAGATCGACATCGGACACCAGCGTGGAGGTCGGAATCGCGACAGCGCCCACCTTCAGCAAGCCCAGCAGGACCTCCCAGAGCTCGACGGTGTTGTTGAGCATCACGATCATCGAGTCGCCCCGGCGAACCCCCAGTGAGCTGAGCCAGCAGGCGACCTGATCGGAACGCCTGGCCAGTTCGGCGTACGACCAACTCGTCGCGGTGAGGTTGGCGTCCACGATCGTCAGCGCGGCCCGATCGGGGTGCTCGCCCGCGACGACGTCGAACCACTCGAGCGCGAAGTTGAACTCCGCAAGCTCGGGCCAGCGGAACTCGCGCGTCACCTTCTCGTAGTCGTAGACGTTGTGGAGCAGGAGGTCGCGTGCGCTGCGCACCGCTTCGGTTGCCGGGGTTGCCGCTCGAGGCAGGTAGCTCATGGACTGAGCGTAGGGGTTCCCCGGCAGATCAGTGCGCACAAATAGCCAGCTGGGACGATGAGTGTTCCCAATGCTCCGCAGGACGCCGGGCGCCGGCGCCCGGCTACCGGGAATCGTCTACCTAGTCTTCTCCGGACAGATCTTCGCCGGCACAGCAGCGACATGGAGGTGGGGTGCGTCCGGGGCGCCGCAGGATGCTGCCGACCCGTCAGCGAAGTAGGTCAGTCAGCATAGAGTTCCCCGATCACGGCGCGCGCGATCTCGTTCGCGACCTGTTCGCCGCCCGGGCCGGCCTGCAGATTGGTGAGCACGATCAGCGTGATACTTCGCTCGGGGTCGTGGGCCATGAACGACTGGAATCCTGGCAACGAGCCATCGTGGCCGAGCATCGGCCCGAACTGGGCCAAGGCGATCCCGTAGCCGGCGCTGCTGGGATCGTCCGGGTTGGACGGCTGGATGCTGTCCAGGCGTTCCTGCTGCAGTTGGGAACTCAACAAGCCACCCCCGATCAGCACCTCCACATAGTCGGCCAGATCGGAAACGGTCGAGATCGCCGCCCCGGCAGCCCAGCCCCAAGAGGGATTCATATTGGTGACGTCGTTGGGCAGCAGGGTTCCCGCGGACGCCTCCGCCTGCTGCCCGGACGGCAGGGCGGCATCCTGGAGCGTCGAGACGTTCGTGCCGTAGAGATAGCCGTGCGGGTGCGGAGCCGGGAGTGCTGCGTCCTCGATCGGCGGGAACGAGGTGTCGGTGAGCCCGAGCGGCTCATACAGCCGCTGCTCCAATTCCACCTCCAGCTTGTTTCCGGTGAGTTGCTCGATGATCAGCCCAGCCAGCACCGTGTTGGTGTTCGAATAGTGGAACCCTGCACCGGGCGCGAAGTACACCGGTTCGGCCAAGCCGAGGACCACCAGTTCCTCCGGCTGCCAGACCCGCTCGGGATCCTCGTCCAGGATCGCGTTGAACGACTCGAGTTCGCTGTAGCTGAATAGACCGCTGCGCATGGTCAGCAACTGCTCGACGGTGATCGCATCGCCGTTGGGGACGTCAGGTCGGTACTTTGAGACCGGGTCGTCGAGCGAGATCAGACCCTCGTCCACCAGTTGCAACAAGACCGTGCCGGTCATGGTCTTGGTGTTCGACCCGATACGGAAGTGGTCGTCGACGGTGACCGGATCGTCCGCACCCACCTGCCGCGATCCGAATGCCTCCAGCCATTCTGACTCGGGAGTCCGCACCAGGACCACTGCGCCCGGGACGAGCAATTCCGCCATCTTGGCTTCGACCGTCGCACCCAGCACCGGGAGATTGGCGGGCGACATGGGGGCACCCGATGGGCTCGACGTGCCCGGAGTGCCGGTTGTGCTCGAAGACGGGTTGCTCGGCTGGCCACCGCACGCAGCGAGCAGTCCAATCGCCAAGGTAGCCACGGCCGCGGGCAACGCATGCCGGCGCCAGCACCTCCCGCTGTGAAATCCACGGGTAACGGGACTCAAACGGGTTCGGTGTGTCATGGGCGTCCCTTTCAGGGGGTTGTCGCAACAGTCTGCGTCCCTGAGCCGGGGAAGTCCAGAGTCCAGCGAGGCGGCTGCGCCTCTACCACTCCAATCACGGGTGGATACCCTGACCCTAGGTTCAGCTCGGCTGCGTCAGGCGGGCGATGTGCATCGCCAAGTAGGCGGTCTCGTCCTCGGTCACTGATTGCCCTAGTCGGAGTTCGAGGATCGCCCGGACGCCAATAGCGCACCGGTAGGCGTCCGGGTAGCTCAAACGGATTGCGGAGGTGAACGAGCCCAACTCCTGGTCGAGTTGGGTCTCGGCATGCACGCGCGCGAAGAAGTAGCGCAGGTGGGTGATGAACCGAGCCACGTTGACCGAGTCCCGGTCCAGCTTCTGGGCGTACGTCTGCTCGATGATGTCGAAGATCTGCGAGAAAACCCCGGTCATCTGATAGGTCTGCGACAGGTTCCCTGTGTTGAACGCTGCGTTTACCAGGTGCAATGCGAGTGGTACGGCCTCTTCGGGAGGCAGTTGCAAGTCGAGGCGCTGATTCAGTGTGGCTACAATCCGTTCCCCCCAGGCCAGCTCGCGTGGGTAGAGGTGGGCGATCTCGGTGCGCAGCGGATAGTCGACCTCGATTCCCTGCCGGACGCGCTTGACCGCGAAGCTGATGTGATCGGCCACCGCGAGCACCGTCGCCGACGACGGCTCCTGGCCACGTTCCACCCACACCGGGGCCAGCAATTCGTCGGTGATCTGGAGATATTCGGGAGCTATCGAGGCCAGCATCGCGGCCACGTTGTCGGCGTTCCGGCCGTCCTCAGGCACGAACGTTCTGGCCACCTTCGACTCGTCCACACGCTGCCCCGGCGTTGCCTGGAAACCAAGCCCTCGACCGGTCAGTACGACTTCCCGGCCCAGAGAGTCGCGCGCCAGCAACACATTGTTGTTGAAGATCCTCAAGATGCGTCGGCCGTCGTCGGCCCCAGTCATCCTCTTCCCCTCCCCGCTCGGGTTCAGCTCGCCAGAAGGGCGTCCGGGCGTTCTGTCCGGACGCCCTGCGCGGCTCAAGAGTCCAGACATGCCCCGTTGCTGGCTATCAGCTGCTGGTAGTAGCCGAACGACTTCTTCCGGAAGCGCGCCAAGGTGCCGGTGCCGTCATCGTTACGATCGACGTAGATGAACCCATACCGCTTGGACATTTGCGCTGTCGAGGCACTGACCAGGTCGATCGGCCCCCACCAGGTGTATCCCCACAACTCGACACCATCCGCGATCGCCTCGCGCACCTGGATCAGGTGGTCGCGCAGATAGGCGATACGGTAGTCGTCCACAACAGTTGGGACGCCGTCCACCTCGACCAGTTCATCGCGGGCGCCCAACCCGTTCTCGACTATGAACAGCGGCTTGCCCCAGCGATCCCAGAACTGGTTCAGCACGATGCGCAACCCGACCGGGTCGATCTGCCAGCCCCACTCGGATGCCGGCAGGGTGGGGTTGATCACTCCACCCATGATGTTTCCGCGTCCCCGTTCACCACCCGAAGCCGACTCACAAATGCTCATGTAATAGCTGAAGCTGACGAAATCAACGGTGTTGGTCAGCATTTCGCGGTCGGCGTCGGTGATGTCGAGTTCGATGCCTTTCTCGCGCAGAGTGCGCAGGAAGAAGCCCGGGTAGCGTCCGCGCACGTGCACATCGCCGAATGCCAGATTGGAATGGTCAGTCTGCATCACCTTCAGCACATCATTCGGGTCTGGCGTGAGGGGGTAAACCGGAATCGCAATGATCATGCAGCCGACCTTGAGATCGGGGTTTATCTCGTGAGCGATCCTGGTTGCGGATGCCGACGCCACCAGTTCGTGGTGGATCGCCTGGTAGAGGTCGGCCTCCGACAGTTGGTCCTTGGGTGTCCAGATACCGCCTGACAACAGCGGGGCATGCAGTACCGAGTTGATCTCGTTGAAGGTCAGCCAGTACTTCACCCGGCTGCCATAGCGCTCGAACAGGGTGCGGGCGTAACGCTCGTAGAAGCCGATCAGTTTCCGGTTGACCCAACCGTCATAGGCCTTCGACAGGTGCAGCGGGGTCTCATAGTGGCTGATCGTGATCATGGGCTCGATGCCGTGCTTCTCGCACTCGTCGAGGACTCTGTCATAGAACGCCAACCCGGCCTCGTTGGGCTCAGCCTCGTCACCGTTCGGGAAGATCCGGCTCCACGCGATTGAGAACCGGAAGATCTTGAAACCCATCTCGGCGAACAACGCAATGTCTTCGGCGTACCGGTGGTAGAAGTCGATGCCGCCCAGTTTGAGGTTATCGGGAGTGGGCTGGTCGGTGGGTGGGGCTCCGATTCCCCCCTTCGGCAGCACATCCTGGATGGACAGACCCTTGCCGTCTACGTCGTAGGCGCCCTCATACTGGTTCGCGGCGACCGCGCCACCCCACAAGAACCCGTCGGGGAATTCCATGCTCATCAGTTTGCTCCTTCAGTGGTGCTGGTTGGTTTTCAGATCGTGACCAGTGCGGCGTCCGCCCCGGCGACCAGTGTGCCGGTTGCTATGGGCGAGACATCGGTGAAGTTCGTGGTGTTGGTCACGATCATCACCGTCGTCGGGTCGTACCCTGCGGCACGAATGACGTCGAGATCGACCTCACACAAGACATCACCCTTCTTGACCAAGTCGCCCTTGGCGACTCGGGCTGCGAAGCCCTCGCCCTTCATTTGCACAGTATCGATCCCGATGTGCACCAGCACCTCAACTCCGGTGTCGGTCTTGAGCCCGAACGCATGACCAGTCTTCATCGCCACAGCCACCCGGCCGTCGACCGGTGCCACGATCGTGCCGTCGGTCGGGACGATGCCGATGCCGCGACCCATCGCCAAGGAGGCGAAGACCCTGTCGGGCACCTTGGTGAGGTCGACTGCGGTTCCGGCGACCGGAGCACCCAGCGCGATCTTGGTCCCGGTGGCCAAGGTGACGGTTCGGGTGCCGGTCGATACCGGCCCCGCGATCTCGGCAGTATCGGTCACACCGGCGGTGGGTGCAGCCTCGCTGCTGAGGGTGGGGACGGTTGCGTCCTCTTCCTTGGCGTCGGCCTGCTCACGCGGACCGAACAGGAAAGTGAGGGTGAAGCCGATCACCATTGCGACACCGGTGCCGATCAATTGGAGCACGAACGAGCCATGCTGGGTGTAGGCGGTGAGCCCGAGTATCGACGGGAAGACGAACTGGTTAGCGGCGCTGCCACCCGCAGCCGCGATCGCCCCGCCAATCGCACCACCGACGACACCGAAGTAGAAGGGACGCTTCAACGGAAGGTTGACGGCGTAGATGAGGGGCTCGGTGATGCCAGCGACGAAGCCGGACAACGCAGCGGGCGCGGCTGCCTCGCGGCGCTTCGCACTCCGGCTACGGATAGCAACTGCCAACCCGGCGGCGGCCTGCGCAAGAACGGCGGCTGGCAACGGGCCGTTGAGCAGTGAGAAGCCCTGGGTTGACAAGTCGTTGAGCATGATCGGTACCAAACCCCAATGCAGGCCGAACAGCACGAAGACCTGCCACAGTCCACCCAGGATCGCCCCTGCGAGCCAAGGCGCGAAACTGAATAGGAAGTTCACGCCAGCCGAGATGCCTTGGGCCGCGAATGTGGTGGCCGGACCAACCGTCATCAATAGCAGCGGCACCATGATCAGTAGCGTGAGTAGCGGGGTCATGAAGTTACGCAACCAGTGCGGCAACAACTTGTTGAGGCTGCGTTCCAGGTAGCCCTGTAGCCAAACGCCGATAATGATCGGAATCACCGAGCTGACATACGACATCACCACGACCGGTATGCCGAGGAAGGTCACCGGATCGACGGACTCCGTCAGCGCGACGATGGACGGGTAGACCAAAGCCCCGGCGAGGGCCATCGAGGTGAACTGGTTTGTCTTGAACCGCTTCGCGGCGGTGATGGCCAAGAACATGGGCAGGAAGTAGAACACCGCGTCGGCCGCCGCATTCAGGATTGTGTAGGTCGTCGTTTCACCGTTCAGCCATCCGAAGGTGGTACTCATGGCCAACAGCGCCTTCAGCAGCCCGGCGCCAGCCAACGGCCAGACGATCGGCTGGAAGATGGCGCTGATCAATTCGATGAATCGGTTGAACACGTTGCCCTTCGGCCCCTTCTCGTCAACCGCGACCGAGGTGTGAGAACCGCCGACATTGCTGATCCGGGTCAGTTCCTCGAACAAGATCGGCACCTCGTTGCCAATCACGACCTGGAACTGACCGCCGGCCTGCACCACGGCAATGACACCCGGGAGACTCTCGACCGCCGTCTTGTCCGCCTTGGACTCGTCCTTCAAGTTCAACCGAAGCCGGGTGGCACAATGCGCCAACGCCGAAATGTTCGCCTCGCCACCGATCTTGTCCAAGATTTGGGGGGCGAGTGCCCGATAGTCCACTGAGCCCATCGTTGCTGTCCTTTCTGGTCTGAAACGCAAAAAAGACCTGAGGCGCACGTGAATGCGTCTCAGGTCTTGCCTCGTCACCGAGTAACAATCCTGTTGAGCCTAAGCTCTTGCATGGCAAGCTAGCACAGGCTCCTCGGAGCTTGCAAACCAGCTGCTCATTGGTTGTCGCTGGGCTGTTCACGGCTGCCAATCCGTCGCCGAGCCCCAGGCTCGCGAGTCTGGGCGGCACAGTGGGCGTCGACGAGAGCGATCCGATCGCGGCGTGGCGCTGGGTGGAGCCGCGTCCAGCCGGCCCCGAGGCTACTTTGGCAACTCTGCCTACAGTGGCTGCGTGAAGCCACCCAACTTCGACCCACCGCCAGACATCCGGCTGATCGCCGCCGACATGGATGGCACACTGCTCGACGAAAACAAAGAACTCCACCACAACTTCTGGCCGACGGTCGAAGCACTGTTTGAGCGCGGCATCTCGTTCGCCGCTGCCAGCGGCCGGCAGTACCACACGCTGTACAGGCTCTTCGGTGAGGTGGCCGACGAACTCATCTACATCGCCGAGAATGGCGCCTACCTTGTGCACGGCAGCACGGAGATCGCAGCTCAAGCGCTGGACAACGACCTGGTCAGGCGGGTGGTGCTGGCCGTCCGCACCCTGACCGCCGAGGGCGCCGACCTCGGCGTCGTCGTCTGCGGAAAAGACTCGGCCTACATCGAACGCAACCACCCGGCGTTCCGGGCCGAAACCGACGAATACTACGTCTCTCTCGCGCTCTTGCCCGATCTGCTCGACCGCCCTGTCGATGACATCCTGAAGGTTGCCGTCTACGATTTCGGGTCTGCCGAGCAGCACACCTGGCCTGCCCTGTCGTCATTCGCAGCCGAAGCCCAAGTCGTGTTATCCGGTCAGCACTGGGTTGACGTACAGAGCCTCGGCACGAACAAAGGCGCTGCTCTGCGCCGCGTCCAGCGAGTGCTCGGCATCACCTCCGCGCAGACGATGGTTTTTGGCGACTTCCTCAACGACCTAGAACTAATGGACTCCGCTGACTATTCGTTCGCCATGGATAACGCCCACCCACTGTTGCGAGAACGAGCCCGGTTCGTTGCCCCACCAAACACCGAGAACGGGGTGGTTCGGACGATCACCGCGGCTCTCCGCCTGCCCTGAGCCCACCGGCCGATTCAACCCGCGGTTTCGGGCCGACCCCACAGAGCCGATCAAGACCGTGCCGGATTCCCTGCGCAGACGGCCGGAAACAGGCACGATCTTCTGCAGTTGGCACTGGCGACGGCCGACAAGCCCAGCTACCAGCATCCACGACCGGCCACACCCGCCAGTTGGCGTTCGCTGCGCCGGATGTGTGAACGCAGCCCAACTCCGGTGACAGGCTTCCTTCAAATCGTCGGGTCACGGCCAACGTGCGCAGAGGACACCGTGGTGACAGCGCCGAACCAGCCTAAGTCGAAGGAAGCTGGTCACGGTCTCGCGACGATGATGCCGTATCGCACCCCCGCTGGGAGGCGGCTGTGAGCAGGCCCAGCGGGCAAGACCTGGTCAGATGGTGCCGGGGCGACTCTTGGTGACGCGTGTGACGAAATCGTTGAAGACCGCACCGCTCTTCTCGGCACGCATTCGGCGCCCCACCCGTTCGGCAGCCCGCCGGTAGCGGGGGTTCTGCCACAGATCGAGCAGCTTGACCTTCAGGTGCTTGAGGGTGAGCTTCCCAATCGGAATACCCCGAGGCCCGACGCCTGCCCGCGCGATGAGTTCGTCCCACAGCGGCTGGTCGAAGCCGTGCGGAATGGCCATGGTGGGACGGCCCGCTTTGAGTGCCGAGTGCACCGTGCCGGCACCGCCGTGATGGACGACGGCTTCGACCAGCGGAAGTACCCAGTCGTAGGGCACCTCGTCTACGAACAAGACGTCAGCGCCGTGGCGGTGCTCCGGTTCAGCGAAGGCCCCGCCGGCAGTATTGATCACCGCCGGGATGCCGCAGTCGGACAGCGCCTGCAGGAACAAAGTCGTGTTCGCTGCTGGATCGGAGTTCGTCATGCTGCCGAAGGTCAGGAACAGGACCTTCTCATGCGCATCAAGGAAGTCGGTCAGCTCTGCCGGAGGCGACCAAGCCGCCGTCTTATCACGCTCAATGAAGCCGACGACCCGCACGTGGCCTGGCCAGTACTTCGGCTGAGCGAACAGTGCCGGCGAGACGTTGTACGCCACCGCTTCGGCCAGGATGGCCCGCCTGACCTGCTGGGCGGTCAACTCATCCTTGAAGTGCCGTTCGACAACCAACAAGGCCATCATCACGAAGCCGAGCCGCATCAATGCGTACGACAGCCACGCTGGCATCCAGCGCGGCATGCCGACGTGCGC
This sequence comes from Brooklawnia sp., assembly GCA_012517115.1. Taxonomy (GTDB): domain Bacteria; phylum Actinomycetota; class Actinomycetes; order Propionibacteriales; family Propionibacteriaceae; genus Brooklawnia. Next base: position 16,306 of record JAAYVP010000325.1, on the reverse strand, counting down.
CGTGCCCTTCACTTCGTGCAACAGCGCCGGCTGGAGGGCGAACAGCATCGACTTGCGTCCGTTCAGCGTGGCCCACGGGACGACATACGCGCATTTTGAGTGGTGGATCACCAAGTCGGGCCGGGTACAGCGAATGGCATCAGCTTGACGGTCGACCATCAACCGCTGGGTGTCCATCCCCCTGGAGGCCGCCCTCAGATACCCCATCACGCGGCGGACTCCGCTTCCGCTCAGCGCGACCTTCATGTCGTCCGACTCCAACTGGTCGAGAAACTCCCCACCCAGAGTGTGGAAGTCGAATCCGCCCGACTCCGCCAAGCCCCGGAACTGCTCCGGAAAGGCGCAAACGACCTCATCACCACGAGCACGCAGCAACTCGCCAACAGCCAGAAACGGCTCGCAGTCACCACGGCTGCCATACGACAACAAGAGCACACGCATGGCCAGGAGCTTAACCTCCGCTGCCCCCGGGCCAACCGGACTGCCTACTTCGCGGCGGTCTGCCGGATCGCACGGGTTGGCATCGCGACGTTGGCCACCCCAGGGGATGGCCCGCCCACCCGCGGCTCAATTCAGGCCATCGCCCCCAGGATCACCGCCGCATTCTCGTCCAAGCCGGCCAGCTTCTCGGCAGTGGATTGATCAATCGGACGCAGCCCGATCTTCAACCCGTACGTGACGTCCCCGGCGGCCTTGAAGACGTCGGCCACCTCGGCGGCACCCAGCAGCGTCCCGTTCGGGGTGCCGGTGGTGCCAGCCAGGGGCAGGTGCATGTCGATCCAGGGGATCCCGAAGACGGTTTGTTCACCCGAGCAACTGGAGAAGCCGACATGGCGCAGCCAGCCCGCTGCGGCTGCGGCCTTGACGTGGTCGAGCGGGAGTTGGGCGTTGCGTCCCTCGATGGCGCTGCGGGCCCAGTTGATCACCACGCCCCAGTTGATGCTCGGCGTTTGCGCCGAAACCGCGTCGAGCACGGCGAGTTCCTGATCCAAGGTCAGGTACCCCTTGTTGGGCTCTTGGCCCTCGACCCAAGCATCGCAGTGTTCGATCCACAGCGCCGCCCCGCCCCAATCCCAGCCAGCCATCTCGAGCAGCGACTTGGCGAAGGCGTCCGCGTCGGCCTTTCCGGTCGGGGCGGAGTGCAGTTGGACGGCCCTGATCTGGTGGCCCTCATTCGCCAGGTGAGCGATTGCCGCGGCCTCACCGCGAGCCCAATCGAGCGCGCGTTGGCGTCCGGCCTCGTCGGGAGAGGCGAAACCGAAATCGGGGTCCTTGGCGTTGTGGCCGGTAGTTCCGGGGATACCTGTCACGATGGCGGGCAGGTCATCGGGGGCACCGGTCGGCCAACCAAGGGAATCGACGTAGCCCAGCTCAATTCCGCCAAGCCACTCACGCTCAGCCACCTGGGCCAGAAAGTCGGGGCGGGCGTCCTCGTCGGCGGGCCAGACGACATAGGCAGACAGGTACAGGTTCACAGACATGCTCCCTTCAAGATCGGTGTCCCCAGTTTGGCACGCCAGTCAGCCAGCCGACGCGACAGCGTAATCATGCTCAGCCAATGGCCTACAGCCGTGTCTGGCGGGAGGTCCGAATGGCCTACGACCCCGCGGGCCGGGCGGGATCAGCGGCGGCGCAGGCGGCTTCGGGCAGCGCTCGGGCGATCACATCGAGTTCGCGTTCACCGAGCGCGGCGGAAACGAACCATGCTTCGAAGGCACTGGGCGCCAGCCACACTCCCCGGTCGAGCATCGCGTGGAAGAAGCGTGCGAAGGCAGCACTGTCCTGGGCCTTGGCCGTGTCGTAGTCGCTCACCTCGGCGGAGGTGAAGAAGACACTGAACAGGTTGCCCCAGTGGTTGATGCGGTGTGCGACCCCGGCCTGGGTGAGCGCCTCGGAAACCATCGCCCGCAACTGGCTGCTGACCTGGTCGAGGTGGGCGTAGACCGCGTCGTCCGCGAGCCTCAACGTTGCCAACCCAGCGGCAGCAGCCGCCGGATTGCCGCTCAACGTACCTGCCTGATAGACCGGGCCGGCCGGCGCGAGCAGATCCATCAGGTCGGCCCGCCCGCCCACCGCCGACATCGGCAGACCACCACCGACCACCTTTCCGAAGGTGAACAGATCGGGTGCCCAACCTTCGGCGCTACCAGCCAGACCCCAGTAACCGGCGCGGGAGAGACGGAAGCCGGTCAGCACTTCATCCACGATGAAAACCGCGCCGTGTGCAGAGCACAGGTCGCGCAGCCCGCGGTTGAAGCCCGCAGGTGGCGCGATCACCCCCATGTTTGCCGGCACCGGCTCGGTGACCACGGCCGCTATCTGGTCGCCATGGGCCGCGAATGCCTGCTCAACCAGATCGAGTCGGCCGTAGGGCAGCACGAGGGTGCTGGCTGCCGTACCGGCGGTCACACCCGGTGAATCTGGAAGGCCCAGCGTCGCCACCCCAGAGCCTGCCGCGGCCAGCAAAGCGTCGGAATGCCCGTGGTAGCAGCCGGCGAACTTGACGATGAGTGCGCGGCCGGTGGCGCCGCGCGCCAGCCTGACGGCCGTCATGACAGCCTCAGTCCCGCTGGAGGTGAACCGAACCCGTTGCACGGGCTCGACCAGCCGGACGATCTCCTCAGCAAGTTCCAGTTCGCGCAAACAAGGCGCGCCGAAGGACGACGAGTCGCCGACCGCATCTTGGACCGCGGCCACCACCTCTGGATGAGCGTGACCCAAGATCATCGGCCCCCAGCTACCGACAAGATCCACATACTGCTTACCTTCGACGTCGGTGATCCAGGCGCCCCGCGCCGACGCCGCGAACCTGGGCGTCCCACCGACAGCACCGAACGCCCGAACCGGGGAGGAAACACCCCCCGGCATCACACGTCGGGCACGCTCAAAAAGCCTCGCGTTGCTGCTGGTCATGATCGCTCCCCCAGCCAGTTGGCCACCTCGACCGCCCAGTAGGTACAGATGATGGCGGCGCCTGCGCGACGAACGCTGGTCAGCGCCTCCAGCACCGCCCGGTCACGATCGATCCAGCCATTGGCCGCGGCTGCCTCGACCATCGCGTACTCTCCCGAGACCACGTAGGCAGCAGTCGGCACGTCGACCATCGCAGACACCTCGGCGAGCACGTCGAGGTAGCCGAGTGCGGGCTTGACCATGACGATGTCGGCACCCTCGGCGATGTCGAGGCGTACCTCGCGGCGGGCTTCGACCCCGTTGGCCGGGTCTTGCTGGTAGCTGCGTCGGTCGCCCCGCAGACTGGATGCGACGGCTTCCCGGAACGGCCCGTAGAAGGCGGAGGCGTACTTCGCCGCGTAGGCCAGCACAAGCGTGTCGACGTACCCGGCCTTGTCCAGGGCATCGCGGACGGCACCGACCTGGCCGTCCATCATGCCGGAGGTGCCCACCATGGTCGCGCCGGCTTCGGCCAGCACCGTGGCCATCTTGCGGTACTGGATCAGGGTCGCATCGTTGGCGACCTGTCCCTGCTCGTCGAGGACGCCGCAATGGCCATGATCGGTGAACTCGTCGAGGCACAGGTCGGCGATGATCGGCAGCCCCGGCACGGCCGCCGCCAGTGTCCGCACGCCGGCAGCCAGAATTCCGTGTGGGTTGACCGCTTCGGAGCCGATGGCGTCCTTGTGCGCTGAGACGCCGAACAGCATCAGCCCGCCGACGCCTGCCTGCTGGGCCTGACGGGCCGCCGCGGCCAGGCTGGTCATGCTGTGTTGCACGACGCCCGGCATGGACGCTATCGGTCGCGGTTCGGCGAGCCCTTCGACTACGAACATCGGCAACACCAGATTGGCCGGGTGCAGTCGTGTTTCGGCGACCAGTCGCCGCACCCCTGCCGACTGTCGCAGCCGACGCGGACGCTCCACCATGTTCACAACAGACTCCCTTCGAGTGAATCTGGCCAACACCTGGCCAGGGATTCGGCCACCGCTGCTGGGTCGGTCGGCTGAACCTCGACCACAACCCAGCCGTGCGCGCGGCAGCGGGCGGCGGTGATCGGCCCCACCGCGAAAACCTGTGCGGTGACCATCGGGACCACGGCCAATGCGTCTGCCGCGCTGGGCGAACGCACCAGAACCCCGGCGAAGTCGCCTGCGGCCAGACCGGAGACAGTGCCCGGGCTGGGCGCACGCGGCCGGGTATCGTAGACGGCCGCGCTGTGCACCTGCCAGCCCGCTGCCCGCAAGCCGTCCGGCAGTACCGCCCGCGCCTGGGCGGATTGCGGCAGGACGGCCGTGCTGGCGCGTCCAAAGGTCTTGGGCTGGCAGAGCAGCAGATCAAGCAACTGCTCGGCAGCAGGTCCGGGCGAGGTGAGTACCCGCTCGGCCGGCAGCGGCAAGGACGCCGTGGTTGCCGACCCCACCGACGCCACCCGAAGCCCCGCATCAAGCGCAGGGGCCACGCGTTCCAGCAGGTCAGGGACGAGTGCGCACCAGTTTCGCCATGTTCGGGGTGAGGTGATCACCAGCCAGTCCCCAGCCCCCGCACGGTCGAGTTCATCGGCCAGCGCCCGCGCTGGCGCAGCGTCCGCCGATGGCCCGGTCGTCAGCAACGGTTCGATGACCGTCGGCAAGCCGAACGCTGCCAGCGCTGATGCGTCGGCTTCGTTACCGTCCGGCCGGATCAACAGAATCGGCCGCCTACTGACACTCACCTCAACCCGCCAACAACTCCTGAGCCGCCGCCAACCCCAATGCCTCGGCCTCGGCGCTGGTGGTCACCCTCACCTGACGCGAACTGCGTCCATGTTCGACACCACGATGATCGGTAACTTCGGCGAGCAGCCGGAGTTCACCAGCCCCTTGCCATACCGCGTGCGCCCCGACAGCCGTGGTGCAGGCCGCCTCGACCCCGGCGAGTACCGCACGCTCGGCGGTCACAGCCAGCCGCGTGGCATTGTCGTCCAGGCTAGCCAAAACACTCTCGAGGGTGCCGGCCCGGCATTCGACGGCCAGGGCCCCCTGGGCGGGCGCGGGCACACACACGGCGGGATCGAGCCACTCGGTGATGACGTCGGCGCGTCCGAGCCGCTGCAAGCCAGCCCCGGCGAGCACCACGGCGTCCACCTGCCCATCGGCGACCTTGCGCAGCCGAGTGTCAACATTGCCCCTGACCGGCACGATCTTCACGTCCGGCCGAACACGCCGCAACGCGGCAGCTCGCCGGGGACTAGACGTGCCGATTCGTGCTCCCCGCGGCAGCCCCGCCAGCGTCAGTCCGTCGCGCGCGCAAAGCGCATCTCGGGCGTCGGCGCGCGCCGGGATCGCAGCCACTACCAATCCGGCCATTGGCACACTCGGCAGGTCTTTGAACGAATGCACCACTAGATCAACCTCACCGGCACCCAGCGCGTCTCGCAGAGTCGCGACGAAGGCGCCGGGACGTGGCGGCGCGTCCAACGGAATCGTGACGTCATCACCTTCCGCTCTGATCACCACCAAATCGACCCGGCGACCGATGACGCTGGCTAACGCAGCGGCCACCGAACTCGACTGAGTTCGTGCCAACACCGACCCGCGGGTACCCAACCGCAGCGCGGTCATGCGTCCACCTTGACCCCGAAAACCGTCTCGATCGCGCGGTTCACCTCAGCGGGGTCGCCACCACGCGCCAACTCGGCCGCCCGCAGCGACGGGGTGTGCAGCAGGACGCCAGCCACCCGGCGCAGCGACCGGGCGACCGCTGCAGAAACCTCGGGGGTCGCCCGCGCTGCCACAGATTTGATCTCGTTGTCGATGATCGCGTTGACGTGTTCACGCATGGCCCGCACTGCTGGATCGGCGAGCCGCCCCCGCTCTGCTTCGAGGTACTCCTCGACCGCAGCCGTCACCACCCGGTTGGCGGCAGCCATTGTTTCGGCGTGTTCGGCTGGCGCGTGACGCCCGATCTCGTCCAGGTCGATCAGATCTACTCCGGGCACGTCGGCCAGCAACGGGTCGACGTCGCGTCCCAAGGCCAGATCGATGATCGTCAACTGAGAGCTTCGCTCGGCCGACACTGCGACGACCTGCTCCGGAGTCAAGGCGTGGCGGCCAAGTCCACTGCACGAGACGACGGCCGCGACCGAGCCGATCGCCGCAGGCAACTGCTGATCGGTGATCGCAGTCACCTCATGTGAGCGAGCGAATGCCTGAGCCCGCCCCGAGCCGGAGTAAACAAAGATCTGCGCGCCGCGCTTGGTCAGATCGGCGGTGACCGCCCCTGCGTAACTTCCCGTGCCCAACAGCAAGACTTTGCGGTCGACCAGTGGCCCCTGCCTCTCCTCGGCCAGGTCGAGGGCGACGGTGGCCAGATTGCGTCCGACCGAACCCAGCGAGGTGCCGGCCGCGATCTGCTTGGCGGTGCTGAGCGCCAACTGGAACAATCGCCGCAACGCCGGGCTGATCTTGTCGTGGCTGGCGTTCAGCGCATGCCGAACCTGCCCGACTATCTCTGGCTCACCGACCACCATCGATTCGAGGCCAGCAGCAACCCGCAGCAAGTGCTCTACGGCATTGCGAGCCGCCAGCGGATCGACGAGTCCCAGCAACTCACCGGCACCCGCCTCGTTCAACAACCGGTTCGCCTGGCGTTTGGTGGAATGGAACTGATCGGTGTCGATGTAGAGCTCGTAGCGGTTACAGGTGGCCAGTTCGATTACCCCATGGACGCCCGGCAAGGCGCGCAACTCATCAAGCGCCTGCTTCCCGCAGGCAGCGAAACGGATCAGTTGGTCAGCGCTGGCCTGATGGTGGCTGACTCCGATGGCAAGAACCGGCACGCGCCCCAGCGTAGCTCCCAAAGGCTCAGCCAATGAGCGCCCACCACTGCTGAATGCCAACCGCTATGCTGATCCAGCCGACCGTGTGGTCGGCGGTGGGGTGCCACGCGAAGTCGGTGCGATTCCGACGCTGTCCCGCAACGGTGGTTCCTGAGCGCAACAGCTTGGGACGAGCCCGGTCGACTGGCGCCCTGCACCCTGCGAGGGGCCCTCGGCAGAAGGGCCGCAAGGAGGCCAAGTTGAGCCAGCCCGACCAACGTCCCTGCCTGCTCGGTATCGGGGTCGGCCCCGGCGATCCCGAACTGGTTACGGTCAAGGCCGTTCGTGCGTTGCGGAGTTGCGACCTCATTCTGGTGCCGGCGACCGAGGCCAGCGGCGACGATCCTGGGCGCGCCGAAGCCATCGTGGCGTCCGCCTGCCCCGAAACCGTCGATCGTTTGACGCGTGTCCCGTTCTCGATGGCAGACCGCACTGGTGTGACGAAACGTCGTGCCGCCGCCTGGCAGGTCGCCGCTGCCGCCGCCGTCCGGGCCTTCGAGGCCGGAGCCACCCGCGTGGGTTTCGCCACTGTCGGCGACCCGTCGGTCTACTCCACCTTCAGCTACCTGGCCGCCGGCGTCCGCGATCAGGTGCCCGAGATTGACGTTGAGGTGATCCCCGGCATCACCGCGATGCAAGCCCTGGCCGCCGCCAGCCGCACCCCGCTGGTCGAAGGCAACGAAGTGCTGGCACTCGTGCCGCTCAAACATGGCATCGCAGACCTCGTCGAGGTCGCCCAGTACGCCGACACCTGCGTGGTCTACAAGGCCGGACGCCACCTCGACGCGCTGCGGGAGTACCTTGGCACGATCGGCCGGGACGCGATCGCCGGTATCGACATCGGGATGCCCGGCGAGCGCCTCGTCCCGATCAGCGACCTGGACGAGGCGCCCTACTTCACCAGCGTCCTGATCGCCCCACAGCGCGGCGGAACAGGAGAGCGGCTGTGAGCGCCTCGACCTCGGCGGGCAAGGTGGTCTTCGTCGGGGCCGGGCCGGGGGCACCCGACTTGATCACTGTCCGCGGAGCTCGCGTCATCGCCGAGGCCGACGTCATCATCTGGGCGTCGTCGCTGGTCGCTTCTGAGATCGTCGCCAGTCACAAGCCGGACGCGTTGCTGGTCGACTCGGCGTCGGCGTCGCTGGAGGACATCACCCCGCTGTATGAACGCGCCCGCGACGAGAGCCTGCTGGTCGCGCGCGTTCACACCGGCGACCCAGCTATCTATGGCGCGACCGCCGAACAGCGCGAACTGTGCAATCGACTGGGGCTCGCATACGAGTCGATTCCGGGTGTTTCGGCGTTCTCGGCCTGCGCGGCGGCCGCCGAGGTAGAGATCACCCTGCCTGAGGTGGCGCAGTCGCTGATCCTCACCCGGCTGGAGGGGGGCCGCACGCCGATGCCACCCAAGGAGTCGGTGCGCGAGTTCGCCCGGCACGGCACCACGATGGCGCTGTACCTGTCGGCGGCGCGAAACCGGGTCTTGCAGGAGGAGTTGCTCGCCGGCGGTTACCCGCCTGATACTCCGGTCATCATCGGTCATCGGGTGAGTTGGCCCGACCAGGTGCTGCTGCGCTGTCGGCTCGAGGAGCTGTCCGCGACCATGAAAGACCACAAGTTCTGGAAGCACACCGTCATCTTGGTCGGCCCGGCGTTAGCCACCACACCGCTGGTGAAACGCTCGCACCTCTACCACCCAGGGTTCCGGCACGAGTATCGCGGCGCAGACCCGGACGCAGCACGGGCACTGGCCGAACATGGCGCGGTCGTCGACGAAACCCGAACGGCCACATCATGATCACCGTCTACGGCTACGCCGGCGAACCCAGCAGGCAGCTGCGGGAGGCGGTCGCTTCCGCCGCGCTGGTGGTGGGTGGCCAACGCCACCTTGACGCCCTGGCAGTGCCCCCCCACATGCGCATCGTGCTGGGACGTATCGGTCCGGCGGTGGACGCCCTCGCCGCGCTCGACCCGGCCCTGTCGGCGGTGGTCATCGCGTCGGGCGATCCACTGTTCTACGGGGTGGTGCGGCGTATCCGGGCCGCCGGGTTGAAATGCCGCGTCGTCCCGACCGTGACCTCGCTGCAACTCGCCTTCGCCGCTGTCGCGCTGCCCTGGGACGACGCCCTGCTGGCTTCCGCACATGGCAACGACCCGGAGCCGGCGCTGGCGGCCTGCCGAGTCCACCCCAAGGTTGGGCTGTTGACCGACCCGAACTTCGGGTTGCCGCAGATCGTTGCAGCGACCGCGGGGCTCGGCCGCACCTATGTGCTGGCTGAACGACTTGGGGAACCCGACGAGCGCGTCCGCGTGCTGACCGAAGATGATGCGGCAGCGATCGGCGAGATCGCCCAGCCCAATGTGGTGCTGGTGCTTGCCCATCACCCCGATGACCCCGCCGCCCTTGGCGAGCAGGCACCTATCGCCGGTGGTGTCCGGCCTACTCAACAGGAGCTGTCATGACCGAGCCCGTCATCGGCCAAGTGGCCGCCGCCCCAGCCAGCCTGGCCCGAGCCGACGCGATCGACGCGATCGTCGGGCCCACGCGTCGCTACCCCGGCCCAGCCGGCGAAGGCCTCCGACAGGCCTGGCACGAGTGCGACCTAATCATTTCCCACCTGGCTGTCGGTGCGACGACCCGGCTGATCGCCTCACTGCTGACCGACAAGAAAACCGACCCCGGGGTGGTCGTGATCGACGACGCCGGCCGCTTCATCGTCCCGCTGGTGGGTGGACACGTCGGAGGCGCCAACGACCTGGCGCGACGGCTTGCCGACGGGCTAGGGGCAACTGCAGTGCTGACCACAGCCACCGACGCCCAAGGGCTGCCGGGCCTCGACACCCTCGGCTGGCCGACCGCCGGCGAACTCGCGCGCGTCACCCGGGCGATCCTGGACGGTGAAGCGGTGGAGTTGGTGCGGGAACAGTCGTGGCCGTTGCCCGCGCTGCCCGACAACGTCACCGAGCCGGGGGTGCCTCGTTTCGAACGGCGCGGCAGCCACGTGCGTGAACTGCCGCCGCCGCCCGCCCCGGTGGCCCGGATACTGGTGAGCGACCACTCGGGCGTCCCCCAAGACCTGCCCACGGTGGTTCTGCATCCGAAATCGCTGATCGTCGGCATGGGCTGCAACCGGGACGCCCCGGTCGCGGCGCTGCGCGACTTGCTCGACCGAGCCCTCGCTGAGGCCGGTCTGGCCGACGCGTCGATAACCGCGTTGACCAGTGTGGACGCCAAGGCCGACGAACCCGCCATGCGGGAGTTAGCTGGCCAGTTGGGTGTCGACTTCGTCACTTACCCAGCTGATCGGCTGGCCGGAATCGAGGTACCCAACCCCAGCCGGGCACCGGCCGCGGCAGTCGGCACACCCAGCGTCGCCGAGGCGTCCGTGCTGGCCTACGGTGCCGAATTGATCGTCGAGAAGCGTAAGAATCCGGACGCCACGCTCGCCATCGGACGCCTTTCCCCCCGCGGCCGGCTCGCGATTGTCGGGCTCGGGCCGGGCGCAGACGACCTGCTCACGCCACGCGCCCGGCAGGTGCTGCGGGACTCGGCGGTGGTGATCGGTTACCGCCCGTACGTGGCGCAGATCGCCCATCTGCTGCGTCCGGGCACCGAGATTGTCGCTAGCGGCATGGGCACCGAGGAGATGCGAACCGGGCTAGGCATCGAGAAAGCTCGCGAGGGACGCAACGTCGCCATCGTTTGCTCCGGCGATCCGGCCATCTACGCGATGGCCTCGCCCACCTTGGAGCAGGGCACCGAAGGCGTCGACGTGCAGGTCGTACCCGGGGTGACTGCCGAACTGGCCGCGTCCGCAATTCTGGGCGCCCCGCTCGGCCATGACCACGCCACTATCTCGCTGTCCGACTTGCATACCCCGTGGGACGTCATCGAACGCCGGCTGCAGGCGGTTGCCGAAGGCGATTTCGTGGTCGCGCTCTACAACCCGAGGAGCCGCAAGCGGACCATGCACCTGCCCAGGGCGCTGGAGATCCTGGCTGTGCACCGCCCGCCTGGCACTCCGGTAGCGGTGGTGCAGGACGCCACCCGACCCGGCGAGAACTACCGGGTGGCACCCATTTCGCTATTCGACCCGGAGTGGGTCGACATGCATTCGATCGTGATCGTGGGGTCGTCGACTACCCGCATGGTGCCCACGGGTGTGGGTGCCGAAGCAATGGTCACCCCACGCGACTACAAGTGGTTGGAGGAACGATGACAGCATTGGTGATCGCGGCACACGGCACCCGGTTGCCGGAGGGTCAACAGGCTTGCCGGGAGTTGGTCGACCGCGTCCGGGCCATGCTGCCCGGGGTGCGGGTGCTGGACGCGTACGTCGAACTGGACGAGCCTGCCATCTCAGTGGCGGTCACCGATGCGCTGGAAACCGACCCGGCCAGGCATGCGGTGGTGGTGCCCCTGATGATCGGCACGGGCGGGCACGTTCGTGAGGACATCCCGAGCGAGATCGCCGCCGGCAAGCAGGAACTCTCCGGTGGCACCGTTACCTACACCCCCCATCTGGGCCCCGACCCACGACTGCGGTCCGTCGTCCGGGATCGGATCGCGGCGGCGGCCGACGAATGGCCGGCGGCCCAGACCTCCGTGGTCTTCCTCGGCCGCGGCTGCAGCCACACCGACGCCAACGCCGACCACGAACGGTTGGGCCGCGTCCTGTTGGAGGAAGCCGGCTATGCAGACCTGGTAACCGGATTCATCCAGATCGCTCGACCCGATCTGCCTGGGGCACTCGACCGCGCCTACGCGCACGGCGGTCGCCGGATCGTGGTCATGCCGCACTACCTGTTCCCTGGCCGCCTGCAACATTGGGCGCAGCAGCAGGCTGCGGATTGGGCGAGCCAGCATCCGAACACCGAAGTACGGGTCGCCGAAGTCATCGGTTCCTGCGACGAGTTGGCCGCGGTAGTCGTCGACCGGTACCGGAGCGCTGCCGCTGACGCTGAAGAGGCACCCCAGCTGTACCTGAGCGCACTAGTGCTCCGCGACCGCAAGGTCGTCATCGCCGGAGCCGGGCGGGTAGCTTCCCGCCGAGTCGGCAAGCTTCTGGAGGCCGGCGCCGACCTGCACGTAGTGGCGCCAACTGCGTCCCCACAGATCAGTCAGTTAGCTACCGATGGGCTGCTGAACTGGACACAGCGAGAGGTGACCGAGTCCGACTTGGCTGACGCCTGGTATGCGCTAGCACTGACTGACTCACCAGAGGTCAACGCGCAGGTCGCCGCCTGGGCCGAGCAGCGACAGGTCTTCTGCGTCCGCTCCGACGATGCGGCCGGTGGCAGCGCTTGGACGCCGGCGACGGGCAGCACTGGCGGTCTGATCGTGGGTGTGGTGGGAGATCGTCACCCCCATCGTTCGGCCAGGGCGCGCACCGCTGCGGTCGCTGCGTTGCGTGCAGCGGGCAGCTAGTCGCCTCGGACCAGCCACGCCACGGCCGATGGACGTCGTGCCGGTTTCCGGCCATCTGCGCAGGTAAATCGGCACGATGGCTTCCGACTGCAAGAACCGGGCCCAATCAACGGTTCCGCCCGATGACGGTGACGGGTTTCCTTCTTGGCGTCGGGTGATGGCCAATGTGCGCGGTTGACGTCGTGGCGGCGGCGCCGAACCGGGCAGAACTGAAAGAAGCTGGTCACGGCCTCATCCGGGGACGATTACCGTCGGGCCTAACTGGGCCCCCGTGACACCCCCAGGTCAGATACGCATCCGGTCGAGCCATTCGCCCTGCAAGAACCGGGCCCAATCAACGGTTCCGCACGGTGGCGGAGACGACCAAGGCGACTGCCGCCCCGGCACCGGCCAACACCGTGACGGCGCGTACCATCCGGGCCGCCCCGCGCACGGCCACCCCGTCCGAAGGCCGCCCGCCAGCGTTCAGCACACCCCGGTCTTCGACGCGGCCGCCCGGGTAGAGGTTTCTGCCGCCCAACGCGACACCGAGCGCCGCTGCCCAGGCAGCTTCACACCAACCCCCGTTGGGGCTGGGATGATTGCGTGCGTCTCGAATCGTGACCCGCCAAGTCGAGACCGGATCGGAACTCGCCAACCCCGCCAGCAAACCGGTCACCCGGGCAGGCAGCAAGTCAAGGATGTCGTCCAACCGGGCAGCGCACTTACCGAAGTGCTCGTACCTTTCGTTGTGGTGGCCAACCATGGCGTCCAGCGTGTTGACCGCACGATGGGTGACCATCCCTGGGACGCCCAGCAAGGCGCCCCAGAAGATCGACGCCACCACGCTGTCCGCAGTGTTCTCGGCGAGCGACTCGATGGTGGCCCGGGCCAATTCTGACGCGCCAAGTTCATCGGCCTGCCGTCCACACAGATGACTGAGCTGCTCACGGGCCCCGGGCAGATCTTGCGCATCGATCAGGTCGGCCATCACCCGGCCTTCGGTGGCGAGGCTGCGCCCACCCACTACCGCCCAAGTGGCCAACGCCACGCTCGCCGGACGCAGCGACGGCCAGCGGCGTCCCAACGCCTCGACCCCCATCCCGAGCAGGGTGACCGGAGCCACGGCCACCACCACGTAGCCGACACCCGCCACCACCGAATCGGAGTAGCACCGCCGCTCCAGCCAGCCCGCCCAGGTGCCGAACCACGCAGTGGGATGCCACCTGTTGGGTGGGTCACCCAGCACCGCGTCGGCGCCCAGACCGGCCAGTAACCCCAACGCGCGAACCCAACCACCGTCGGCGGTCACCGTGAACACCCCACGATCGTGCCGGATCGGTCGACGCACACCACGTCGATGGCAACCGGTGCCTCGCCGAGCACCCCCGCTGCCACCTGCCTGGCGGCCCGGGCGATCGCATCACCGAGTCCGATTCCGGACGCCGCGCACAGCTCTACTGCGCCCAGTGCCGTGGTGGCCTGGGCCACCGCCTCGGCGAGTTGTTCGTCGGCGCCCGACTGCCGAGCCAACCCGGCCAGGAATCGAGTATCCACCCGGGACCGCGCCGAATGCAGGTCCAAGTGCCCATCGGCGAGCTTCGCCAATTTCCCGACCCCGCCACAGATGGTCAGCCTCTCGACCGGGTGGCGGCGCAGATACTTCAGCACCGCACCCGCGAAATCGCCCATGTCGAGAAGAGCGGTCTCGGGCAGCCCGTAGAGTTCGGCGGCCACCCGCTCCGAAGTCGAGCCGGTGCAGCCGGCAACATGGCGATGCCCAAGCGCGCGGGCCACGTCCACGCCGCGCCGGATCGAATCGATCCACGCCGAGCACGAGTACGGCACCACCACTCCGGTGGTGCCCAGCACCGACAAACCACCCACGATGCCGAGCCGCGGGTTCAACGTCTTGGCGGCCAACTGTTCGCCGTCGTCGATACTCACGGTGACCACCAGGTCAGGATCGGACGCCTCGGCGTCCAGCCCGGCTGCCAAGCGCAGGTTGGCGGTGATCATGGTTCGCGGCATCGGGTTGATCGCTGGCTCACCGACAGGCAGCGGCAGCCCCGGGAGGGTAACGGTGCCCACGCCCGCGCCAGCCCGGAAGCCGACCCCACTACCTGGTTTGCCAACCGAAACCCGGACCCGGATGACCGCCCCGTGGGTGATGTCGGGGTCGTCGCCAGCGTCCTTGGTCACGGCGGCCTCTGCGAAGGCCTCGCCCAACCGCTCGGCGGTAAGCGCGAACGAAGGTGTCCGATCGTGTGGCAACGCCACCTCAACCGGATCAGGGAACTCGCCGGTCAGCAACGCGGTGTAGGCGGCCCGGGCGGCCGCGGTGGCGCAGGCGCCGGTCGTCCAGCCCGGACGCAGCCCCGAGGACGCCAACTGGCCGCGCCGCCCGCCCTGCCCGTCCGGCACTACGGAGCACACCTCACTGCTGGGCGCGGTTGCTGCGCTCGTCGGTGGATGCGATCGCGTTCACCGCAGCCACGGTCACTGCGGAACCGCCACGCCGACCCTGCAAAACCAGATACTCCAGCCCGAACGGGTTGTCGACCAGAGCCTGCTTCGACTCGGCCGCCCCCACGAAACCAACCGGGATACCGATCACACCGGCCGGGCGAATACCGGTCTCGCGCACCACCTCAAGCAGCCGGAACAACGCTGTCGGAGCGTTGCCGATGGCTACCACGGCGCCTGCCAACTGTTCGACCCACAGGTCGACCGCAGCGGCCGTCTTTGTGGTGCCTCGTTGCGCCGCCAACTCGACCAGCCGTGGATCACCCAGATGGCAGACAACTTCGTTGTCGGCCGGCAGCCGCGAGCGGATGATGCCGGTCGCGACCATCGTCGAATCGCACAGGATCGGGGCGCCCGCCCACAACGCATTCCGACAAGCCGAGACGACACCTGGAGTGAAGGCGATATCGGCGGGCAGGTCGGTCTGGGCCGCCGCGTGAATCATCCGCACCACGACCTTGGCGACATCGTCGGGGAACCGGGTGAGATCGGCCTCCCGCCTGATGATGGCGAACGATTCGGCGTAGATCTCGGCCGCGTCCGTCAGGTACTGATAACTGACTTGCTCAACCACTCGGGGTCCCCTCTCAGCTGACCGAAGCTGTGCACTAGAGTGGCACAAGCGGCAAGCGCTGAGGAAGCCGGGGAAAGCCGGCACGGTCGCGCCACTGTGTACGTCCACAACGGACGGAAGTCAGGAACTCACCTTGTCGGCTTCGAATAATGGGACGCGCAATCTCAGAAGGAGAGATCATGCACATTGCCGAAGGGTTCCTCCCGGCAGCGCACTGCGTCGCCTGGTATGCCATTGCCACCCCGTTCGTGGTGCATGGTGCCCGGGAGTGCATCAGGGAAGCCCGCAAGTCGCCAGAGAACAAGATGCTGCTAGCCGCGGCTGGCGCCTTCACGTTCGTCCTGTCGGCCATCAAGCTGCCATCGGTGACTGGGAGCTCTTCGCATCCGACCGGCACCGGAGCGGGGGCGGTGCTGTTCCGTCCTCCGGTGATGGCCTTCCTCGGCACCGTCGTGCTGCTCTTCCAGGCGCTGCTGCTGGCCCATGGTGGAATCACGACTCTCGGCGCCAACGTCTTCTCAATGGCGATCGCCGGGCCATGGATAGGATACGGCGCCTATCGGCTGCTGCGTCGCTTTGGCTCGTCCGCCGCGATCTTCGCGGCCATGTTCTTCGCCAACCTCAGCACCTACTGTGTCACCTCGCTGCAGCTAGCGTTGGCCCACCCCGATCCGGCCTCGGGGTTCTGGGGCGCCGCCGCGAAGTTCCTGGGCATCTTCGCCATCACCCAGATCCCGTTGGCGATTGCCGAGGGATTCCTCGGAGTGTTGCTCTTCCGCTTCCTGGCCACCGTCGTCCGGCCGCAACTCGAAACCCGCGGCATCGTCGACCCGGTTGTCCCGGCCACCGCGAAGGAGAGCGCAGATGCCTAACAAACGCTCCCAGGCTTGGATCACTGTGGCGCTCATCGCCGTGGTGGTCGCCATCTTCGCTATTTCGTTCATGCTTGCTCCCCGGCCCACAGAGGAAGACGCCGAAGCCTTCGTCG
>JAAYVP010000324.1 GCA_012517115.1 Brooklawnia sp. | reverse complement strand
TATGCGTCTTCGCGTGAGCATCGACGCCGATGACAAATGGATGGGTATGCGCGACGATGGCCATGGCGATCGACGCTCCTTCCTTGATCTGGGACAGGACCGGTCGCTGAGGCCGGTGCCGGACCGGGAAGGAGTCACTGGGACAGCTCTGTGATGGGCCACAACCCCGCAGGATTGGGCAGTCTTCTGATCAAGTCGCCGAGTGGGCCGGGACGGCGCCGGCCACCCGCACAGCGTGGACATGTCCGCAATGAAGACACTCCACCAGGAGGACATAACCGGTATGAGTCACACACCAAGCGAGGCGGCCGACACCATCCTGACAGCCGGTCCCGGACCAGCCGGTTCAAGACTCACATAGTCGGTAGTTGTCGAGGTTCCGGAAGCCTCGGGCGATGCGGCGGTGGAGTTCGATGAGTCCGTTGACGGCTTCTGTTCCGCCGTTGTTCGCGCCGCCGGTGGTGAAGTAGCCCAGGAACGCATCGCGCCACTGTTTCAGGGTTCGGCCCAGGCGAGCGACTTCGGGGATCGGGCAGGAGGGGAAGCCCGCGAGGATCTTCTCGGCGAGCTCGCGACCCTCAGCGGGGGTGTCGGCGTGGTACACGGCTCGGACACGTTGGGCGCATTGCCAGGCGATCCATACCTCGTCGTGGCGGTCGTCGGCGGTGATCGCGGCATCGAGTCGGGCGAGTTGCCGTGCGGTGAGGTTCTCGGCCCCGGCGCGCAGGATGTTGCGGATCTTGTACAGCGGATCGTCTTTGCGTCCGCGGTGCCCGAGGGTGTCTTGCTGGACGCGACGGCGGACATCATCAACCATCTGGGTGCCGAGTTTGACTACGTGAAAAGCGTCCAGGACTGCGGTCGCATCCTGCAGTTGGTCATCGATGGCGTTCTTGTAGCCGCGGAACGGGTCCAGCGTCGCCACGTCGACGCGGGCGCGGAACGGCTGGCCGCGTTCTTTCAACCACTGTTTGTACACCGTGCCGGAGCGGCCCGGGACCAGGTCCAGCAGCCTGGCGTGGGTGCGTCCGTGCTTGTCACGGGTCAGATCGACCATCCCGGTCAACTCTTTCGGGCCGCGCTTGGCGACACTGACGTGATGCCACAGATGCTCGTCCACGCCCAGGATGATCACCCCGGCGAACCGGGCCTCGTCCGCAGCGGCGGCCTCCAGGATCGGCTTGATCGATTCCCACACCGTGCGCCAGCTGGCACCGAGTTGGCGAGCGACACCGGCGATGCTGGCGTGCTCGCGGCGAACCTGATGAACCGCCCACCAGCACGCCCGGGTGGTAAGCATCGCCCGCGGCGCGGCGACCTGGGCGTCCTGCTCGGTGAACGTCCCCATCGGGCACGCAGGTTCGACACACTCCCAAGTCCGCTTCCGCCACCGCAGCACGACCGGCCGACCCATGCACGGCACGTCGACCAGCCGGACCGTGCGCCGACCATGACTCGACGCAACCACCCCGCAGGCCGGGCAGCCCACCACGCCAGGGGCTGACTCCATCGTGATCGTCAGCGAGTCATCACCGGCCCGCTCGACGCCGATCACGTGCAGCCCGGCCAAGCCGACCAACAGATCACAATTGGAGCAGTACTCATCAGCATGATGGCAGCGCGCCGCGCAGCCCATAGGCTCAGACACAGGTCGGGGTCCTCAAACGGGGAGTGTGGTAACTCCTGATCCTGAGGGCCCCGACCCCCTACACCATCGACCCCCGCCTCACCGGCGTGTCACACCCGCCCCCACCTGAAGTACGAAGAGCCGCATTCACCGTCAACACCGATTGTCCCAATTATCGCCCGCTCGACGGTCGCTGTTTCGACGTCGATGCCTATCAACTGCTCGCTCAGAAGGTTGGGCAGGGCGCCGTATACGAGACCTTTCGCCCGCACTGCCCGCACGCCGCCTGCCCGGTGCCGAGCGGAGCGATGAAAGCCATTGAAGTGGCCGCAGGTATCGCTCTGCCGCGAGATGCCCACATTCAGGTGCAGTCCTGAGCCTGCGTTGAAAACACACCAAAACCCACGAGAGAAAAGGAAATACATTATGTCCACGGTAGAGCAGATCTCGGAAGCTCTGCAGGCCGGCCGGGTCAAAGAAGTGCTGGCTCTGATTGACGCCGGTCTAGAAGATGGAATCGACGCCCAGCAAATGCTGGAAGAGGGCATGCTCAAGGGAATGGC
>JAAYVP010000323.1 GCA_012517115.1 Brooklawnia sp. | reverse complement strand
TTGCGCCCACACCTGTGGTAGCCGGCCAAGACCTGGTGGGCTGCGATTTGTTGCCGTGTGTTGCGATGACTTATGACGACGGCCCGGGAGAGTTCACTGCTGGCGTACTGAACGAATTGGCCGCCCGGCGTGCGTCCGCGACCTTCTTCCTCATCGGGTCGCGAGTCGCCAGCAATGCTGCCTTGGCTCGTCGCATGGTCGCCGAAGGACACCTCGTCGGAAGTCACACTTGGAGTCATACGGCCTTGCCGAAGACGACTCCCGCGAAGGCTGTGGATGAGTTGCGGAAGACCGATGCGGCGATTCTGGCCGCCACCGGGGTACCGGTCAAGATTTTCCGGCCTCCCTGGGGAGAATACGACGAGTCTGTTTTGGCGCTTGCTGGGCAACTCGCGGTTCTGTGGGATGTCGACACTTTCGATTGGCGTCAGCCCAGCGACGACGTGTTGATCGGCCGCGCGGTGAATCAGCCGATCCCCGGGTCGATCGTCCTGCAGCATGACATCCAACCAAACACCGGACGCACCCCCGGCCGCATCTACGATGCGTTGTTGGATCGCGGGTTCGTCTTGGTCAACGTAGAGCAGTTGTTCAATGGCCAATTGCCGACGTCGGGGGCGCGGCTGAGCGGGCGTTGAGTTGTGCCCACCAAGACTCCCGGCCAGAGTATGACCCTGGCTGGGGGCGGATAACCTCAGCCATCGAAGTCGCCGTCGTCGGCCAGGATGCCGAACAGACGCTTCCTGGTCTCGGCGAGGGCCTTGGTTGCGGCCTTGACCTGCTGCGAGGAGCCGGAGACCATGACCGCTTTGGCGGCTGTGGCTAGCGCTCCGAACTCACGCCATAGGTCGGGCACATCCCCCGACGCCGTGTCGGCCGAGTCGTTCACCAAGTCCCAAGGCTTTGGGTCTACCTCGGCGGCAGCTGTGCGTCCAGCCTCGGTGAGCCGGAACGCTCGCTGGCCGTCGTTGTCGAAGACCTCGACCAGGCCCTCGTCCTCAAGCTGGCTGAGCGCCGGATAAACAGCCCCGGGGCTAGGCCGCCAGGCGCCGTCCGTGCGATCGGCGACGGCCTGGATGATCTGGTAGCCGTTCAGCGGCTCCTCGAGGAGCAACGCCAAGATCGCCAGACGGACATCGCCGCGGCGGACCCGGCCGCCGCCCCGGGAACGGATGCGGACTGCCTGGAAACCGTCGGGACCGAACGGGAACTGCGTCCCGAACTCTTCGAAAAAGGGGCCTCTCGGGCCGCGGCCAGGCCGTCCGCGACCGGGGCCGCGTCGTGGGCGACCCATGGGGCCGGAGTCGTCTGCCATTGATCGGCAGTCGTCTGATTCCTTGTCGTACTTCATGTCTCTTCCTTTCGTAGAAGTGCGTAACACTCACGATATATCGCGTAAGTGTCGCATGCAAGAGATTGACTCCTACCCGAGGCCGCGCCGCGGAGGGTTTGTCACTGGCGGTGGGCTGGGGTTAGTCTGGTCACGTGGCTCGGACCATGAGCGCCTCCTACGCGCTGCTCCTTGGTCGCCGCAGCGAGACTTGCTGAAGGGCAGTCTTCCTCGCTGCGGTGTCTTGTTGTGTTTGGCTGCCACCACCATCACTTCGTAGCCGAGGAGATAGATCATGACCGTCCAAAACATCCACCATCCCAAGCCCCGCACCAAACCACAGCCGCGCCCGGTGCAGCAGCCCTCCCCGATGCCGTTCCAGCGGTATACGCCGTTCGTACCGATCGACCTGCCCGACCGCACCTGGCCGACCAAGCGGCTCAGCGAGGCACCACGCTGGCTGTCCACCGACCTACGCGACGGCAACCAGGCCCTGATCGACCCGATGACCCCCGGACGCAAGCGCAAGCTGTTCGATCTGCTGGTGCAGATGGGTTACAAAGAGATCGAGGTCGGCTTCCCGTCCGCCTCTCAGACCGATTTCGACTTCGTCCGTTCGCTGATCGAGACCGATGCAGTGCCCGATGACGTCACCATTTCGGTGCTGACCCAGGCGCGTGCCGACCTGATCGACCGCACTGCGCAATCGCTGATCGGGGCCAAGCGCGGCACCATTCACCTCTACAACGCCACCGCCGAGCTGTTCCGCCGAGTCGTCTTCCGGATGAGCGAAGCCGAGTGCAAGCAGCTGGCCCAGGACGGCACCCGTTGGGTCATCGATGCCGCCGAGAAGTATCTGCGTGACGTGGAGTTCGGTTACCAGTACTCGCCCGAGATCTTCACCCAAACCCCGACCCAGTTCGCGGTCGAAGTCTGCAACGGAGTAATCGACGTCTGGCAGCCCGATGCCGAGCGGGAGATCATCCTCAACCTGCCTGCCACAGTCGAGATGAGCACCCCGAACACCTACGCCGACCAGATCGAGTACTTCTCGCGTCACATCAACTCACGCGAGCACGTCTGCATCTCACTGCACACCCACAACGACCGCGGCACCTCGGTGGCGGCCAGCGAGTTGGGCCTGATGGCCGGGGGACAGCGTGTGGAGGGCTGCCTGTTCGGGCACGGCGAGCGCACCGGCAATGTCGATCTGGTGGTCATGGGCATGAACTTCTACACCCAGGGCATCGACCCGAAGATCGACTTCAGCCGTCTCGACGAGGTGCGTCGCATGGTCGAGTACTGCACCGGTATGCCGGTACCGGCTCGCCAACCCTATTCTGGCGATCTGGTCTACACCGCCTTCTCAGGCTCCCACCAGGACGCCATCAAGAAGGGCCTGGAAGACCTGGAAGCCAAGGCCGACCGGGATCGCGTCACCATCCACGAGGTGAGTTGGCAGGCGCCCTATCTGCCGGTCGACCCGCACGACGTTGGACGCACCTACGAGGCCGTCATCCGGGTCAACAGCCAGTCCGGCAAGGGCGGCATGGCCTACCTGATGAAGACCGACCATGCTCTGGTGCTGCCGCGTCGGCTGCAGATGGAGTTCAGCCGGGTCGTCCAGGCACATACCGACTCCGAGGGCGGTGAGGTCACCAGCGAGCAGCTGTGGCAGATCTTCTCCGACGAGTACCTGAACCGGACCGAGCCATTCCAGGGCAAGGGATTCACCCTGGAGTCGGTCGAGGACGGCACAGCAACCATCAAGGCGCGCATCCTGGTCAACGGCAGCGAGCGAGTGATCACCGGCGAAGGCAACGGTCCGGTCTCGGCGTTCGTGGACGCGCTCGGCCAAGTGGGGGTGCAGGTGCGCGTCCTCGACTACACCGAGCATGCGCTGACCGCCGGCGGGGACGCCAAGGCGGCGGCCTACGTCGAGTGCGAGGTCGAGAACGGTGAGACCGAGGTGCACTGGGGCGTCGGTATCGACCCAGACATCACCACCGCTTCATTGAAGGCCGTGATGAGCGCGATCAACCGGCATCGCAGGCAGGCGTACGCCGTCGCGATCTGAGTACTAAGCGCAACGGGCGTCCCGGTGACAAGACCGGGGTGCCCGTTGCCGGGTGCGCTGGCGGCCACGCCGCACAGTAGTGGCAGACTCGGACACATGACCTTGCCTCGATCTGCACCTCTGGTGCTGCGCGGCCGACGGTTCGACGCAGCGAGCCCGGCGGTGATGGGCATCATCAACCGCACCCCGGACTCGTTCTATGCCCCGGCCCGGCACGTCGAACTGGACGATGCACTGTCTCGGGCGGCGAGCATGATCGCCGAGGGCGTGGACATCATCGACGTCGGTGGCGTCCGTGCCGGCCAGGAGGGGGAGTGGATCACCGAGGCCACCGAGATCAAACGGGTGCGCCCGTTCCTGGCGGCCCTGCGCCTGGTGCATCCCGAACTACTGATCAGTCTGGACACCTGGCGGGCAGAAGTGGCGAACGCTTGCGTGGGGTTGTTCGACTTGATCAACGACACCTGGGCGGGGGCGGACGCCGAGTTGGCCGGGGTGGCGGCTCAGCAGGGTGCTGGCTACGTTGTTTCGCACACCGGCGGGCTCGCGCCCCGCACCGACCCGCGGGGAATCAACTACGGTCCCGGCAGTGCAGTGGTCGAGCATGTGCTGGACGGGCTAGCCGAGGGCGCCCGGCGAGCGGTCGCAGCCGGGGTGGCATCCGACGCGGTACTGGTAGACCCCACCCTCGACTTCGGCAAGACGACCATCGATTCGCTTCGGCTGGTGGCCGCCACGGAACGCTTCACCACGTTGGGGTACCCGGTGCTGATGGCGATCAGTCGCAAAGACTTCGTCGGTGAAACCCTCGACCTGCCGCCCGAGGAGCGTCTGGAGGGCACACTCGCAGCCACTGCAGTCGCCGCCTGGCAAGGCGCCACCGTCTTCCGGGCACACGACGTGCGGGCCACCCGCCGGGTGGTCGACATGGTGGCGTCGATCCGCGGTGATCGCCCACCGGTGCGCAGCGAGCGGGGACGGTAGCGTCCGTTCAGCCGGCCTTGCGGACCCGCAGGCCAGAGTCGATCAGTGCCCGCACCAGCACACGTCCACTCACCGGTTCGGCCCCGGCGCCCACCAGATCTGCGTGCATCCGTTCCGGCACATCGTAGTGGTCACGCTCAAAAGCCCGCTGCGGAATACCGGCCCGAGCCGCGAAGTCATGCAGTTCGGCCAACGACGCGTCCGAGACGAGGTGGGAGAACCTCGTGCCGTGCGCGGGCCAGATAGGCGGATCGATCAGGATAGCCACGGAGCAATAGTCTATCTGCGCAGTCCGGAAGCCACCAATGCCGCAGGAGCCGGGCCACCAACGGCAGCCCGGCATCCCACCTGCTCGGCAGATCAGCCCTTGTCGGAACCTAGGGTCAAACCCGAGACGAACTGCTTCTGCAGGACGAAGAAGATCACTAGAACCGGCAGAGCAGCGATTATCGAGCCAGCGGAGAGCAGGTTGAAATCGGTGAAGAAGGTGCCCTTCAGGTTGTTCAATGAGCTGGTTACCGGCATCTTGTCGCCGGATTGCAGTAAGACCGTCGCCCAGAAGAACTCGTTGTAGATCCAGGCCACCTGGAGCGTCGCCAATGCCGCCAGCGCGGGCCGGATCAGCGGCAGCGTGATGCCGTAGAACTGCCGCCATAAGGAAGCCCCATCAATCTGGGCAGCCTCGTACATTGCGGCTGGCAACCCGATCATGTAGTTGCGCAGGACGAACGTACAGAACCCGGTCTGGAAGGCGACGTTGATCAGGATGACGCCAGCGTGAGTGTTGAGCAGTGAACCAGAATCCGACAGCCAGTCCGGCAACTGCACCGACCGGAACATCCGATAAACCGGGATCAGCAGCGATTGCGGTGGCAGCAGGTTGGCGGCCACGAAGACGGCGAGCAGAGTGAAGTTGAATCTGAACTTCACCCGGGCAAGTACGAACGCCATGCAACTCGACGCGGCCAGTGTGAAGGCCACCGCCGCAATCGTGATGATCGCCGAGTTGCCGAAACTGGTTGCGAATCCGCCGCGTCGCCAAGCGTTCGGGAAGTTCTCCAAGGTGAATCCACCGAACGAGACGTAGCCGTGTTCCAGCGTGTAGCCGTAGTCGCGCAGGGAGTTGTAGACGGCCCACAGCATCGGGAACAGCCAAAGCAGCGCCATGATCGTTAGGAAGATGTAGAGCGCCACGCGTCCGGGTGAGATTCCCCGCTTGCGTAGCTGGATGTCACCCTCCCAGCTTGTTGTGGCCGCTGCGGTACTGGGGGTGGCCATGTCAGTCATCTCCCTTCACCATGATGCGCAGTTGGATGATGATGAAGAACGAACTCAACAGCAGCATCAGGGCCGCTAGAGCCGATCCGAATCCGATTCGGCTGGCCTCCCCGATCACGTTGGCCGTGACGAGCGTGGCGATCAACTCCAGCCCGTTGCGTCCCTGGTTGATGATCCAGACCAGGTCGAATGCCCGCAGAGCGTCGATGAAGGTGATCACCATGACGATGATGTTCGTCGGACGCATCACCGGGAAAGTGATCAGGAAGAACGTCTGCACCTGGCTGGCTCCGTCGATGGCGGCGGCCTCGTGGATGGCGGGGTCGACACCTTTCAGCCCGGCTAGGTAGAGCAGCATGATGTAGCCGGTGTGGCGCCAGCCGTTGGCAATCATCGCAGCATAGATGTTGACCTCCGGGTTGCCGTACCAGTCGATCGTCGTGCCGAATACTGCGTTGATGAGGCCCTGATCGCGCGAGAACAGCAGTTGCCATATGAAGCCGATCAGTGCGCCAGCCAGGACCACCGGCAGGTAGAAGGAGGTCTGGTAGAACCGGGACGCGCGGATCTCCCGATCTACCAGGACGGCGAACAGCATGCCCAGCGGTGTGAAGATCAGGAAGAGCGAGATCAGCCACATGACGTTGTGCTGCAGAGCAGGCCAGAATGGCGGGTAGATCGTGAAGATGTCGACGTAGTTCTTGAACCCGATGAAGTTGATGTCACTCAGCGGGCCGATGCCGTTCCAGTCGGTGAGCGACAGAATGACCGAACTGATTGCCGGGAACCAGACTAGACCGAGAACCAGCACCGTGGGGATGACAGCCATCAGGATGACGGTTGTGCGATCTTGGGTGTTCATCCGCTGGTGACGTTGTTTGGCCTTTCCGCCACTAGCGGATGCCACTTTGCCCGCCTTGGTGGCAGGCTGGGCAGTTGACATGGGTAGTACCTCCTGGGCCGAAGCGAGTTGGCTCAGCCGAAGATCGACTTCTTCTGCTGTTCGACGTTGGTGAGGATGTTGTCGATGTCGGCGGGGTTCTGGATGAACGACTGCAGGGCCGGGCCCACTACGGTGGACGCGAAGTCGGGCCGGGTGTCACGATCGAGGAACTGCGAGATGTTCTTGGCTTCGCCGATGACCTGGACGGCCTTCTTCTGCAGAGCCGAGTAGGACGCCTGGTCAGCGTTGCTGTTGGCCGCGATCACCGAAGGGTCATACTGAAGGGTGATGTTGACGGCTTCAGGAGTGGCCAGGTAGGTCAGCAGGTCCTTGGCGCCGGCTTCGTTCTTCGGCTTGGCGGCCATCATGAAGCCATCGACCGGTGCTTCGACCACATCGGCGCCGATGGCCGGGTCGAATTCCGGGAAGATGAAGAAGTCCAAGTCGTCGGCGTACTGGGTGGTCTCGAACTGTTGACCGATGAACATGCCCAGCGTCATCATGCCGGCCTGCTCGTTGAGCAGCGACTGGGCGCCTTCCTGCCAGGTGCGACCGTTGGCGTCCGGCTGCTCGAACGGCGTGAACTCGCTCCAGGTCTTGAAGACGTTCTTGACCTTCTCGCCGTCCCACGCCTCTTCGCCTGCCATCAGCGAGACGTGGAAGTCATAGCCGTTGACCCGAAGGTTCATCATGTCGAAGGTGCCCATCGCCTCCCAGCCACCCTTGTTGGCGAAGGCGAGCGGGATGATGCCGTCAGCCTGCATCTTCTCGCACAAGGCCAGCCATTCTGCCTTGCTCTTCGGTTCGGTGTAGCCACGAGCCTGCCAGACACTCGGCCGGTAGAAGACGCCCCACGGGTAGTAGGTAGACGGCACGAGGATCTGCTTGCCGTCTTGGGTCGATGAGGCGTTCTTCATCGACTCGGGCATACCCTCGAAGTTCTGCCAGATATCCGACAGATCGCTGACCAGCCCATTCTGGGCGAAGAAGCGGGCGCGGTAGCCGGCGAACCAGGTGAACGTGTCGTCGGGGTTCCCCTGCAGGTAGTTGTTGATGTTGTTCTTGAACGTCTCGTGATCGACGAAGTTGATCTTGACGGTGCTGCCGTGGCTGTAGCCGTCGATCATCGCTTGCATGGCCTTGCGGGGTACCTCGTCGCCCTGGTAAACACCGAGGGTGACCTCCCCTCCAACCGTGCCGCCACCGGAGCTGCTGCCTCCGCCGCCACAGGCGACTAGCGAACCGGCACCGGTGGTGGCGAATCCGGCAGCCAGGGCTCCTCTCATCAGACTCCGGCGGCTGAAGCTCGGCAATGCCTTGGTGGGCTTGAGATGTGACATGGATACTTCTCCTTGGTTGGGTTGAGGGACGATTGGGGAGTCGACTGGGGCTACGTACTGTCGCGTACCACAAGGTGGGTTGGGAAGACCTTGTCGGATGGGGTCTCTCCGGCAATGGCCGCGAGCAGCGTTTGGACTGCGGTGCGTCCGATCTCGCGGATGGGCTGGCGGATCGTGCTCAGCGGTGGATCCGCCAGAGCCGCGATCCGGTGATCGTCGAAGCCCATCACCAGCAGGTCTTCGGGGACGTGCAGACCCCGCCGATAGGCGGTCTCCAGCGCACCGATCGCCATGCGGTCGGAGGCGCAGAAGACGGCGTCGACGCGGGGATGACGGTCCAGGATGCGCGCCAAGGCCACTTGTCCTGACCCAGCGCCGTAGTCACCCGGTTCGAACAAGTCCGGATCAAAACTGGCGCCCAGCCAGTCGCGGTAGGCCTGGAACCTGACAGTGGCCGAGACGCCACGCGGATCGCCACCGATCATGGCGATCTTGTGCGCTCCCCGAGACGCGAGGTGGTCCAACGCCTGGCGGACGCCACCGGCGTCATCCAGCGTCACCACCCAGTTCTGGCGCGGCAAGGGGATGGGCGGGCGGGGACCGCAAAGGACCAACGGTAGCGCGCAGTCAGGCAACCCAGCTGTGATCGCGTCGTCGAAGAAGGGGTTGAGGTGGATCAGGCCGTCGACGTGACCGGCTTTGATATAGGAGACAGTGCGGTGGTCTTCGGTCTCGCTGCCTCCCATTAGGATCACCAGGCTGAGATCGGTCTCGAGCAGTCCGTCGCGCACTCCCTCTATGAGTTCGGCGAACGTAGGATCGCTGAAGAGCTGGTCGCTTGCCGCAGCGATCAGCAGTGCGATCGCATTGTTTCGCCCGGTCGCCAGCGAACGCGCATGGACGTTGGCTCGATAGCCGGTTTGTTCGATCGCCCGCCAGACGGCCTCGCGTGAGCGCTCGGAGACTCGGGGATGCCCGTTGAGGACGCGCGACACAGTCCCCTTGGAGACCCCGGCGAGCGCGGCGATGTCGTTGATCGTGGTACGGCTCATCGCATCACCCCGAGCAGCAGGTCGATTCGCACCGCCTTGGCCCACAGCTGGAACTCCGGGCGTACATCTGGGCCACACGAGCGGCTACCCAACCCGTGCTGGGCGGCGTCCAGATACAGGTGGATCCCTCGGCTGGCGCCTAGTTCGCTGCGGTGGCCGGCGGCGTCCAGTTCGTGGGCGTCATAGCGCGTCAGGGTGAAGCCTGGATAGCGCGGACCGCTTGAGGAGACCTGCAGGGTTGGCAGGCTCGAGCCACTGATCGTCAATCGTCGAAGGTTCGGGCGGTGCCCGGTTTCCTGCGGGACGACATAGTCGAAGCACAGGTCGTCGATGTCGGCACTGAAGCTGCCCAGCCAGACTCCGGCGTCCGAATCGGGATACGCCTCGCCCGGCCCGGCACCAACCCAGCTTGCCTGGGAGTATCCACCGGGCAACAGCAAATGCCAGCCGACCCGAGGCCAGGTG
This sequence comes from Brooklawnia sp., assembly GCA_012517115.1. Taxonomy (GTDB): domain Bacteria; phylum Actinomycetota; class Actinomycetes; order Propionibacteriales; family Propionibacteriaceae; genus Brooklawnia. Next base: position 4,209 of record JAAYVP010000323.1, on the reverse strand, counting down.
CAGTCGAAGTGGCCGAATGGGACGACGTCGATGCCGACGGCTGCCTGGCCGTCGACTTCGGACCACTGCTCGATGACTTCGACACCCCAGTTCCCTTGGGGCGGGGCTTGCCTCCGTCGGACGATGATGCGGTCACCTTCGTGTCGCAACTCCACGAGCCGGGAGACCATCAGGTCGAGCCCGGCATCGCGCCAGCGCTCGGCCGAGGAGGGCGCGTCGACGCCCAAACCCCTAGTGGCCACGACATCGGCCAGCTCATAGGAACCAAACGTACGCAGCGAATCGTTGCTAGTGGGGGCTCGCCATAGAGTGACGCTCGACTCGCCGACCGGTACACCCGCCCAACTGGAGGGGCGTCCGGTGATGGCGTCCAACGTGATCGGGCCGACCTGCCAACCATCCAGCGGTGCCGGACGGTCGAGTCTGTGCGCGGTGGGGGGCTCTATGACAGCCTGGGCCCGCGCCACCACGTGACCGGCCGGCGCCCACGCAGTGTCATCGGCCAAGCTAGCCACCACGCTGAGCCACCGCTCGTGGGCAGCTGGCGCGACGCTGGGTAGCGCCACCCTGACCTCGTCACCGGATTCGATCACCGGCACCTGGATCTTCTGGCGGCCGACCTCGCCGTCCGGCCCGTCGATGATCACGGTGAAGACCAGGTCGGAGGTGTCAGCGCTGTGCCGCAGATTCCTGACTAACACCGCCTGTTGATCCATCTCGAGCCGGATCGGGGTGAAGTGCGCGGCGACCTCGGCCATCGCTGGGCTTGGGCGGCTGTCTGGGGTGGTCAGGCCATCGATGACGAACGTCGAGTCGTGGAAGACTTCGCCGAAGTCGCCGCCGTAGCCGAAGTCGGGCTTACCGTTGATGGTGGTTCGCAAGCCGTGGTCGCGCCATTCCCAGACCAGGCCGCCGATCACGCCCGGCAAGGTGTCGAACAGGTGCTCGTATCCGGCCACGCCACCGGGCCCGTTGCCCATTGCGTGCGCGAACTCGCAAAGCATGATCGGGCGGCCGGTCAGTCGGGCGGCCTGACCAGGGATGCTGGTGAGTGCGGAGCCCAACCCTCGGCTCAGGTCTTCCAGGCTTTCCAGTGGGGGGTACATCAGGCTCACGATGTCGGTGTACGCACCGCTATGGTCACCCTCGTAGTGCACCGGACGCCCTGGGTCACGTCGGCGTGTCCAAGCAGACATCTCGGCCAGGTTGGCTCCGGTGCCGGATTCATTGCCCAGCGACCAGATGATCACGCTCGGGTGGTTCTTGTCGCGCTCCACCGTGCGACGCATCCGGTCGACCAGGTGATTGGCCCAAGCCGGCTCATCGCACGGGTTGCCGGCCCAGCCCGCCAGTTCGAAGCCGTGCGTCTCAAGGTCGTTCTCAAGCACCACGAACAGGCCAAGCTCGTCGCAGTGGTCGAGGAAACGCGGGTGGGGAGGGTAATGAGAAGTGCGTACGGTGTTCATACCGTGCTGCTTCATCATCAACAGATCGGCGCGGAGTTGTTCCTCGCTGACGATCCGGCCTTTGTCGGGGTCAAATTCGTGGCGGTTCACCCCGCGCATTCGCACCGGTCGACCGTTGACAAGCAGTTCCCGGTCGGCCACCCGCACGGTGCGGAAGCCGATCTTCAGTTCGATCGTCTCGCCCTGGGCCGCCAGGCTGGCGGTGTAGAGCCTGGGTGTGTCGCAGTCCCAAGCCACCACCTCACCCAGATCGAGCGTCCTCAGTTCAGCAGCTGAGGCGAATGTCTGCTCGAAGTTCAGCTCAGCGATGCGCAGTGTGATCGGCCAGGCGTCGTCGGCGGCGACGATTTCGGGGACGATGCTGCCGTGCCCAGTGCGGTGGTCGAACCTGGCATCCAACCAGAAGTCGTCGATCCCGCCGGTGGGGCGTCCTATCAGAGAAACGCTGCGGAAGATCCCGGGCAGCCACCACTGGTCTTGGTCCTCGACGTAGGTCATCGCAGACCACTGGTGAACCCGGACGTGCAACAAGTTGCGTCCGGGCTGCAGCAGGTCGGTGACATCGAGTTCGGTGCGTAGCCGGGAGCCTCTCACCACCCCGACGCGGGTGCCGTTCAGGTGCACCAGCCCGATCGACTCCACTCCGTCGAAGCGCAGCAGGACGCGCTCGAACTCGCGCCAGTCGCGCCAGAGCTCGCCGGGACGCAAGTTGCTTTGAGTCACAGTCTCGGCGCCCGGGAGTTCGAACTCGAGCCGGTAGTCGCCGGTAAGGTTGGCATCTGGCACGCGGGGTGGGTCAAGGGGGATCGGGAACTTGACGTTGGTGTAGATGGGTCGACCCCAACGTGCGTCATCGGTCAGCACGAAATGGCTGGGCACCTGAATCGCTTCCCAGCCTGAGTCGTCGAGGTCGACATCCGCTGCGTCGGCTGGAGCGGAGTTTGTCGTGGGGGAGAAGTGGAATCGCCAAACACCGTCCAGGCTCCAGCACAACGGTTCGTGCCGGCGATAGCTGGCCACCCGGTCGTGATCGCCCGGTTCGGTGGAGATGAGATACTCCAATGCCCCCAAGCCAATCTCGGCTGACATCAGTGTCTCCTTCTCAGCAACTTCGCTGGAACCGGTTACCCACCATTGAATGGCTCCAATGCTGTGCGGATTTAGCGGTCTCCTGGCGGACTGAGCAGGAAACTTTATCAAATCGTGATGGAAGGCGAGGTTCGAGGATCTGCGTCTGAGTCAGGCTCGGGTGACGCCTCGGTGGGCTCGGCGCCACCGAAACGGCGATCCCTGGAGCCGAACCGTTCCACCGCCGCCCACAGGTCGCGCCGATCCCAGTCTGGCCAGAGCTTGTTAACGAAAACCAACTCGGCGTAGGCCGACTGCCAAATCAGGAAGTTCGAAATCCGTTGCTCGCCTGAACTGCGCACGAACAGGTCCACGTCGGGGATCTCCGGCTCGTCCAGATAGCGGCGAAAGCTCTTCTCGGTGATCCGGTCGGGGTCGATCCGGCCAGCGGCAGCATCGCGGGCAATCGCGCGCACCGCGTCGGTGATCTCGGCGCGTCCGCCGTAGTTGACGCAGAACTGCATGGTGAGCACGTCATTGTCCTTGGTCTGCTCCTCAGCGACCTGCAGTTCGCGGATCACACTGGCCCACAGCTTTGGGCGGCGCCCGGCCCAGCGCACCTTCACCCCAAGCGCGTCTAAATCGTCGCGGCGCCGGTGGATGACGGCGCGGTTGAAGCCCATCAGGAAGGAGACCTCTTCGGGGCTGCGCTTCCAGTTCTCGGTCGAGAAGGCGTAGGCCGACAGATACTTGATGCCCATCTCGATGGCACCCTCGATCACCTCGAACAGCACCGCCTCACCGGCCTCGTGCCCTTTGGTTCGCGGCAGTCCTCGCTGCTTGGCCCAGCGTCCGTTTCCGTCCATCACAATCGCGACGTGCTGGGGCAACTGCGACGGCAGCAACGCGGGCGGACGGGCCCCGCTGGGGTGTGGGGTCGGGGGGCGCTTGTTGGGACGGGCGCTGGCAGCCATAGCTAAACCGTAGCCGCCCCGACAGCCCTGGCGTCGGCCACCGGTCGCTGAGGGTGTCGGTTGCTGTGCTGCTTAGGCGTCCGGGTGAGAATGGATGAGTGCCGACCTACCGAGACCATGCCGTGGTCTTGCGCACCCACAAACTGGGTGAGGCCGACCGGATCATCACTTTGCTGAGCCGCAGTCACGGCAAGGTGCGGGCGGTGGCCCGCGGGGTCCGGCGCACCTCGTCGAAGTTCGGGGGACGACTGGAGCCGTTCAGCCATGTCGATGTCCAGTTCGCCACCGGACGCAGTCTTGACGTGGTGACCCAGGTAGACACGCTGCATGCCTACGACGTGCCATTACGGATCGACTACGGTGCGTTCACGGCAGGTCAGGCCATGCTGGAGGCCGCCGACCGGTTGGTCGCTGAGGAGGGCGAACCTGCACTTCGGCAGTACCGTCTATTGCTCGGAGCGTTGCGGACGCTGGGCGAGGGGACACCGTGCGGCCCCCGCCCAGCGACCATGGTGCTCGACTCCTACTTGCTGCGGGCGCTGACGATCGCAGGCTATGCGCCAGCCCTCACTTCGTGTGCCCGCTGTGGGGTCGATGGCCCACATGCCGGTTTTGCCCCTGAAACCGGCGGCATGGTTTGTGTTTCGTGCCGTCCGCCACGAACCGCGCTGCCCGCCCCGCCGACTTGGCAGTTGCTGTCC
>JAAYVP010000039.1 GCA_012517115.1 Brooklawnia sp. | reverse complement strand
GGGTCGACGTTGAGATACGGGTCGAGCTTCTGCATGGTTACTCGTAGTCCCCGGGCCACTAGCAGGTTGCCGAGGCTGGCGGCTGTCAAGCCCTTGCCCAGTGAGGACGCGACGCCCCCCGTGACGAATACGTGCTTGGTTTGATTGGCGTTGCCCACGGACCTTCAGCGTAGTGGCCGAGGCGCCTGGGCAAGGTTTCGGCTGCGTTACGTTTTGTTGGCGTGCTCTGATGGGACGCATGACTCTGCCATTGCAGTTGCCTATCGATCCGATGCTGGCCAGGTCGGTGGAGCGGATTCCCGAAGACCCGAACTACGCACACGAACCGAAGTGGGATGGTTTTCGTTGCATCATCAGCCGCGACGGCGACGCTGTGACGCTGGGCAGTCGCGGCATGAAGCCGCTCACCGGCTACTTCCCGGAGGTCGTTGCCGCACTGGAAGGCTGGCTGCCCGACGGCGTGGTCCTGGACGCTGAGTTGGTCGTCCGGTCTGGTGAGCCGGGCTCCGAACGGCTGCAGTGGGAAGCGCTCAGTTTGCGCATTCATCCGGCTGCTTCCCGGGTTCGGATGCTGAGCGAACAGATCCCCGCCGAAGCGATCTGCTTCGACCTGCTTGCCGAGGGCGGGGACGACTTGACTGGCCTGCCTTGGACCCGGCGCCGCGAACGGCTGGAGACCCTCTTCCAGGCCTTGCCGAGCAACCCGCGCGTCCACCTGGGTCGCTACACCACCGACCTGACCGAGGCGCATCGCTGGTTCGTCGAGTTCGAGGGGGCCGGCCTCGACGGGCTGGTCTCAAAACCATTGGACTCGGTGTACCTGCCGGGACGGCGGGGCTGGCTGAAGACCAAGCACAAACGGACCGCCGACGCCATCGTCATCGGATACCGCGTCCACAAGCGTGGACACGGCGTCGGCTCGCTGCTGCTCGGGCTCTACGACACCGCCGGCAAACTCATTCCGGTCGGCGGCATCGGGAGCTTCTCGGACCGGATGCGCGACGAACTGGAGACCGAACTGGCGCCGTTGGTGCAGCGGGACGCGGAAGGATCCCCGGTGCAGATCGAAAAGCCACGTTCCCGGTTCTCCAGCGCCGATGACCAGGCGGCCGTGGCGCTGGAACCGACCTTGGTCGTGGAGGTGGCGTTCGACCAGTTGGAGGGGTCACGGTTCCGGCACGCCGTGCAACTGGTGCGCTTCCGTCCCGATCGGCAGGCCGAGAGTTGTCTGCTCGAGCAAGTGGCACGGGCGCCGTCCTACGACCTGGCCCAGGTGTTGAACGATTGAGTCAAGCGCACCTTGGGCGGGCGTCACGGCCAGCGAAGTGTCGCGTCCCAGGGACGCTGCTTTGTGGTCGCCTTGACCATGTCGGCTGAGCAGCCCAGCGCCGTAAGGAAGATCGCCATCCGGATCAGCACACCGTTGTCGGTCTGCCGGAAGATAGACAACCCAGGCAGGTCGTCCACGTCATTGGACAGGTCGAACGAGTCCATGCGGGAATCGCGCGGCAGCGGGTGCATGATGATGATCTCGGCGGCACCGGCCTTCTTGAGGATCCGGCGGTTGAGCAGGTTGCCCGACACGTTGGCGCTGGCGAGCACTTCCTCGGTCATCCGCTCCCGCTGCACGCGGGTGGCGTAAACGACATCGGCACCGATCAAGGCGTCCGCCACCGTCTCGGCGTCGGTGAGGTGGTGACCCCTGGCCCGGGCGTAGTGGGCGACCTCGGGCGGCAACTCCAGGCTTGGTGGGCTGTACGTCCGGAACGTGATGCCCTGCGCCAACGACAGCAGCTTGATCAACGAGTGCACGGTACGGCCGTACTTCAAGTCCCCGACGATCGCGATCGTGCAGCCGTCGACAGACCGGTCCCGGCGCTGCAGTTCTGACTTCAGTGTGTAGAAGTCGAGCAGGGCCTGGCTGGGGTGCTCCCCCGCGCCGTCTCCGGCGTTGATCACCGGGACCACCGATGCCGACGCGAATTCGGCGACCGAGCCTTCGTCGGGGTGACGCACCACGAGCACGTCGGAGTAGCCGGAGACCACCCGTGAGGTGTCGGCGATCGATTCGCCCTTGGCCATGGATGAGAATGTGAATCCCGTGGTGGTTGTCACTTCGCCACCGAGGCGCAGGAAGGCCGACTCGAAGCTCAGCCGGGTCCGGGTGCTCGGTTCGAAGAAGAGGCTGCCCAACACGGCCCCGTCCAAGACGGTGCAGATCTGTCGCCGCTCCGCGATCGGACGCACCAGATCGGCGAGGTCGAACAGTTGCTGCAAAGAATCCCGGTCGAACTGCTGGACGCTCAACAAGTGGCGTCCAACGCCAAACGGGGGAAGCACAGTAGGCAGGTTGGTCATCGTGACTCCTCAACGAGCCCGGCCCGCCGCCGGGCTGAAGGCAACCTACCACGCCCTTCGGGACGCGACGAAGCCGGTCGGGTTCATGGATAAGGCGGCAATCTCACCGTCGCTGCGCGAGGTCCAACAGATCGCGGGCATGCGCCAGCCCGGATTCGCTGCCGGCGAGGCCGCCCATCATCTGGGCCAACACCATCTCGCGTTCGCCTTCCTCGACCAGCCGCACATCGCTGGTGGTCACCTCGCCGTGGCTCGACTTGGAGACCACCCAGTGGGCGGAGGCAAACGCCGCCACCTGGGCGAGGTGGGTGACCACGATCACTTGGGAATGCTCGGCGAGCCGCGCCAAGCGGCGCCCCACCTCGACGGCGACAGCGCCGCCGATCCCGGCGTCCACCTCGTCAAAGATGAAGACGTGACCGGGGTCTGCCCTTGCCAGCACCACCTCGAGCGCCAACCGGATGCGCGACAACTCGCCGCCGGAGGCCACCTTGGCAAGTGGTGCCAGCGTGGTGCCGGGGTTCGCGGCGAACAACAGGTGCACTTGCTCGCGGCCATGAGGGCCGGGTGCGGCCAGCGGACGCAACTCGAAACTCAGCCTGGCATGCGGCATCGCCAACGCAGCCAGCTCGACCTTCACTTGGGCCGCAAGCCGGTCGGCAGCTTGCTCACGCAGCCGGGTCAGTTCGCTGCCGACGCTGGCCAACCGCGCGTCCATTGTCGTGATCTGTGACTCCAGTTCGGCCAGCCGCTGGTCACCCCCCGTCAGCCGCTCGAGCTGGACGACGGCCTCGGCGGCCCAAGCCAGCACCTCGTCGATGTTCGCTCCGTACTTACGGGTGAGCGCAGCCAGTTCGGCGCGGCGCCCAGTGATCGTCTCCAACCGCAGCGGGTCTGCGTCCAGATCGTTCAAGTAGGACGCGGCGTCGGCGGCGAGTTCGTTCGCCTGCCCGGCGAGCAGGCTGGCGGCCGCTGCCAGGTCGGCGGCTCTGTCGTCCAGCCTGGCGATCTCCGCCATCGCTTGCCGGGCGATGCCCAGCAGTCCTATCGCCCCTGGGTCGTCCAGATCTCCCTCGTCCGAGCCAGACAGGGCGTGGCTGGCGCGTGCGGCGAGCATCCGCAGGTCGTCAACCGCTTGGAGGCGGGCGGCCTCCGCGGCGAGCATGGCGTCCTCACCAGGTTGCGGATCGACGCCCTCGATCTCGTCCAGCCCGAACCTAAGCAAATCGGCCTGGCGGGCGCGCTCCCTGGCATTGCGAGCCAGGTCGTCCCGCTCAGCACGCAGTTCCTCGCGGGCCCGGTAAACCGTTGTGTAGCGAGCCAGCACTGCGGCATGCTTCGGTCCGCCGCTGCGGTCTAGCACTTCCCGCTGCCGTTCCGGATTGCCCAGTCTGAGCTGCTCCGACTGGCCGTGGATGGTCGCCAGTTCTCCGGTGAGCAGGGCCAGCCGCGAAATGGGGGCCTGGGCGCCGCCAATGAAGGCACGGGAGCGGCCCTGTGCGCTGACCTGGCGGGCCACCAGCAACTCACCGGCGTCGAGTTCTGCGCCCAGTTCATCCAGCGCGTCGTTCACCACGCCCAGCCCGGTGAAGCGGCCCTCGACAACCGCCTTGGCAGCACCGTGTCGCACGACCCCGGCGTCAGCGCGTGCCCCCAGCAGCAGCCCGATACCACTGACCACCATGGTCTTGCCGGCACCGGTCTCTCCGGTGACCACGGTCATGTGCGCGGAAGGCTCGATGGTGGCGTCCGCGATAACCCCGAGGTTCGAGATCCGCAGCTCGACCAGCATCAGGGATTCCCCGAACCGCGGAACCCATCGATCTTGAGCTCGAACTTCTTCACCAAACGCGATGTGAAGGGCTGTTCTTGCAGCCGGGCGACGCGCAGGTTGTGCGCGCCCCGCCGAACCTGCAGCCGGGCGCCCGGCTCGATGTCGATCGAGCGGCGGCCGTCGCACCAGACGGTGGCGTGTGCGGTGAACCTCTTCGACAGTGTGAGGTCGACCAGTGAGTCTGGGGCCACCACCATCGGACGCGCAAACAAGGCGTGGGCTGCCATCGGGACAAGTAGGAACGCCTGGACGTCCGGCCAGATGATGGGGCCGCCCAGCGAGAAGGCATAGGCCGTCGACCCGGTCGGAGTCGAAACCAGCATGCCGTCGCATCCCCAGCGGGAAACCGGCAGCGCGTCGATCTCGACGAGGACGTCGAGCATCTTCTCGTGCGCCGCCTTCTCGAGAGTCACTTCGTTGACTGCGAACGAGGACCAGAGCGGGTGGTCGGCATGGGAGGCCACGTCCACGGCAAGCGTCAGCCGCTCCTCGACGAAGTAGTTGCGGTCAGACACCTGTTTCACGAGCTTGTCGACGTCGTGGGATTCCAGCTCAGCTAAGAAGCCGACATGTCCAAGGTTGACGCCCAGCAGCGGCACACCCAACGGGACGACCAGTTCGGCTGCCCGCAGGATCGTGCCGTCTCCACCGAAGACCACCAGGAGTTCGGCAGCCGCCAAGATTTCGTCGGTGGCCTGCTCGATTTCGATGCCGGGCAGCCGTTCCCGCAGGTCTGTTATCCGCTCCCCAAGCCCCAAGCATTCAATGCCATGGTCGAACATGCCCTGTACGAACTGCACTGCTACGTCGACTGCTTCTTCGCGTGCCGGGTGCAGGAGGATTCCTACGTGACGGCGGCCGTCCTTTCGCTCGAGGGCCTGTTCGATGTGGGTCACGCTCAGCAGCCTACCCGTGCCCACCGGTCGGCTCCTGCCAAGTTGGACCTCGTTAGCGTCCCCGAGCGGCGGACCAATCTGGCGCCGGACAAGATCGTGCCGGATTCCCTGCGCAGACGGCGGAAAACCGGCACGGACGCCGGCCTCCGCCGCCAGCGACCGTCATGGCAACTTGTCCAGCGCGGTCAGCGCGGCGGCGGCGTCGAGCTTGGGCGAGCGCCAGGTCAGTTGGACGATCGCCCAAAGCGCGTCCAGTTGTTCGCTGAGTTCGCCCAGCGGACCGCTGACCACTACCTGTTCAGCCACGGCTCTGGCGGTCGCGCCCCGGCAGACCACGGTCTCCTGCTGCCAAACCGCCTCGCGCCGCGGCAGGAGCAGATCGCGGAGGTCATACCCGATCGCCGTCGGACGCTGCTGGGGGATCGCGCTGACCAGATCCCATTTGCCATGGGCACCGGTAAAGACTAGGAACGAGTCGATGCCGACGTTGTTGGCACCTTCAATATCGGTGTCGAGACGATCGCCTACGAAGACGGGATGAGCGGCTCCCAGCCTCTTGATGGTCTCTTGCAGCAGCGGCGGGTAGGGCTTGCCCGCCACAACCGGTTCCACGTCCACGCAGACCTGAACTGCCGCGATCTGGGCGCCAGCGCCAGGCGACAAACCCAAGTTGGTGGGGCGGTTGATGTCGGTGTTCGAGGCGTACCAGCGGGCGCCCCGCTGAATCGCGAACGCGGCGTCTTCCAGCCTTGGGAATGTCATCTGCGGGTCGTAACCCTGCACCACGGCATCAGGCCCCGCGGTGAAGTCGCCGACGGGCGTGAAGCCCAGCGCTGTGATTTCGTCTACCAGCGCCTGAGCACCGCATACGAGCACTGTGGCGCCGGCGGGTAACTCGCGCGCCATCAACTGGGCGATCGTCTGGGCGCTGGTGACGACGTCGTCTAGGTGGCATTCGATCCCGAGGTCGTTGAGGTGCGTGACCACTACTTCAGGGCTGCGTCCCGCGTTGTTCGTCACGAATCCGACACGGACGCCAAGTTGACGTAAGTCGGCGATGCTTTCGGGGGCACCGACCACTGGCTCAGGACCGAGGTAGACTACCCCGTCCAGGTCGAACATGGCGCAGTCATAGTCATCAATGAACCGGGTCACTGGTCCTCCTCCGTGGTCAAATGCTCGTCTGCGGCATCGTCTGGTGTGTCTTCCTCGACGACCTCGATGTCCATGACTTCGAACTCATCGTCTTGAGCGTCACCGGCGACCTCAATGCCGTCAAGCTCCGCGATGGCCTCACCGATGCTCAGGGCGTCTTGATCATCGTAGTGGCTTGCGGATACCAGCCACTCGCGAGCCGTCTCGACCCGTCCGGCGGCGGCAAGCAGGTTGGCGTAGGCGAAACGTAGTCGAGCCTGGCCCTGACGGCCGCCTCGTCCACCGCTTATCGCGTCCTTGAGCAGCCGAAGCGCCTCAGGTCGTTGACCCAGGTCGTCCCGAATGCCAGCCTCGACCAGAATCACCTCCACTTGCTGTGGGACGCTGAGTTTCGCCTCGCGCGCCTGCCGAAGCGTGCGGAGCGCCGCCTGATGCTTACCCACCGCCCGCTCGCAGTCTGCAATGACCGGAAGGTAATCGTCGTTGCCGCTCATCCGGTGGATGGCACGGTACTCGGTCAACGCAGTCTCGTAGTCTTCGGCGGCATAGGCGGTCTCGGCCGTCACCTCGCGTACCACTGGCAGCCGGGACGCCAGTCGGCGAGCTACGAGCGCATGCCGCAACGCCAGTTGCGGGTCGCTGTCAGCCAGTTCGCCGACCGCCCGCAGGTGGCCCCCCACCCTGCCAGCCAAGGACTTGTTGAGCCCGCGCAGCTCAGCGCGGAGCGGGCCAGGCAGCGCGGTCTCGTCATAGCCCGCGGGCAGATCCGGCTCGTTCTCAGCCGGCGTCAGACCAGGTGGGACGGGCCGTCGTTCTTCGACCTTGCCACGCTGTGGCTCGGACGGCCGATCGTCGCGGTACCGACGCTCACCACCAGCGCGCCCAGACCGCTCAGGCGAACCCTCACGCCGCGATCCCCCCGAACGCGCCCGATCACCACCGTACCGACCCTCACCACCGGCCCGCCCAGACCGCTCAGGCGAAACTTCACGCCGCGATCCCCCCGAACGCGCCCGATCACCACCGTACCGACCCTCACCACCAGCCCGCCCAGACCGCTCAG
>JAAYVP010000322.1 GCA_012517115.1 Brooklawnia sp. | reverse complement strand
TTCGCCGACGATGACCACGCCGCGGTCGAGGCCACCTGGGGTGTGTACCAGAACATCGCCGACGCCTACCGCAACCCCGACCGGGCCGCCGGCCGGCGAACCATCCAACACGTCATCGTCGCCCTCAGCCGAGGCGTCCCGGCCGCTCTCGGTGAACTCCGCAAGCTCGGCTCCACCCTGAAACGCCGAGCCAGTGACATCCTGGCCTACTTCGACCACCCCAGAACCTCGAACGGGCCGACCGAGGCCATCAACGGCCGACTCGAACATCTCCGCGGCTCAGCCCTCGGCTTCCGAAACCTCACCAACTACATCGCCAGATCACTACTGGAGACCGGCGGATTCAGACCCCACCTACACCGTGCTTTGTGAAGAGCCAGATTAGTCCCGCAGACATGCCGGGCCAGGGGTGATTACCGGCCCTTCGTATGGAACTCAGATCAGATAGTTTGTTTAGGGGAAGCTTCTAGTTTGTTTAGGGGAAGCTTCTCCAATTGACTGTGAGTGGAGCCTATCACATATTCGGTGATCCCTTACTGAGGGTGCTCTCAGAAGAAACGTGCGAGATTGATATAAGCAGAGTCGCCACAATCCACACCACGGTTGCTGTACGGTTTGCGGTTAACGACGTAATTCCGAGTGACCCGCCAAGCACGACCACAAAGAAGGCACGTCCTAGGAGTCGCACCTCTCGATCAGAAATCCGAGATGTCCTATTGAATAGCAAGATAAGCACGACGATGAGCCCAAGGGTTCCGAATAGACCGCTCAATACTAGCATTTCGGCCCATTGAGCGTCAAACGCGGTCTGTAGCCCGCCAGCACCCACCCCAATCCACGGAGATGCGTCGAAGATGAAGGACAGCAAATCGGACATGTGCGTGTCACCACCCCATCTACCGGCACTGTAAAACCTCATGAACGACACGTCGTCTGGTGGCTTGAGGAGCCGGGTGAGATAGCCAAATCCAGTCCAAGTACGGAAGAAGCTGCTTGTGCCAACGACCGACCAGGCTAGTAGGAGCACCAAAACCAAGCTCACCCGCGTCGAAACACGGCCGTTCCAGACCCACAAGAGTGCCACGGTGACGGGTAAACCAACCAAGAGAAAGACCTTCGACACGCTAAGGAGCCCACCGACCGTGAGAATTGATAGCAGCAAGTACATCAAGGCCGGGCGTCTGGCAAATCGCCAGATTGTGAGTACGGCTGCGACTGAGTACATCAAGCCGGCCTCCGCAGGTTGTCCGAAGATCCCTGTGTAGCGACCCATCGTCTCAGCCCGATCGGCAACTGTCTCCAAGATATCCACACGCGCCCAGAAGGGTCGCAGGAGGCCGGTCAACGACATGACGGTGCTTAACGCAGCAATGATCGCGTTCGCCGCTGAGGCAAGAGAAACCACCCGAGCGCAAGCCCAGAGCGCTCGGCCCGCTCCGTCAGCTGGGACGAAACACCATACTGATAGCATCACCATCAGTGGAAGGAGCAAATTGTCGTAGCCTGCCAGTTTAGAGCCGACCTCCCACGGTTGAGGGCCCGTGTATGGAAATAGAACCCCGATGGTGGCCACAAGCACAATCCATAACCAAGCGAGGAGATGCCTGAACGCCCAACGAGGGAGCCTTCGGAGTGTGAAGAACACAGGGAAGACCATTGCATACACGACTAGCTGTTCGGTGCGCATGGAGCCGACCAAGTAGGGACCAAACGCCGCCAAGCACATGGTCGCCACAAGAATTCGTGACCAGAGATATTCTGGCCTTGATTCCGAGATGGGCCCGTCATGTAGTTGACGGGCTGCTGAATGCGCCGTCACCGACACCTCAAGAGTGCCCCTCCGGGATCGAACGTAACAGTCGCTTGCGTGGACCCACCAAGGACCGACATTCGCCCCATGCGCGATCCGGAAGACGCTCCGCCCTTCGCTACTTCAGGCCCTGCCCCAGGCGTTCGGACCGCACATTGCTGGGGGTGTACCACCACGTGTGCTTTCTTCGTCGTTCTTCTGACGGCCTCTTCGGGTATTAACTCATACATATTCGAACGTAGGCAGGTGCGAAGGCAAAGGTCAGCAGCTGACTCCCTCATTGGATTCTCATGGTCCTGTCTGATCAGTTCAAACGATGTTGCCCCGAAGACGCAGGAGCGGGATATCCCAGTCGAGTATTTCGCAGCCGCCATCCGGGTAGCGGTCAGCGAGAGTGGAACAAGGGCGAGATAGTCCTCAAGCTTCGGATCGAGGATGGGAGGGACGCCGTGGTTGATCTTGTCCACACGTTCCGCGTTGATGTCGATCGCAGTCACGTCGTTGTGTTGGGCGAGGATGACAGCGTTGGAGAGGCCGACATATCCGGTGCCGACGACAGCGATCTGTGTTGCCACGTGTCACACCTCCACTTGGGCACGCCGGCCCGGCTTGGCGGCTGACGTCGGTTTCTCCGCGGGATGCGAGCTGTAGTAGGCGGAATAGTAGTGGTGGCGGGTGTCGATCGGCACGTCCTTGAGTACCAGGCCGAGCAGGGTCACATCGCCGGCTTCGAGAATCCCGATTGCCGCTTCCAGTTGTTGGCGTTTGACGGTCCCCGACTGGGTCACGAGGATGGCGCCGCCGGTTTGTGCGGCGAGAACGACCGCGTCGGTCACCGGCAGCAGGGGAGGGCTGTCGAACAGCACGTAGTCGTACTGCTCTTCCACCTGTCGCAGCAGGTTCGCCATGGCCTCTGAGCCCAGCAGTTCTGACGGATTGGGTGGCACGGTCCCGGCCGGCAGAACCGCCAGGTTGGGTGCGGCCAGAATCATCGCGTCCCGCAGGCTGGCGCGGCCGGTGAGCACATCGGACAGGCCCACCTCGCCGTCGAGTCCCAACCTGTTGGCCGCCTCGGGGCGCCGCAGGTCGGCGTCGATCAGCAGCACCGACTCGCCCGCCTGCGCCAGCACCTTCGCCAGGTTGGTCGCGATCTCGGTCTTGCCCTCGCCTGCCAGGGCCGAAGTGACCACGATAGACGAGCGACGCTCCCCACCCAGTCCGACAAAACCGACGTTGGTGCGCAACCGCCGGTAGGCCTCGGCGTTGCGCCAGTTCAGCTCCGCCACGTCCTCCGCGCGTTCGGCGGTACGCTCCACCCGGCCCACCTCGGCCAGCACCGGTGCGGCGGTGATCTGTTCCAAGTCTTCGCTGGTGCGAACCCGGGTGTCGAGGGTGCTGCGCAGAATGGCTTGACCCGCACCTAGCAACAATCCCAACAGCACCCCGAGCGCCAAGTTCTGGGCCGGACGCGGAGCGGTCGGGCTGGTCGGCACCAACGCCTGGTCGATGATCGTGGCGCTGACCAGTCCAACGCCTTCCGTGCCAGGGGGTGACAGTTCTCCCACCGCGTCCACCAGGCTCTGGGCCACCGCGTTCGAAAGGGTTGCCGCCTGGTCCGGTGATTCGCTGGTGGCGTCGATCTTGATGATCGAGGTGTTCGCTGGCGAGCTCACCTGCAGGTCGCGGGCCAGCTTGAGTGGTGTGGTGTCGAGCCGCAATTCGTCGATCACCGGCTGCAGCACGATGGCGGTGGTCGCCACGCTGACGAACGACTTCACCTGCCGTTCGGCATAGGTTGCGCCCTGCGAGAGTTCACCTGCGGTGCCGCCGCTCTCAACTGTGATGAAGACCGTCGACGACGCGGTGTAGGTCGGGTGCTGCAGCAAGGTGTAGGCGGCAACCAGCGCAACGCAGACGAACAAGGTCGCCAACGCACTGCGCCAGTACGCCCGAAGAATCTGCAGGTACTGCTGTAGCTCCATCAACCATCCTTGTAACGCGCACGGCCTCAGCGGTTGTGGCGGTGCATCGAATTGGGGGTGTACATGAGGCGAGTAAGCCTTCCGCCAAAGTATGCTAATGCTTGCCCCTGCGTCAGAGCCAATCGGGATGCCAAAAGGAATGCCATGCCGCCACCCCGCAGCCGCAACAGACTCGCCACTATCGGCCTGATCGTGTTGGGTCTTGTTGCCGCGACTTTGAGCGCCATCGCGCTGCTGTGGCATCGTACCCCCGCTACGGTCACCGGCGTTGCGTCAACCGTGCAGACCACCAGCCACGCCCCGACAACCTCGCAGCATCCGGCAGCGACCGGTGAGCCGGCGTCCTCATCGGTGCTAGACCAGCCTCCAACGACACCGGCCACCCAGATCAGTGTCGTGGTCATGGGTGACTCCCACTCGGTCGGCGACCCATCTGTCACCTGGGTTGGAGCTGCGTCAGCGCAACTCGGGTGGGGCCCGGTGGTGAACCTGTCGGCGCCGGGGCGAGGCTTCCTGACCAACCCCAGCTCGTGTGACGGCTCGCCTTGCGCCCCCTTCGGTGGCACCGTCACTGCGATCGCGCAGGCGCACCCCGATGTGGTTGTCACCTTCGGCGGCGCGGCCGACGGAGACTTCGCGATCGGCGACCAATCAAGGCAGTACTTCGCCGACCTGCGTGCCGCGCTGCCGCAAGCGAAGCTGGTGGCCTTGTCGCCGGTTACCACCGAGGTGGCTGCGCCCTACTGGCTGACCATGCACGCCCAATCAATCCGCGAAGCCGTCGAGGCGGTGGGCGGCACCTTCATCGATGTAGGTCAGCCCGGCCTCGGCAACGGCGAGCAACTGTCCGCCCAGGCGCAGGCCGAGATCGCCCAACATGTCGTCGCCCAGCTTCGATGAACCACCCCGGTCGAGGCCTAACCGAGCCGTCCATGCCGCAACCCGTAAGTGACAGCCACGCGCTTTACGAAGTGCTGTTCGTGTGCACAGGCAACATCTGCCGTTCGGCCTACGCCGAGATCGTCGCCCAGGCCGCGGGCCTGTCGTGCGTCCGGTTCGCTTCAGCGGGGGTTTACGCGGTCACCGGGGCGGGGCTCTGCCCGCAGATGGCGGTCTTCGTCGACGGACGCGGCGACCCCACCACCCACCACGCCCGACAGCTCACCCGCGCCATGATGGAACAAGCCGACCTGGTCATCGCCATGGGCACCGATCACCGCCGGTTCATCTTGGACGAATGGCCCACCCTGGCACGCAAGACCTTCCTGATCGGCCAAGTGGCACGCCAACTGGCCGACCTGCCGCCCGCG
>JAAYVP010000321.1 GCA_012517115.1 Brooklawnia sp. | reverse complement strand
TCGGGTCTGCGGCCGGGGTGGAGGTGCAGCCCGCCAGGAGTGCCGCCAGGCCGACCGCGGCGATTCCACGCCGCAGCATTGAGTTCATGCGTGTGCTCCTTCGCACGTTGGGAGACATTGTCCAAGCATGCTGACACAACCTGCGAACCGGCAGGCCAGCATCGGCGATCCTTGTCACTAGTCGCCTAGGGCGTCGTTGGCGGCCGCTTCGACGCCGTCGGCGACGATGATCTCGACCAGTTCGGCTACCCGGTCGGTGAACTCGGCTCGCTCGCCCAACTCGGCTGGGAAGTAGCCGCCGGTCATGATCTTCGCCACATGCTCACCGATGCCCTTCGCGCCTGCGGTGGTCTTCGCCAGGTTCTCGCGCTGCGGCTCCTCCATCTCAGCCGCGATGGGGCCCGGGTCGAAGCCGGCCGGCGGCGCGACACAGGCGATCCAGGCGGCGGCGGTGAGCGCCATCTGGTGCGGCATCTCACCCATGTCGAGCATCCGAAGGGCCGGCTCGGGAATGCGTTGCAGCAGCTTGGCCGAGCCGTCCGAACCAACCCGTGCCGTCTTGTCACCGAGCGCGTGGTTCTGCCAGCGATGGAACAGTTGGGCGATGTAGGCGTCCGGGTCGAAACCTTGCGGCAGCGGGTCGATGCTGGGCAGATACTCATTGCGAATCGCGGCCTGCACCGACCTAGCGACGAACTCCTTGTCACGGGCCGACGGGATGGTCGGCGAGTTGCTCAGCCCGCCCAGATAGGCGATCAGCGAGTGCGAGCCATTGAGCAGGCGCAGCTTCACCAACTCGTACTGCTCGACCTCTTCGGAGAAGGTGACGCCGGGGGCGGCTTCCCACGCCGGGCGACCGGCCTTGAAGTGATCCTCCAGCACCCACATGGTGAAGGCCTCGGCTGGTACTGGGGCCTCGTCACGTAGCCCGAGGATCTGTTCGACCTGCTGCTTGGTCTGCTCGTTGGTGCCCGGCACGATCCGGTCGACCATGGCGTTGGGGAAGCTGACCTGGTTGGCCACATAGTCGAGCACCTGGCTGTCGACCTTGGCGGCCTCCAGGAACTGTTGCACCATTCTTGCGGTGGTGTTGCCGGCCGACTGCATGTTGTCACAGGACAGCACCGTGATCGGGGCCTGCGATTCCTGGGCTCGTTTGACCAGGCCCCAGGCGAGCTGGGCGAGTGGGGCGGTAGCCGAGTCGGGGCCGGCAAGGCCGGGGGCGATCTCGGGCGAATCGAGCATCAACTTGCCGGTGACGCCGTCGGCGTTATAACCCTTTTCGGTGATGGTAAGCGTGACGATCTTGTGGCTGGGATCGGCGATCGCAGCCAAGACATCGGCGGGCTGTTCGGCTGCCACGAACAGCCGACGATGCACGTCCACCAGTTGCACGTCGGTGCCTTCGGGGCTGAGCTGCAGGATCGAGTACAAGAAGTCCTGCGCGATCATCGGGTCGATGATCCGACGCGAGCGGTTCGCCACCCCCACGATGCCCCAGTCACC
>JAAYVP010000320.1 GCA_012517115.1 Brooklawnia sp. | reverse complement strand
GTGGGGGTTCGCTTGATCTGACTGGGCGGTCGCTGGGATCGCCTGGCTTCGGGTCAGGAGGACCAGGGATGGTGATTCATCGTGATCAGCGCCGCGCCGACGCTCGGGTGGTGCTGGACGAGTTCGAGAAGTGGCTGCTGCGGGAGCGGTCAGCGCAGGAGCGCACCGCTGCCGCTTACACGGCCCGTGTCGCGGGGTTCGTGGAGTGGCTGCCTGCGCCGGTCGATCGGTCGCTGCGGACGTTGACGGCGGCGAGGGTGATCGAGTGGGTGAACCTGGAAGCAGGGCGAGGGTTGAAGGCGTCCACGCTGGGCAAGCAGTTGGTGATGCTGCGCTCGTTCTTGCAGTACGCCCACCGCTCGGGCCGGACGGGGCAGGACTTGGCCGGAGTGGTGCCCCACGCGGCAGCCTGGCGCCTGTCGTCGATCCCTGACCCGGTGCCTGCGGGGACGATCGAGGCGTTGTTCAACACTCTCGATCTGCATTCGGCGAAAGGCCTGCGTGACCGGGCGATCCTGTTGCTGTTGACCGGGCTGGGACTACGCGCCTGCGAGATCGCCGGGCTCCGGCTCGATGACGTCGGATGGCGCACCGGAACACTTCGTGTCCGGGGCAAAGGCGATCGCGTCGATGAACTCCCACTGCCGGATGAGATCGGCCAAGCGTTGGAGGACTACGTCCTGCATGGCCGCGGCGGCCGGATCGTCGGCGAGGAAGTGTTCTTCACCGTGATCGACCCGGTCCAGCCGCTGACCGCCAACGGTGTCTGCGGGACCGTCCGACAGATCTGCCTCAAGGCGGGAGTGGAGAAGTTCGGCCCGCACCGGCTGCGACACACGTTCGCGACCGGGATGCTCGCCTCCGGGGCCACGTTGCAGGAGGTTCAGGGCCTGCTGCGGCACGCTCACCTACGCACAACCGCGATCTACACCAAGGTCGACACGAACCGACTGTCTGCATTGGCCCCCGAGTGGCCAGCTGCCGCGTCGAGCAGGTGGACTCGATGAACGACCTGCGTGAACTCCTGGACGGCTACCTGACGACCAGGCGGGCGCTCGGGTTCAAACTGGCCACGCCCGGCAAGGTACTCGATGGGTTCGTGTCCTGGATGGAAGAAGCAGGCGAGCCCACCATCCGCCACGACTTGGCGACCGCTTGGGCGTCACAGTTCTCCCGCAGCGGCGTGTTGGAGTACTTGAACTACGTCCGCCAGTTCGCTGCGCACGTCGCCTGGTTCGACCCCGCGACCGAGATCCCAATCCTCGATGGACGCCCGTATGGGGCGCATCGTCCTCGCCCGCTGATCTTCACCAGCGACCAGATCGACATGCTGCTGGCAGCGGCGGGCAGGCTGACCCCACAGGTCCGTGCGGCGTCCTGGCAAACACTGCTCGGGCTGCTCACAGTGACCGGGATGAGGATCAGCGAAGCTCGCAACCTCGATGACGGGGACATCACCCTGGACGAGTCCGGTGACGGCAGCGGCTGGGCACGCGTGACGGACACGAAGTTCGGCAAGTCCCGCCTCGTTCCGCTCCGCTCATCGACGATGGCAGCGATCAGCAGATATCAGCGCCTTCGGGACAAGACGTTCCCGGTCCCGAAGACGGCGGCAGTGTTCGTCGCTCGGCGCGGCACCCGGATCGCTCGCTCGACCGCAGGGCACACCTTCCGAGAGATCCGAGAGATGGCCGGACTTGCCGCAGGCCCGAACCAGCCGGCAGCAAGGCTGCACCACTTCCGGCACTCGTTCGCCACCAACACTTTGATCGGGCACATCCGTGGTGGCGGGGATGTCGATGCGATGATGCCGGTGCTGTCGGCGTTCCTCGGGCACGTCGGCCCGGAAGCGACCTACTGGTATCTGTCGAACACCCCGGAACTGGCAGCCGCCCTTGCCGAACGCATCCAGGCGAGAGGGGGCGACGAATGAGTGACTTCGCGCCGTTGCTGCAACGGTTCTTCACCGACAAACTCGATCGGCACCTGAACGCCAGCGTCCACACGAAAGCGGCCTACGCCGACACGTTCCGCCTCCCGCTTGGCTACGCCGAACGGGCCACCGGCATCGCCCCGTCGGCGCTCACTCTGGCCGACCTCGACGCGGACCTGATCGGCGGGTTCCTCCAACACCTGGAAACCGAGCGCGGGAACTCCCCGGCCACCCGCAACACGCGCCGCGCGGCGCTGCGCTCGTTCTTCACCTACGCCAGCTACCGGGCACCAGACGCGATCGCCACGATCAGCCAGGTCCTAGCGATCCCCGCCAAACGCACCAAGACCACGCTCGTATCGTTCCTCACCGCCCCCGAGGCCGAAGCCCTCATCGCCGCACCGGACACCACCACCTGGCTCGGGCGCCGTGACCGGCTCCTGCTGCACCTGGGCATCCAAACCGGGCTGCGAGTCAGCGAGCTGACCAGCCTGCGGATCGACAACATCACCATCGGACCACACAGCCAACTCGAATGCGTCGGGAAAGGCCGCAAACAGCGAGTGATCCCGCTACAGAAGAACACCGTGAAACTCGTCACGGCCTGGCTCACCGAACTCCCGCCCCAACCACAGGGACCACTGTTCCCGACCAGCACAGGCACCGCGCTGACCAGAGCCGCCGTCGGCAAGCTCGTCACCCCGCCACACCACGACCGCGGCCGAGCGATGCCCCTCGCTGACAGGGAAGAACATCACCCCGCACACGCTGCGCCATTACGTGGACGGCTGGGTTATGTGGCCGGACGGGCTGTTTCCCCTGGCCGGCGTGCTGACGGCGCCGATTCCGGCCACATAATCCGGTGAGCCGCTATTGGTAGGTGTGGTCGAGCCATTCGAGGAGGTCGTG
>JAAYVP010000038.1 GCA_012517115.1 Brooklawnia sp. | reverse complement strand
TGAGCGGGGGAACCGCCAATTCGATGCCGCCATCGTCGAAGTACGCCTGGGCCACCCGCTGGTGGGTGGTCACGATGACGTCCATCGATTCGGCGAAGATTGCTTCGTCCTGCAGTTCGGGTCGCAGCATGTCTTCGGTGAAGACCACATCGGGGTGCAGGAAGATGCGGCCGAAATACGTGGTAGCGAACCGCTCGTTCATGCGGAAACCGAGCCGGGAGGCCAGGACTCGGCGTCCTTGGTGCTCGAAATCTGCTACCCGCTCCAAGAAGCCGTCCGCGATCAGGGTGCTCGCCCGACGCTCGTCAGGGGTCATCCGGCAGAAGACCTCGGGAACCAGCATCGAGATGTCGTGGTTGACCCGCACCTTCGGGCCGATGAAGCCCGCTGAGCTGAGCCAGCCGTCGTAGCCGGTCAGAGCATAGGCCAGGAAGTTGTTGTTCAGGTCGACGATCGGCAGCAGCGCGTTGAACGGACCCTTGGTCAGGGCACCCTCGCTGCCGGCGCCGGTGGTCGATGGCGACTTGCCGGTCATCGAGCTGATGAACTCCATGAACAGTTCGGGCAACTCCATGTAGTGCAGCGGGTTGTACACGCACAGCGGAGGCACGCCCTCTTCTGGCGGGTTGTTGCGGCGTCCGGCGGCGACGATGTCGACTGACAGCGGCGCGACGGCGGTAGTAGGCAGCTTGCGGACCAGCTTCGATGCCAGCTCGGCCGCAGCCGTCGTCTTCGGATTCGCGACGTCGGGACGAACCTGCAGGTAGCGCGGGTTCTTCGAGCGCTTGCCATCGACGATGCGTGGCTGATCCGAGGCGATCCAGAACTGCGGCGACGAGTCGTCGGCCATCTCGGCAACTTGGCGGATCAGGTCCTTCATCGGCTTGGTGTACTCGCTGAAGGCCTGCGCGTTCTCCATCAGGTCGCGGGCCGCCTGGTGCGTCAGCGGCTCGAAGTTGGAGATGAATGTGCCCGACCGTGACAGGTCGATCTCGGCCTGCTTGTCGTACCCGCGGTGAATGGCGTCGTCGGGACGCTGGAAGAGCAACTGTTCACAGTTCGCCACGAACTTGCGCGGTAGCCCGCCCTGGTTGCCGAAGCCTTCCGGGGCCTTCTCGAAGGGCTGGCAGACCGTGGAGGCAGTGATGTCGTCCTCGGTCTGCACCTTGAGCGCCGGGCTGAAGTCGGGACGCAGGCTGAAAAGCCGCCAGGAGCCGTCGGGCTGGAAGCCGACCCGCAGTTGATTGGCGATGATCTTCTCGCCGTCAAGGCGCAACGCGTTGCCCGGGCGGCCGTTCATGATGCCGACACTGAAGTGGCTGCGCCAGTCGTCACCCCATTCGGGCTTGTAGAAGCGCTTGACCGTGAACAGCAACTCCTTCACGTGTGCCGGGATCGAGCGCAGGAAGTGGTTGTAGTCGTCGTGGTAGGCGCTGCTCGGGGTGAGCAACTTGATGACCGAGCCGAGACTGCGGCGTGGCGACATGATCGGACGGCGGTCCTTGCCGTTGTACTCGGGATTGGCGAACCGGTCTGAGAAGTCCGAGTCGAGCAGGCGCTGGACGTGGCGCATGTCTTCTTCGTAGTCGGCGGAGTAGGCATTGCCGAAGACGAATGCATCAGACAGCGACTTGCTGATCTCGGACTTGCCGCCACCAGATACGGTGGCCGGCTTGTGGCATTCGGTGGAGAAGGGGGAGACATCGATCAGGTGCCATTGAGTCTCGTCCGATTCGCGGTGCTTGGCGTAGATGCGGAAACCGGCCGGAGTGATATAGACCTTGCCGGTCAGTAATTTGATGGTCTGTACCTGGTCGGCGGAGTCGGTCCAGCTGATCGTCTGGTTGCGCATT
Source organism: Brooklawnia sp. (assembly GCA_012517115.1). Classification (GTDB taxonomy): domain Bacteria; phylum Actinomycetota; class Actinomycetes; order Propionibacteriales; family Propionibacteriaceae; genus Brooklawnia. The sequence goes on along the minus strand of JAAYVP010000038.1, from coordinate 2,206 downwards.
GAGTAGGTGGCGCCGCCTGGGACGAGCACCAGGTGCGGGTGCAACCGGTCGATTGCATGACCCTCCGGTTGCGGGTCGAACCGGTCGGGGTCGCGGGCGAGCACGTCTTCGATCCGGTAGTCCTCCGGGGTGTACTTGTCGAGGAACTCCTGGCCGGCGTTGTAGGTCGGGTAGACCCGCGCTCCGCCGGCGTGCTCCTCCTCGGCGCAGCCGAGCAGGTTCGCGGCGTACGACAGCTGCGTCTTGACTTCCTTCTTGCAGTAGCCGAAATAGTTGTCGGCGATGACGGTCACCATGACGCCACGCTCGTCGCGAGCGCAGAGCTTGAACGCCTGACCGCCGTTGTAGCGCTCGTCCTCGTTCTTCCAGCACTGGCCATCGCGACGCTCTCGCTCGGTGGCGTCATCCCAGTGCGGCATCCCGAGGCTCTTCTTGGTCACCTTCGTGAGGTGAGGCGCCAGGATGACACATCCGGTGTGCCCCGACCAGCCGTTCGGGTCGAGCGCTGCGTCGTTCTCGGGCAGTTGCGGATCGCCGGCGTTACCGAAGATGCCTTCGACGAAATCGAGGTTGCAGACCAGCCCACCGGGGACGATGAAGCGGGTTTCCATGGTCTTCGCAGGCCCGCGTCCCGGCACAGCCGGAACCACCAGCGGCCGCATCATCAGCGACACGAAGCAGGCTGCCGGGGTCGGCTGGTTGGCGGTGTAGGGCAGCACCATGTCCTCGTAGGGCGGCTTGAACGCTAGCTGCAGCATCCGCGCGAAGACATCTTTCCGGACAGAGATTTTGTCATCGGGAATCGGCAGGCCACCCTGCGCGATGTGGAAGACACCCGCGGTGGTGCGCCGGTCGTTTGCCGGGTTGTGCAGGACGCCGTTCGCCAGACGGTAACTCGACAGCAGCGGCGAGTGGAACTCGTCACCATCGAACGGCAGACTCAGCCCACGGGCGAGCCCCGCCTGGTCGAGGATGAGCGTCTGGTGCGGCAGTTGGGGCTGCACCGATGCGTCCGACAAGTAGTCGTCCAGGAAGTCTTGGATGCGTTGATCGGCCGGGCAGAGCCGATCGGCGAGGCGGCGAGAGAGCTCACGCTGCCTCGCGAGCAGCGGCTCTGCGAGTCCGATCTCGCCCTCCGCGCCTTCGGTGAAAGGCAATTCGAGCAAGGCCAGACGAAGGTTGATCGCGGCGTTCAAGGTATCGGAAGTCATGGCGCCCAGTTTCTCAGATAGCGAGGTGCAAGGGGAGGTTCACCTCAACTCGCCTCACAAATGATCGGTGTTGCCGAGCGGTTGCCGCACTGGCTAGCACGCCTCGCCCAGCCGCCCCCAGCCGCATGCTGACTGATCGCGCACCGGCCCGCAGCCGCCGCCGGACTGGGGACGTCACCACGGTGGGCTGGAGAAGTGGCCTGCCGTGATCGGCGCCATCACCCGCCCGATCGCGGCGCAAAGACGCCGCAAAGTGCGGGGGCCCCGACGTCAGAGCGTCGGGGCCCCCGGTGGACCGAAGAAACGTGACGATTCCGGTCACACGCACACTTCGTGGGCTCCCGCCGGCCCGTCACCCTACCGACGTGGCGAGGTGGTTCCCCGTCAGTGGGATCCCCGCGTTGTGTTCGTCGACGCTGCCGCGCGCCGCGGGAACATTCTTAGTGTTTGCGGCGCTGGCCGACAAGAGGTTCGGTTGAACAACATCGACGTAATTCGTCTAGTCACCGCTTCGTCCACAGACGAAGCCGATGAGTGCACAGCAAGACTGGGTTTTCCCCAAGGCTTCCCCAGGGTCTGTGGATGGTGGCTAGTGATCAATCAGCGCTGGAGTGCTCACACGGTCAACGATCTGGAGCGCAGCTTCGCCAACCCCGGCAGGGGTCCGCTGAACCGCACCTCCGCGGCCCGCTCGCGTCCGAACAACCAAAGCACGAGTTCACCAGGCTCTCCACAGGCGGTGACTGGGGCGCGTCCCGTCGTGACCACCGCCAATTCATCGGTGGCAAGCCCATCCCGGACACGCTGCAACAGCACACCCACCCGCAGGCCCCGCAGACGCCGGGTGGCCAGTCTGACCGCGGCGTCCCAGAGCAGGTTGTCGGTCTCGGCGTCCAAGACCCGAGGGCGGACATCGAACGAGCCACCCCGTCGCAGGTCCTCGTGATGGACGAAGAACTCCAGTGCGTTGACTCGCTCGTCCAGCGCGGGTATTC
>JAAYVP010000319.1 GCA_012517115.1 Brooklawnia sp. | reverse complement strand
CCCCACCCGACTCAGCAGCGTCGTCCAGACCAGCCCCGCACAGACCAGGCAGACCGCCACGGCCAAGCAGATCTGGCCTACCCAAGTGCCGCCCAGAAACTCGATCGGATCACCGCCGCTGACGTAGCCGAGCCCCATACCCAACGCCGGCAGCGCAGCCAGCATTCGGCCGCTGGCACGCGGGCCGGCGAGTTCGGCTGCCACCAGTCGCTCTGCCGCCGCGTCCACCCGCAACCCGTCCGCCACCCGGTTTGCCGCGTCCGCGATCGGCGCGCCGGTCACCTGACAGAGCTGCCACGACCTGGCCAGGTCGAACAGCCCGTGACAACCCGGACGCCCGGCCACCGCACGGAGCGCGGCCGGCACGTCACCCCCGATCGCCTGCGTCGCAGCAACCGGTTGCAGCAACGGACTGTCGACAGCGACCCGGGTCAACGCCCGGGCTGGCACATCACCGACCCGTAACTGGGCACCGAGCGCCTGGCAGGCGTGCACAACTTCTTCGGCGGCCTCGCGGCGGACGCGTTCGGCCCGCGCTTGACTGATCAACCAACCGAGCGTGCCTGCGGCGACCAGCACGGGGACCACCCAAACCAAGGCCCGCGCGGCGACGAGTGTGGTGGCCGCGATCACGCCCGCCCCCATCAACGACGGCAGCAGACCCGCCGGCACGACGCGCCGCTTGGTCATCGCCTCGCCAGTCAGCCACGCCGCTGCCCGGACCGACGGATCGGCCGGCCACCAAAGCACACAGGTGGCCGCGAAAGCCAAGCACGCCAACGCGATCATGCCGTTTCACCACCCACCGACGCTCCGATCAGCTCCACCAATTCGTCGAACGCCGGTCCTGACTGCAAGGTTCGTCCGTCTGGGCAGTTGACGGCGCTCTCGATCACCACGTGACCGCGCGCTGCCCGTCGCACCACACCCAATTCGGTCACGCTGCGTCGTCCGTCGGGCAGTCTCGCCACCTGCACCACCACCCGCAGCGCCGCCGCCACCTGAGCGTGGCAGGCCTCACGTCCCAACCCACCCAGCGCGGCCAACGCCTCCAGGCGAGCGGGCACATCGCGCACCGAGTTGGCGTGCACGGTGCCGCAACCGCCCTCATGACCGGTGTTCAGTGCGGCCAACAGGTCGCAGAGCTCGCCGCCACGCACCTCACCCAGCACCAACCGGTCGGGGCGCATCCGCAGCGCCTGCCTCACCAGATCGGTCATCGTGATCGCACCGGCTCCCTCGGAGTTCGGGGCACGGCATTCGAGTCGCACACAATGCGGATGGTCGGGTGCGAGTTCGCGGGAGTCCTCGACGATCAGCAGCCGCTGATCGGCGGGTATGAGGCCTAGCAGACCCGCCAGCAGCGTCGTCTTTCCTGACCCGGTACCGCCAGAGACAAGGAAGGCCACCTTGGATGCCATCAGCGCTCGCAGGAATACGGCCATCGGTTCGGTGATCGATCCGTTGGCCACCCAGTCGTCGATGGCGAACGACCGCCGCGCGGGAACCCGCAGCGACAGGCAGGTGCCGGGGTCCGCGATCGTCGACAGCACCGCGTGCAACCTGGTGCCGTCGGTGAGCCTGGCGTCGACGAAAGGGCAGGCGTCGTCCAACCGGCGCCCGACGCTGGCCGCCAGCCGGGTCGCCAGCCGCCGCACCTCGTCGTCGGACTCGAAGACCACTTCGGTCGGCTCCAGGCCGTGGCCGCGGTCCATCAGCACCTGACCTGGCCCGTTGACCAGTACATCGGTCAGGCCGGGCAGGCGTAGCAATGGCTCCAGGCGGCCCGCCCCTACGCTGCCGCGCCGCAGCGCCTCGACCGCGTAGAGCACCAT
>JAAYVP010000318.1 GCA_012517115.1 Brooklawnia sp. | reverse complement strand
GGAGTTCTCTATGTCCAACACGCCGTTGACGTCCTCTGCAGAGTCGCAGGTCTACACCGGTCTGATCGAGCAGTTGCCGATCCTTCGAGAAGCGACCACCAGCCGGGTGGTGCTCAACAACGACCTGCTGCGGTTCGTCCTCTTCTCCTTCGATGCCGGCCAGCTGCTGACCGAACACGCTAGCCCGCGCGCCGTGGTGGTGCAGTTGCTGAGCGGCCAGATGGAGTTCTCGGTGGCCGGCGAGGTCTCGATGCTGGCCCCGGGCGACATCGTCTATCTCGCCCCCGGTGAACGGCACGCCCTGACCGCGGTCGAGGCCTGCCATCTGGCTCTGACCATGGTCGATGTTGCCGCGGTCGAGGCCGCTCAGGGGGGATCCAAGTGAGCACGAAAGAAGCGACTGTCCACGGCCCGAAAAGTGCGGAAGAGAAGCGCCTACAGGGCCACTGGCTGCTCGCCAAGATGGGCAAGCGAGTGCTGCGTCCGGGCGGCATCGAATTGACCCGGCGAGTGCTCACCGAGGCCGCCCCGACGTCAACCGATCGGATCGTCGAGTTCGGGCCCGGCGTTGGCCAGACCGCAGAAATGCTGCTGGCGGTTCAGCCAGCCCAGTACTTGGGCGTGGACGTGCGCGATGTCGAGGACAATCCGCTGCTGGATGTGCTGGCCGGGCATCAGAATGCCACCCTGGTGAACGCCGATGCCCAGCAGACCGGGCTGGACGATGGGTGCGCCAGTCTGGTGGTGGGCGAGGCGATGCTCACCATGCAGTCGGACGAAGACAAGCTGGCGACCATGCGGGAGGCCTTCCGCATTCTCGCTCCGGGTGGACGCTACGGGCTGCACGAATTGGGTTTCACGCCTGACACCTCGGACGAGAGCGCGGCCGAGATACAGAAGAACCTGTCTCGCACCATCAAGGTCGGCGCCCGGCCGCTCACCATGGCCGGGTGGCAGAAGTTGCTGGAAGAGGCCGGTTTCACCGTTCGCTATTCGACCAGCAACGAGATGGCTCTGCTGGAGCCGAAGCGGTTGATCGCGGACGAAGGCCTGGCCGGGTTCGCCAAGTTCGTCTTCAATGTCGCCCGGAACAAGCCCGCCCGCGAACGCGTCCTGGCGATGCGCCGAACCTTCAAGGCGAACCAGCGGTACCTGTGCGCTGTCGGTTTCGTGGCGGTGAAACCGGAGTGAGTCAACCGGGCGCGGCCGAAGCAGACCAGCCGGGCGGTCTTCGCGTGCGCGAACTGCGGCTGGTGATGCGCGGGCTGGTGCTGCTCGACGGTCTGTCGCTCGACCTGCGCGCCGGAGAGATCCTCGCCGTCCGCGGCGCGTCGGGAGCCGGCAAGACCACCCTGCTGCGCACGCTGGCCGGGCTGCTCCCCGTGCCCGCCGGCGAGATCGACACCGGCGGCGGCCGGCGTGCGATGGTCTTCCAGGAGCCCCGGCTACTGCCCTGGTACAGCGCGGAGAAGAACGTCACCCTGGCACTGAGGCACCTTCCGGACGCCCCGTCGGTCGCCCGGGACTGGCTGCAGCGGGTCGGCCTGGACGATGCGATGCATCTTCGCCCGGCGCAGATGTCGGGTGGGATGCGGCAACGAACGGCCATCGCCCGGGCGCTCGCCGCTCGTCCGACCCTGCTGCTGGTCGACGAACCGTTCTCCGCGCTCAACCCCGAACTCGCCCAGACCCTGCGCGACCTGCTGCTGGACCTGATTCACCGAAACGGCATCTCCACCGTCTGGGTGACCCACAACCCGGACGAAGCCGCCGCGGTCTCCGACCGGCTGCTGTTCATGGACGGCCCACCCGGCACGTTCCGGCTCAGCACCGGCAGCCGCCAGACCGCCTGACCGGCGGACCCTTCAATCACCCAACCACCCCTGCCTGGGCGAGAGCCTGCCCAGATCCGTCCGATCGAGAAGAGGAAACAGACAGTGAAGACACTCAGGAAGCACCTCGCGGCCGGCGTCCTCGCGCTGGCGCTGGCCGTGACGACCGCGCTGAGCGGTTGCGGATCCGGTTCGGAACCCGAACCGGCCACCACCCCGGACGCCGCCGAGATCATCGACGTGATGTCGGTCTATCGCCCCGAGACACTCGCCTTCGGTGCCCCGCTGGCCGGATTCGGCGATCAGGGGGCCCTCGATGAGTATGTGAACGCAGTCGAGATCGGCACCTGGTCGGATGTCGAGCAGGTGAAGTCGCTGCTGCAGAAAGATCAGGCGCAACTGGCGGCGACACCGGCCTATGTCGCGGCCAACCTGTACAACAAAGGCGTCGACGTCCGACTGATCGCTCCGGTGGTGTGGGGCATGATCTTCGTACTCGGCCCCGACGGCGCGCCAGTGGGCGACCCGGAATCGTTGAAGGGCAAGAAGGTCGGCGTCGCGATGCCCGGCAACATGCCCGACCTGGTCTTCCAGTACGTGATGAAGCAGAACGGCATCGAGCCGGCCGCCGACATGGAGATCGTCGGGGTTGAGGACGCCCGGCAGATCGTCCAGATGCTCGCCCAGGGCGACATCGAGTACGCCGTCGTCCACGAGCACCTGGCCACGCTGGCGACGATCAAGGCCGGTGAAGCCTGACGACCGCTGACCCGGGTTCTCGACCTGCAGCAGGAATGGGGCGAGATCACCGGTGGCGAGGCCCGCTTCCCGATGGCCGGCGTGGTGATGCCCGGCGCGCTGGTCGACTCTAAACCGGAACTGGTCGGCGCGGTGCTCGACGAACTCGAGGCCAGCGCCGCCAAAGCCAATGCCCTAGACCCGGAAACCATCGCCGCGCTCGCCGCCGAGTATGACCTGCCGGAGGCCGTGATCACCCAGGTCATCCCCCGGCTGCAAGTGGATGTGGTGCCCGCCGAGCAGGCCCGGGCCGGGTACGAGGACTTCCTGACCCGGATCGGCGAGGTCAACCCGAAGATCTACGGCGAAGCCCTGCCCAGCGACACCTTCTACGCCCACGATCCTCGCTGACCGATGGCCCAACTGACGCTGAACTCCACTGCGCCGAGCCGGCCCCGTTCACGTTCACGTTCGTTGTGGACCGGGGCCGGGCTGCTGGCCGTGCTCGGCGTGTGGTGGGCGATCTCGGCGACCCTACCGGAGTATGTGCTGCCGTCCCCGCTAGCCACCTGGGACGCGCTGGCCGAGTTGATCATCGGCGGACAGCTGTGGCCGATGCTCGGCCTGACGCTGACCCGGGCCGCCATCGGGCTCCTGCTGTCGACCGTCCTCGCGTTGACCTGGGGCTGGGCGTCCGCACATGTTCCGCAGCTGGACTGGCTCTCGCAAGGGATCATTCAGATTCTGCTCAGCGCTCCCCCAATCGTCATCGTCGTGGTGGCGATGGTGTGGTTCGGGCCGACGGCGCAGGTGGTGATCCTGCTCATCGTCTGCGTGACGCTGCCGCTGCTGTACACCGCGACCCGCGACGGGGTGAACCGGGTGAGCCCGGAGTTGCTGGAGATGGCGCAGGTCTTCCAGTTCGGACGCCTGGGCACCCTGCGCCACATCACCATTCCCTCGGTGACCCCGGCGATCATCACCGCCTTCACCGTGGCCTGCGGTCAGTCGGTGCGGCTGGCAGTGATGGGCGAGCTGCTCGCCATCTCCACCGGGATCGGGGCGCAGGTGCGTCAGGCCCAGATCAACATAGACACCGCGGAGATCTTCGCGCTGGCCGCCGTACTGGTGGCGCTCACCCTGATTCTGGAGATGCTCGTGTTGTCGCCGGTACGACGTCAGTTCGATGGGGACCCGGCAAGTACAACCGCCGAGCCCAGTTGAGCAACGGCAGACCGACGTGATCCTTGTCTGCGCCACCGATGCCATCGATGGGACTCCATCAGGGATGCTGGTTCACGGCGTCAACGAGGATCTGGAGGCCCCGGGGCTGACTTCTCTTCCCACGCCGAAGCGACCGGCCCCGGGGCTGACTACTCTTCCCACGCCGAAGCGACCGGCCCCGGGGCTGACTCCTCTTCTCACGCCGAAACGACCGGCCCAGCCGCCGGCGCTGTCCAGAGTCCTCCGAATGCTGTGCAACCCATAGTGCAAAGGCGACGTTCTCTACCGGGGAGTCGGGCAAATCCCACGGCCGCCAGCGGGCAAGTACAGCACCGTCACTGGGCAGTATCGCGTGACCGCCGACATCCCTGCGGGTGCCAGTGGACGATTGGACTCGTTTCACGGTGCAACGCGCAAGCGCAGGAGAACGCCTCCAACGTGTGACCACGGCTATTGGTATTGTCGGGCGCGGCACCACTCGGACAGCGGATCATACTGACTGAGGCGGTCGAGGCGTTCCAGCCCCTGGTTCGGCTAGGTGTGGTCGCAGCCGATGATTACAATCACGAATGCGGCAACAAGGAGAAAAGGGTAATTCATGGTTCAAGGAATGATCGGCGCAAACGTCGAACAGTTAGACGCCTTGGCTGCCCGTCTGACTCAGGCTTCAGAAGCTCTTCTCGCGATCCAGTCTTCGCTCAGGGCTTTGCCGCGGTACGTTTGGCAGGGCAGCGACGCGAGCCGTTTCTTTCAGCAGTTGGATTCAGAGTTGTGCGTGCGCATAGGTTCGGTTGCCTCCGGGTTGTCCGCCATGAGCACCGCTGTCACAAGGAATGCGGAAGAGCAACGAGACGCGTCAAACGCAACGGGTGGGCTGGAGGGCTCCGGCGGGTCGACGAAAGGGCGAGACTGGCTTTCCTATGCGGACAACGTCTTCTCCGCTAGCAAGGATTTCGTTGGGAAGGGCCTGGGCGTCCTGGAAAAGGTGGCTCAGTCGTCCAAACGGCTTGATGACGCGGGCTTCTTTGGGAATCTAGGTAATATTCTGGGTGGTGCGACCGTTATCGCTGATCTGGCGGAGGGCGAGTACACGCAGGCCACCGTCGATGTTCTGCACATGGCAACCGGCGTATTGGGGCCCCAGGGCTGGGTTGCAGATGTGGGCCTAGATGTTTTCGAGATGGGCATCCCCCTCACCGATGAACGCCAAAACGCGATGCGGGAATATGTCGCGCGCCAGCAATTTGGCGTGGGTATCGATCAGTTGTCAAGCGAACAAGCGGCTCAGCTGGTGCAGAGGTATGACGGCGTTTCCGGGTTCGGCAACATGGTGGTCGACAGCGTAAATGAGTCGGTTAGCAACCCGAAGAATTTGGTATCGGTAGCAATAGGTGCTGCCGGGAATGCCGTAGCTGACGTAGTTTGGGCCGGCATCAAAGCATTTAAGGACTGATATGAAGCAATCCGGGATTTCTGGGGGCAAACAATGACTCAGGCGCAAATACTGAGTGAACGGGGGGTGCGGTTGCCCTTGACCCAGGCGATTGCGGTCGTGGCAATCTCAGCCGAAGGTCAGCGGCTGCTGCAGCGAGTTGGGCTGGATGCTGTCGACTCGGACGCCGAATGGACAATCGCCTCGGATGTGGACGCCGAAACACGAGACAAGATGCTGGCCTTTGGCGTTCTGGCGACCAGAGCCAGCGAGTCCTTGGCTGCTTCGGTGACTGGTGAACCTGCGAGCGCAGTGCTGGTACTGCAGGGCGAGGACGGCGCCATGGTGTGTGTGCTCCAAACAGATGCAGCGACGTTGATCGCCGCATCCACCTCCGAAGTTGCAGACTTGTTGTTCTCCCTCGTTCACGCCGCGGACCAGACTGGTCGTGACTGGGGCCTCGCCCGGTACGAGGGGGAAAGAGCGCTTGTGCTGTCACGTTCTCAGAAGATGGGCTATCAGGTGGCCGTCCCGGAAACAGAGACACCACCGGGATCAGTCAACGAGGCACTCCTCCAACTGTTGTCACCGCCGTCCCGATGACCCAAGCGGCCAACGAGCCGCTCATCCAGCTGTTGTCACCGCCGTCCCGATGACCGTCGTTTCGGCCTCATTTGCGAGCGTCGTCGACAGACGACCAGCATCGTCGCGAAACTACCCGATGCGATGGACGCGTTCCTGACCTGCGAGTGTTCATTCACGGGGCCTGGTTTGGGCCCGACAGCAAACCGCCCCGGACCAGACCGTGACCAGCTTCCTTCACCCAGCCGGGTTTCGGCCCCGCCGCCACAGCATCAACCGCACACGTTGGCCATCACCCAACAACCAGAAGGAAGCCTGTCACCGGAGTCGGGCCACGCTCACAGATCCTGTGCAGCGGATCGCCGCCGGCCAGCACGAGGGTGTTCATTCACGAGGCTCCGGTTTGAGCCCGACAGCAAACCGCCCCGGACCAGACCGTGACCAGCTTCCTTCACCCAGCCGGGTTTCGGCCCCGCCACCACAGCATCAACCGCACACATTGGCCATCCCCCAACAACCAGAAGGAAGCCTGTCACCGGAGTCGCGCCACGCTCACAGATCCTGGGCAGCGGATCGCCGCCGGCCAGCACGAGGGTGTTCATTCACGAGGCTCTGCTTTGGGCCCGCCAGCAAACCGCCCCGGACCAGACCGTGACCAGCTTCCTTCACCCAGCCCGGCTTCAGCCCCGCCACCACGGCATCAACCGCACACGTTGGCCATCACCCAACAACCAGAAGGAAGCCTGTCACCTGATGTGAAAGTACGGC
>JAAYVP010000037.1 GCA_012517115.1 Brooklawnia sp. | reverse complement strand
TTCGCCCAGGGCTTGGTCGGGTTGGTGGCCGCGGCCGGACAATCCTGGCTCGACGAGCGAGAACCACCCAAAGAGGAGCTAGCGGCACAGCTGGTCAACCTGGCGTGGAACGGGTTGGCGAACCTCCAGAAGGAGCCTCGGTTGGTCAGTGCCGAGAAGGACGCCCGGGCCGCCCGGGTGGCCGCCAGCCGACAACAGGACGAAACCGGGGGCTGAGCGTACGTCCCGGATCAGCGCGCCCGGGTCTCTTGGGCTATCAGCAGCTTGCGCAAGATGGCCGCCAGTGTGGCACGCTCGTCAGCCGGCAGTGCCCCCACCAACTCTTCCTCTGATCGCACCAGGTCGGCCAGAGCTGCGTCCACCCTGCTGCGTCCTTCAGCAGTGAGCTGCACCAAGACACCCCGCCCATCTGCGGGGTTGGCGGTTCGGCTGACCAGACCCCGTTCGACGAGCCGCACGACGCGGTTGGTCATGGTGCCAGAGGTGACATGGGTCTGGTTGATCAACTGGCCTGGGGTCAGCCGGTACGGTTCCCCTGCCCGGCGCAGCGCGGCCAGCACGTCGAACTCCCAGACCTGCAGATCTTGCGCCGAGTAGGCCCGGGCGCGGGCCGCGTCCAGTAGTTGCGCCAGCCGACTGATGCGTGACCACACCTGCATGGGTGCGGTGTCGAGATCGGGGCGTTCGCGTGACCAGGCGGCGACCAGCCGGTCGACCTCGTCCATCACAAGACCTCAGGCCCGGGGACCGGGCCGTGCGCTCGCCGCGTCCCCCGGACTTCTGGGGCCGTTGCCAGCGCGGCTGCCAGCCGGTCCGCCTGGTCAGCGTCGGTGCAGAGGAAGGCGCAGGTGGGTCCCGATCCGCACAAGACTGCGGCCAGGGCGCCCGCGAACAAGCCGGCCTCCAGGGTGGCCGCCAACTCGGGGTAGAGCTCCAGCGCGGCAGGCTGCAGGTCGTTGCGCAACTCGGGAGCGACCTGGGCGGCGTCCCCGCTGCACAGTGCGTCCAGCGACCGCTTCGACAGTTCAGTGTTCGGCACGAGCACGCCGCGCTCAACCAGCTCGTCGAACCGCTGATAAACCGACGGCGTCGACAAACCCCGGGGAGCAAGCGCGAAGACCCACTCCAAGCGGCCAAGCGCCGGCATGGCCCGCAGCCGCTCACCGCGTCCGGTACCAACCGCGTTGCCACCGAACAACAGGAAGGGCACGTCACTACCCAACTCGGCTGCTATCCCGGACAACTCCGAACTGCCCGCGCCAAGCTGCCATGCTTGGCTGCAGGCCAGCAGGACGCCCGCTGCGTCCGCCGAGCCACCGGCCATTCCTCCGGCCATCGGCACCTGCTTGCGGACCCGCAGGTCAACCCCCAAATCGGGGCGGGAATACCGCTCACGAAGCAGCCGCGCCGCCCGCACCGCCAGATTGCTCTGGTCGCAAGGCAATTCTTCGCTGCCTTCACCGGTCATCTGCAGCCCGATCTCGGCGTCTTGGCGGGCGAGCGCGGTGATCTCCTCGTGCAGCGAAACCGCCTGGAAGACGGTGACCAGCTCGTGGTAGCCGTCGGCGCGCCGAGGGGCGACACAGAGCGCAAGATTCACCTTGCCAGGCACGCGCACGCTGCTCACGGCCACAACCTATCCCAGCTGCTCGGCGAGCCGCGCGAATTCCTCGACCGTCAACATCTCGCCGCGCGCGGTTGGGTCCAGGCCGGCTGCCGTGATCGCCTCGGACGCCGCCGCAGATGAGCCGAAGAGCCCCGATAAGGCGGAACGGAGCATCTTGCGGCGCTGGGCAAAGGCCTGGTCGATCACGGCGAAGACCTGCTGCCGACTCGCCCAGGTCGGCGGCGGATCGTGACGAACCAGCCGCACCAAACCCGATTCGACGTTGGGCACCGGCCAGAAGACACTCGGCGGCACCGTGCCAACCCGCTCCGCCCGGGCGTACCAGGCCAGCTTCGCGCTGGGGGCGCCGTAGACCTTCGAACCGGGACCGGCAACCAGCCGATCGGCAACCTCAAGCTGCACCATCACCAACCCGATGCTCCAGTCGGGGAACGTCTCCAGCACATGCAGCAGCACCGGCACCGAGACGTTGTAGGGCAGGTTCGCCACCACCATGGTCGGCCTGGGCCCGGGCAGCTCGGTGACGTCGAGCGCGTCCGCGTGCACCACCAGCAGCCGGTCGGCGGCTGCGGGCTGCAGTTCTGAGACGGTGTGACGAAGTTCGGCGGCCAGCGCCTCCTCGATCTCGATCGCGGTCACCCGGGCGCCCGTCTCCAGCAGGCCGAGAGTCAGCGAGCCGAGACCCGGCCCCACTTCGAGCACCACATCATCGGCACCGACACCCGACTTAGCGACTATCCGGCGCACCGTGTTCGCGTCCACCACGAAGTTCTGGCCGCGCTGCTTGGTGGGACGCAGCCCGATCCGGTCGGCGATCCGGCGCACGGTGCGTGGGTCGAGTAACTCAGCCATGCTGGATGCCCCATGGGCCGCCGAAGGCGTCCTCGGCATTGCGGGCCAGTTGGACACACATCTCGGCGAGGTCGGCGCCCTTGTGCTCGGCGATGAAGCGCACGGTGTGCGCGATCAGATAGGGCGCGTTGGCCTTGCCGCGGTGCGGCAGCGGGGTCAGGTAGGGCGCGTCGGTCTCGGCCAGGATGCGGGTGGCCGGGGCAAGAGCAAGCGCCTCCCGCAGGTCACGATTCGCCTTGTAGGTGACGTTTCCAGCGAAACTCAACCAGGCACCGTGGGCCAGGCAGCGACGGGCGAAGTCAGCGTCCCCACTGAAACAATGAAAGATCACCCGCTCGGGCCAGCCCTGCGAGTCGAGCACCGCGAGGATGTCGTCGTGGGCGTCCCGGTCGTGGATCACCAGCGCACGATCGTGGCGTTTCGCGGTTTCGATGTGGCGGCGGAACATCAACTGCTGGCGAGCGATGCCCTCGGGGCTGCGAGTGCGGTAGTAGTCCAGGCCGGTTTCGCCGACGCCGCGGACATGCGGACCGGCACCAGCGATGCCGTCGATGGTCTGCCAGGCGGCCAACGCTTGGTCGTCGGTCATTCGGGCGGCATCGTTCGGATGAATCGCGACTGCGGCGACGATGTTCGGGTTGGTGGCAGCCAGCTGGGCCGACCACTGCGCGCTGGCTAAGTCGCAGCCGATCTGCACGATGCGTGACACTCCGACGGCGGCAGCCAGCTCGACGCTGTCCACGACCCGCAATCCCGAGTACTGCTGGGTTGAATCCATGTGGGTGTGGGCGTCGGTGGTCGGTGCCGGCAGCGGCTCCGGCAGCCCCGGCAGCCCCAACCGCTCGATCACGGATTCGATCACTTCATCCCCTCCTCGGCGGTGCGCGCGGCCAGCGCCCGCTCGTACAACTCCTTGCGGCGCAGCCCCGCCTCGCGGGCCACCTCGGCGACCGCCTCTGACAGCTTCGCACCGCCAGCCATCCGAACACGAACCCGGCTGACGGCCGATTCCCAGTCGTCGCTGGCGGCGGGCGATGCGCCTTGAATCACCACAGTCACCTCGCCGCGGGGCGGGTCGGCCGCCCAGTGGGCCAACTCCGCCAGCGGGGCGCGCACCACCTGCTCGTACGGTTTGGTCAGTTCGCGGCAGACAGCGGCGGGACGATCAGGGCCCAACGCGTCCGCGGCGTCGGCGAGGAAAGCGGCCAGCCGGTGCGGCGCCTCGAAGAAGACCATGGTTCGTTCCTCCGCAGCCAGCCTGGTCAACCGCTGACGCCGCTCTCCCGCCTTACGCGGCAGGAACCCTTCAAAGCAGAACCGGTCTACCGGCAGCCCGCTGACCGCCAGCGCCGTCAGCACCGCCGACGGCCCGGGTACCGAGGTGACCCGGATGCCAGCTGCGACGGCAGCCTGCACCAGCCGATAGCCGGGATCACTGACCGACGGCATGCCGGCATCGGTGACCAGTACCACGACCTTGCCGTCGACCATCGCCTCAATCAGCCCGGGCGTGCGGGACGCTTCGTTGCCCTCGAAGTAGCTGACCACCTGAGCGACGGTTTCGATCCCGAGCCGGCGCACCAGCAACTGCAGCTGCCGGGTGTCCTCGGCGGCGATCACGTCGGCCTCGGCCAGGGTGCGTGCCAGCGCGGGCGAGGCGTCCGCGGCATCGCCGATCGGAGTGCCCGCCAGCACCAGGCGTCCCTGACCAGCAGGGAACTCGGCTCGACTCACAGATCGAGGCTATCGCGCGGCGCTCTAGGATGGTCGGGTGAGTCTCAGCGTGGCCGAGCGGGTTGGCAGCATGCTTGCCCGACTGCCCAGCAGGCCGGTCGAGTCACCGCTCGGCACCCACACGCGTCCCCTGATGTCGACGATCGACCGGCTGGACGACGCGCTCGTGCTGCGGAACGACAGGGCGATCAGTTGGCTGGTGACCAGCTTGATCGGGGCCTTCGCGTTCGCGATCCGGCTGGTGAACCTGTCGCAGCCGGCCTACCTGGTCTTCGACGAAACCTACTACGCCAAGGACGCCTGGGCGCTGCTGAACTTCGGCTACGAGGTGAACTGGCCGGACGACGCCAACGACCAAATCAAGGCGGGCATCACCACTGGCTGGCAGACCGGCGCGGCCTACATCGTCCATCCTCAACTCGGCAAATGGCTGATCGCGGTCGGCGAGCACCTCTTCGGTATGAACAGCTTCGGTTGGCGGATCAGCGCCGTCGTCTTCGGAACTCTGCTGATCATGGCCACCATCCGGTTGGCCCGCCGGCTGGCCCGCTCGACGTTGGTGGGTGCCATCGCCGGCCTGCTACTCACCGTCGACGGGCTCACGTTCGTGATGAGCCGGATTGCGTTGCTCGACATCTTCCAGGCCGCGTTCACCGTGATGGCGGTGGCCTGCCTGGTCGCAGACCGGGACTGGTTCCGGCACAGACTCGCC
>JAAYVP010000317.1 GCA_012517115.1 Brooklawnia sp. | reverse complement strand
GCCACATTCCGAGGTAGCCGATGGCCCCCGAGAATGCCGCGCCAGACAGGAAAGCCACGGAACGGCCGACCCGCATCGGTGTCTCCCCCGGCAACGCGAAAAGCAGAACGAAGACCACCCCGGCTATCGGGGCCAGCGTCCTCAGCTGCCGGGCCAGGTAGGCCTGCGCACCTTCTTGCACCGCCGCGGCGATCGCATGCATGCCGTCGCTGCCTTCGGGCTGCTTCAAGA
Source organism: Brooklawnia sp. (assembly GCA_012517115.1). Taxonomy (GTDB): domain Bacteria; phylum Actinomycetota; class Actinomycetes; order Propionibacteriales; family Propionibacteriaceae; genus Brooklawnia. Next base: position 17,313 of record JAAYVP010000317.1, on the reverse strand, counting down.
TCCAGGCACGAAGGACCAGCGCAATCACCAGGGCGATTGCCGCCAAGGCGGCAGCCGAAGCGATGATGGCGATACTGCCCGAGCCAAACGTGATGGTCATGGCGCTCCCGATGCCGCTGTGCAACTCTGGGCGATTCAGACAGGGATCCCGCCTGAGCGGTCTTGCGAGACCAGTCGATCGTTGAAGTTGATATCCCGCAATATAGCGGCGTGCTGGCCCAGGCCCCGAGACTGGGCCGAACGCGGCTAGGATCTGGCTGAAGTCGCCGCGCTCGAACCGTCATGCGAGAGACATCATGGAATCTCACCTCTACCTCTCACTGATACCTGAGGCCCTGATCGCTTCTCAGTTGGCGCCCCAGGCATTCGGCCAGTACTACGCCACGGGCGTCTCGCGCCGGTCCAAGGGCAAGGCCATCTTCTTCGAGATCGATCCGGCCTTCCGCCACGAGTACTTCGACCTAGACAGGGCGTTGACTCGGCTGAAGCCACATCCCGATGGCCGGCCGAAGAACTCGCTGTACGTGTCGACCTACCGAGTCATTGAGCACGTGCCGGTTGACGCATTGGGCACCTTGTATCTCGCCACCGACTACGGTGCCACCCTCGGCCTGGACCGCAGCCCCGATGTTCCGCCCACCGCCTCCAAGGGTTTGCACCTGTACCAGGAGCTGGCCCCAGTCAACAGCCTGGTGGCGTCCTCATTGCCGCCTCGGGAGTTCTACGAATCGATCACCGTTCGGCCGTCAAAGCTGATCAGGTTTCCGGCGTTGGCGTTCGTCGAGCTAGACATCGGAGAGCTGGCCGACGATCCCCTGCGGGGCGCCGTGTCCGACCTGCCATACGTGAACATCCCCCACCTGCGCGAGTCGCTGGCAGCAGTGACTGTGCCGGGTAAGACCACCAAGATGGTGGAACGCATGCCCACCAGCGAGTTCCCGTATCGCAGCGTCAAAGCTGGCAGCGGATTCGTCTACGGCAACGGGGCGGACCTGGCGTTCTACGCGATGCCGTCGGTGCCCCATTTGCGCGATCATCACCAGCTGTGGTGGCGATCGGCCAATCGCTGAGGGTGTTCAGCGAACAGCACGGCACGACGACTGACGCGGTTGCGGCGCTGACCGGTTCGCGGTGTCTGAGCGTCAGTCGAGGGCGGCCCGCAAGATTTCGGTCAGTTCGCTGTCGGTCAACTTGATCGGGTTGCCCTTCATGCTGGACGCCGCGCCAGCCTTCGCGACTGCTTCGTCGATTCGATCCTCAGCGAGGCCCAAATCGGCCAGCCCGGAGATACCCAACAGGTCGTTGGTTTCTTCTAGCCATGCGATCAAGCCCGTCACGTCTAGCGAACCAGTGATGATCTCGGCGGCCTCCGAGTACCGCAGCAAGGCAGCACCGGCAGGACGCTCACTCAACGCACGCACATTGATGCGCGTTGTCGCAGGCAATAGGGCAGCACAGATGGCACCGTGGGGGGCGTCGATCATGCCACCCAAGGGGCCGGCGAACCCGTGGACGGCACCGAGCTTGGCATTGGCGAGTGCCAGACCGGACAACGCCGCGCTGAGTGCCATGTCGGTACGCGCGGCCAGGTCGGAGCCGTCTGAGTAAGCACGCCGCAGCCCGGCGGCTGCGCGGCGCAGCCCCTCGCGACAGAATCCGTCGGTGATCGGGTTTGCGTGCGGGGTGACGAATGCCTCGAGGCATTGCGTGAGCGCGTCCAGACCGCTGGACGCAGTCACCGCCGGCGGACAGTCGAGGGTGAGCAGCGGGTCGACCAGCGCCACTTCAGCTAGCAGTGACCGCCCGCGGATGCTGGCCTTCACCCCATGCTCCGGCGAGGCGACCACGGCGTTCATTGTCATCTCGGAGCCGGTGCCGGCTGTCGTGGGCACCCCGATCCAGGGCAACACATCGGCTGGTAGCGGGAGTCCGCGGCCCACCACCTCAAGGTGGTCCAGCGGGTCTCCGCCGGACGCCGCCAGTGCCGCCACTGCCTTGGCCGTGTCGAGCACCGCTCCCCCGCCCACACCTACGATGACATCTGCGTCGGCCGCCCGCGCTGCGCCGACGGCCTCCCGCACCAAGGAAAGCGTGGGTTCCCCAGCGATCGTGGCCACCGGGGGGTTATCCAATGCCTGAAGCAGCTCGGCGTGCCTGGCTGGGTTCGAGCCGGTGATGACCAGCGGACGAACGCCGAACTCGGGAACGATCCGCGGTAGTTCGGCACTGCGTCCGGCGCCGAAAACGATGCGACCGGGGGCCGCGAAGTCGAAACTCGGGCCGTCCATAGCGTTTATTCCGCTCGCCAGCCGGCAGCGTCCGCTGGCGCCACCGGGGTGTATCCGACGCCGACCCGGGGACGCGCCATCATCGGGGCGACGGTCTCACGCCAGCGCAGGTAGTGGTCGGTCTGCTTGTGCGCGTCGGCGTCTGCCTGGCTCGCGTACACCTCGTAAAGCAGGAACTCGGTCGGGTTCTCGACCGAGCGGAGCACGTCGAATCGAAGGTTTCCTGGCTCCTTGACTGAGTGCCGGTGGTTGTCGAGTGTTGCTTCTGCGAACGCCTCGACGGATGCTGCATTGACCATGACGTGGACGGCCGTGACGACAACCATCATCCCCTCCTCGGGTCGCGGGATCGTCCCAGCTTATGCTGCGGGGACGCGCTGTGCCCGTCGTTCAACCGGGCCGTCCGGGGGGCTCGGTGTCGTGGTGCTGGCGGACGAGGGAGCAGAGACTCGACGCGGGGCGCGCTCTGGGTGACGGCTCGGGCTGCTGCGGTGCCCTGCCCTGAGAATAGAGCCGCGGGAGCAAAGCCGATCGGCGGCTACTGTGGGCCCATGAGCCCCGGAGCCATCGTGACGCTGATCCTGGTGCTCGGCGTGGCCATGGTGATCGCCGCCACCATCGCCGACCGTCGCAACGCACCTGGGTTGTCGGCTCGCCGATCCCAGTCCGATTCGCTGCCTGGCAGGCTCGACACACCAGCAGTCACTGAGCCGCCGGCCTATGTCACCAGCAGTCAACTGCTCGATCAAGCGCCACCGGCGGCCCGGTTCAGCCCGGACGAGGAACGCGAGCTCGCCGCTCAACTGGCGCAGCCAGCTACGACCAAGATCGTCTGCTGGCTGGCCGCGCCGACGCTGGCCACGCACACCGGCACCCGCGCCATCCTTGACCAGCCGGCCGTGCTGGTCTGCCCTGACTCCATCGGCCAGTTCCGCGAGCTGGCGGCCCTGCTCGCCAGCGCGTCCGCCGACCGGGTGCCACTGTTGATCGCGGCACCGGCGGTCGAGGCCGACACTTTGCAGACCGTGATCGCGAACAAGCTGGGCGGCACAGTTGCGGTTGCCGTCGTCCTGGGCGACGAAGATGCTCTCGCTGCACTCGCTGCCGCCGCTGAGACCCCGCTCAGCCCGCGGGCCGATCGGCAATCCGGTGCGGCCGGGTTACGCAGCCTGGGGCGTCCATCTCGAGTTGTTGCCGATCTGCAGGCAACCTGGGTCATTGTCTGAAAGCACGCTGAGAAGTCTGAACCTCAAGTTCTGCTTGAGTCCAAGCGAGTTTTTACTCTGCCTAGTCGGAGGGCACTAGGCGACTTTCCAGATTCTCAACTATCTGGCTTTCGGCGTGCCGGTTGACTTACCTTCGGCCCTGTGGCCGAGCAGCGGGCGTGATCGCGGGAACGAACCCGAGATCGGGGAAGACGCCCGGCTCGTCCACGGCCCATGGCTGACCGAAAGACCGACCGAAGGGACGTGCCGTGACCGGTCTAAGCAAGCGTGCACGCAAGACGATGACTGCCATGGTGGCGGTGGGTGCGTTGTCGGGTGGTGTCGTGTTGGTGCCACAAGTGGCGGTCGCCGTCCTGAGCACTGCCCGGGCGACCACCGCGCTCAATGTCCGTCTCAGCCCAAGCACCTCAGCGCAGGTGCTCGGCGTCCTCGCGGCCGGGGAGCAAGTCGAGCGGCGTGGTGACCCACGCGGCGAGTGGACGCCGGTGCGCTACCGCGGCCAAGACGCCTGGGTCTTCTCGGCGTACCTGTCGTTCGGCGATCTCGGATCGGCTCCGGACGGCACCGCCACCGCCACCGCGGCGGTCAACGTGCGCAGCGGCGCTAGCACGCTCAGCCCCGTGCTCGGGGTGCTGCGGGTCGGCGAGTCGATCGGAGTGACCGGGCAGGCCTACGGCGGCTGGGTGCCGGTCAACTACAACGGACGCGACGGGTACGTGTATGCGGCGTATCTCTCGTTCGACTCGACGACTACCACACCCCCAGTTTCGACACCCACCGAGGAACCCAGCACTGAATCCGATGGGGAACCCAGCGCCGGCTCAACCGCGACCGGCTCGGGCACTGCGAAGACCGCGCTCAACGTGCGCAGCGGCCCCAGCACCAACGACCGCGTCCTGCACGTCTTGGCGGCAGGCGAGCGAATCGACGTGCGCGGAGAAGTCCAAGACGGCTGGGTGCCTGTCATCTGGAACGGGCAGGACGCGTGGGTGGCGTCCCAATACTTGACGCTGAGCGACCAGACGACATCACAGACCCAGTCCCCAGCCGACCAAGAGACCTCAACTGAACGCTCGACCGCCTACACCACCAGCGCGCTCAACCTGCGTACCGGGCCGGGGACGAACTACCAAGTGGTGCGGGTGCTGCCGATCAACACTGCGGTCTCGCTCACCGGCGTCACCCAGGACGGGTTCAGCCAGGTCGCCGACGGTGGCCAGTTTTACTGGGTCTCAACCACGTATCTGACGAGCGAAGTCACCACAACCACGACGGCCTTCACCACTACCGCGGTGAACCTGCGCACCGGCCCCTCGACCGACTACCGCGTCGTCAGAGTACTGCCGGTCAACACCGAGGTTTCGCTAACCGGCGTCAGCCAGGACGGGTTCAGCCAAGTCAACGACAACGGCGAGTTGCGCTGGATCTCGACTACCTACCTGTCGGACAGCCGAGTCACCAACGACCAGGGGGCAGTACAAGGCCCCATCGCCCCCGTCCCCGATGGCAGCACCTCGCTCAACACCGGCGGCTCCTCCGGCCTAGATCAGCTGCGCCCCTCGTCCAAGCAGATCGTCGCCACCATCCGGCTGAACTTCCCGCAGATCACCACGATGTACGGCGTTCGTGCCGACTCCCTGCCCGACCATCCAAGCGGACGCGCCGTCGACATCATGATGCCCAACGGCGCCAACGACCAGGCACTGGGCGACGAGGTGGCCGCATTCCTGCAAGCCAACGCCGACGCGCTGAACATCGAGTATCTGATTTGGCGTCAGCGTATCTGGATCAATGGTCAAAGCGGCTGGACCTGGATGGCCGATCGCGGCGGCATCACCGCCAACCACTACGACCACGTTCACGTGACGGTCTACTCCTAGCGGCCGATCTGCGACGGCCGTTCCGGCCCCGCCTCGATGCTGCGGCGGGGCCGGCTCGCGGAGTCGGACATTTCGCGGCATTTGGGCGGCAACCCCGGATTCGGATACGATGAGCCGCGCGTCCCCATCGTCTAGCGGCCTAGGACTCCGCCCTTTCAAGGCGGCAGCGCCGGTTCGAATCCGGTTGGGGATACCAAGCGGACGGCCTAGTCAGATGCTTATCGACTAGGCCGCTCTTGTTCGATTCCATCTGGTCCGCACAGATCATCCCGCAGATATCCTGTACCAGCCTTCTGGGCCCTCCCGCAGGGGTCTGCCCACGCTTCCAGATACTCGAACAGATTCCCGAACGGGCGAAACCGCGAGGCTTTTGGGAGTCAGGCCCCGGTGAGCGCCGCACGATACGCGGCGTACTTTCTTTTGCCGATCCAGCGCCACAAGAGCCGGACTGGGACAGGAAGTTCCTGACGCAGAAACTGCTCGCCACCGTCGGGCTGAGCCGACAGCATAATGCCGAGGTTGGGCCACAGGTAGCCCTTCGGCGTTGCCTTGCGCCCGTGCTCAGCGAACCACTTGATCTCGGCCTTTGTGATCACGTACTCCATGACCGGCACGATGTTGGCCTCCTCATCCGGGAGGTGCGCGGCCAGGGCGGAGTTGATCCCGTCCAGAGCCGCCAACACGGGGGCAGCGTCCACAGCGCGCGCCGAGGAGCGCCACGCCGGCAGGACGGAATCGAGCTCGGCGATCCGGGAAAGGATCACCTGGTGTTGCGCCTGCATCCGGGACACGTGCAGGGCGCACGCCGGAGCGCGGTCATTTAGGGCAGGCCAGAGCCGTTCGTCCTCACCCTCGTGGTGCGCATGCAAGCCGGTCGACAGCAACGCGAAATGGTCTGCGACAGCACCGGCATGAACGCGATCGCCCTCGCGGACGCTGCGGACGAGTTCCGGTGCCTCGCCGAAACCCGAGCGGAACACCCGGTGGATCATCGCCATGCCGCTCGCATCGCAGGTCTTCACCTTCGCTTCCGCACCGTCTGCTGGCGTGGGCTTCTCGGTCATGACCGGCTCCTCCCCATCGAATTTCAGAGTAACTCCGGCAGGGCCGGTGAACCGCGATCGGCAGATGGTCGACACCGGGGCAGTGTCACTCCGCCCACCCACAGGCCCTCGCCTGGCTCCTGCTTGAGCCGCTGAACCGCTTCGGCTCCTCGTCCGGTGCAAGCTCTGCCTCGTGACGGCAGCAGCCGTCAAGCGTGATGTTGATCGAGTATCGAAGTGGCCTCATGTCTTGGCTCCTGCTGTTGGTGGCCCCGAACTGAGCCCATCGGCGAAGGCGCCGCCCCATCGTAAAGGCTCAGGGTGATCGTTACGGCTGCTCGCGCCCCGGGCACTCATCCGAAGTTGTATGGGTTCCAGCGCCAGCACCGACCATCGCTCTGATTATCAGCGGATCGGTGCCGGGGCAGGACGCAGGGCGACCCCGTTGGCTTGACCGCGAGCAGGCTGCGCCGACCCGTCCGGAGAGGCGAACACTGCGGCCTTCTGCACCCGGTAGCTGGTGAAGAACAGCACAAGCTCCGTGATCAGCTTCGCGCCGAGCAGTGGCACCCCAATTCCGGTCAGATACGACATCCACACCACATTGGACGCCAGCAGCAGGCCGGCCAGCAGCGCATAGGACACCACCTGGCGGACGAGTCTGTCCCGGCCGCGGTGCAGGAACACTGCCCTGCGGTTCACGGTGAAGTTCACGCTCGCGCTGACAAGCCTCGCCACGACGATGGACGGCACGAGTGCCCCCGTCAGGGCGTAGAGCACGAACAGGACGATCGTGTCGACGAGGAAGCCGAGCAGTGATGACGCGGCGAACACGAATACCGGCGCCATCACCCGTACTGAGTCGATGATCGGCCGGAAGTGACTCGTCGCGTTCCCTTCGAGGTACACGGTCTCGATGTGCATCTCTCGCGCGCCGAATCCGGCGCTGCGCAATCCGAGCAACACTCGCTGTTCGTACTCGAACCGCTCGCCGGGCACGTCCAGCAGCCACGGCAGCATCGCGTGGGGCACGCCGCGCAATCCGGTCTGGGTGTCGGAGAGTCGCCAGCCTGCCGCCACCCGGAACAGCACGCGGGAGATGTCGTTGCCGAACCGACTGCGCAGGGGAACGTCGGAGTCGAAGCCGCGGGGAGGCGATCCACTGCACCGCGACCCTGCAGTCGGCCTCGCGCCGAAGTGCTCTGAGCCTCCGGGCGCCGCGACAACACTCCCCGCACGACCTGGACCGCAGTCGCCGCCAACGCGGTTTCACCCGAGTTGGACCAAGGAATGGTGCGCATTCCAGCCAGGGACGGTTGCGAGGAGCCGTTGGAGTCGTCAGGCAGCAGGTCATCGTGTGGTCGCCGGTGTTGACTTGGCGGTAACGGCACAGACGAGCTAGTGCGCAAACTCCCCAACCCAACACAGAGAAACCCGTAATCAAACACGAATCCAAGGCAACCAGTCACCAAACGTGGCCCAACTCGGGTAGCCAAAGGAGGAAGTCACCCCATCCAGTCTTGCCAGGGGGGAGCGACGGGTACGGCGCACGACAACTGGCTAGGCCCTTCGGACTCGCACGAGACAGGCGGCCTCGAACAGGCGGTCATGATCAATGTGGCTCAGCCGCCGATTTGGCTACGCCGGCTGATGGCGTGACTGCGGTTCCCTCTCGGGGATCGCAGTCTGCGCGCGCTCAGGCCACCTGTGAAGGCAGGTCCTCAAAGAGATCAATCAGCTGCTTGGTGTATGCGTGCCGATCGGAGTCGAAGAGCTCTGTGCGATCGAAATCGTCTACCACGATGCCGTCTTTCATCACGATCAAGTGCTGACTGATGAAATGCACCGAGCTCAGATCGTGCGAGATGAACAGGTATGACAGTCCCAGCGCGTCTTGCAGGTCCTTGAGCAGATTCAGCACCCGGGCCTGCGTTGAAACGTCGAGACTGGCCGTCGGTTCATCAAGGACGATGAAGCTGGGCTCGGTGCTGATCGCCCGGGCGATCGAGACCCGCTGCTTCTCGCCACCGCTGAGATGGTTGGGCAGCTTGTCGAGATATTCGGCAGGCAGTTGAACCAGGTCGAGCAGCGCGGCGGCCACCTTACGGGGGTCGTCGCCCACCGACAGGAAACCCGGCGAGCTTCGACCGATGCATTCCAGCGGCTCCATCAGCGACGCCCTGATCGGCAGTCGCTCATTGAAGGACGCATTCGGATTCTGCAAGACCAGTTGCATCTGCTGGCGGGCCGAACGCAGTGCCAGTCCGCTCAATTGGTTGAGATGCTGATCGCGCAGCCAGATATCGCCGCTGTCGATCCTCTCCAGGCTGAGCAGGCAGCGGGCCAGCGTCGACTTACCGCTGCCGGACTCCCCCACCAGACCCAAGCAACTACCGGCAGGCAGCATCAGACTGACACCGTCGACCGCGCGGGTGCCGTTGCCGTAAACCTTTACGAGATCCTGCGCCCGGAGCACCGGCTCGTCCGCAACGGTATCTGTGGGAGTCTGCGGCCGAGCCTTGACCTGAATCCGGGCAGACTCGCCTTGGACCGGCAGCCGCTGCACGTCCGAACGCAGCGGTGGGGTCGACGCCAGCAAGTCGCGGGTATACGGATGCTGCGGACGCAGGACCACCTGGTCTTTGCTGCCCCGCTCGACGATCTCGCCTTTTTGCATGATCGCCACCCGGTCGGCATAGCGGTTCATGATGCGCAGATCGTGGGTGATGAACAAGATCGAACACCCCGTCGCTGCCCTGATCGACGCCAGCTCGTCGAGCACGACGCTTGCGCTCCACGAGTCCAGTGCGGTCGTCGGCTCGTCTGCGATCAGCAGCTTCGGCTTCAACAGCACCGCGGACGCGAGGGCAAGTCGCTGCAGCTGGCCACCGGAGACCTGGAACGGATAGCGCTTGATCAGCCGCGGATCGAGACCGACAGCCTCAACACCGGCCTCAATCATGGCTCTGCGCTTGTCGGCGCTCATGCTGCGATGCGCCTTGAGCATCTCATGCATCTGGTTCGAGACCGTGTAGTACGGCGTGAAGGCGCTCTGGTAGTCCTGAAAAACGTAGGCGATCTGCTCACCACGAACCTTGCGCAGGGGCTGCCTGCCCCTGCCGAGCAGGTCGGCGCCGTCGAAGCTGATTGCGTCCGCCTGGCGGGTCAGACTGGCGTTCAGCAGATCGGTGATCGAGTTCGCGGTGATCGACTTTCCGCTGCCTGATTCTCCGATGAGCGCGAACCATTCGCCCTGCTCAACAGTGAAATCGATGCCCTTGACCAGCGGCAGCCCGCGACGGGTGCTGATACGGAGATTGCGAACCTCAAGCAAGGACACTGGTCATCCTCTCGTCCTCTGGGCTGATGGTGAAGCGCTTCATCAGCTGATCACCGAGCCAACTCGCCGAGGCGACGACAATGAAAATGGCCAAACCGGGGATGACCATCAGTTCGGGCGCCTGGGCGAAATAGGCTCTCCCATCGTTGAGCATGGCGCCCCATTCGGGCGATGGCGGTTGAACGCCCATGCCGATGAACGACAGTGACGCCACGAGCAGAATTACCTTGCCGATGTCCATGGTGGCCAGCGCCAGGGTCGGCCCAACGATGTGCGGAACCATGTGCTGACGCAGGATGCGCGAGTTCGATCCGCCGGCCAGCTTCGAAATCATCAGGTAGTCGCGGGTCTTCTCCTGCAGCACGAGGCTGCGCACCAGTCTGGTGTAGCCGACCCACTTCACCGCGAGAATGGCGATCAGCATGTTCACGAACCCCGGCCCGAGCAAACCGCTGAGCACGATCGCGACGATGTAGTCGGGCAATGCGATGAAGGTGTCGACTATGCGCATGATTACCCAGTCGAACCGACCGCCGATCCACCCGGAGACGAGTCCAAGGGGAACACCGATGAGAATCGCAAGGCTCAGGGCGAGCAGGCTGAGCCCGACAGTGACCTGCGCACCGGTGAGGACGCGGGACAAGATGTCGCGCCCCAAGTTGTCGGTGCCAAGCAGATGAGCCGACGACGGTCCTTGCAACCGGACGGCTAAGTCGACCAGTTCGGGATCCTGTGGCGCCAGCAGTGGGCCGATCATGAGCACGCCGAGCAGCAGCAAGACCGCGGCCACTCCCCAGTCGATCTTCAGCTTGGTCATGCGCGCTCAGCTCCCTTCAGCGAGATGGACGGATCGAGCGCTCGGTATGACAGATCGACGAGCAGATTGATGACGAAGATCGCCATGCCGACGACGATGATGAACGCCTGGATGACGCCGTAGTCGCGTCTGGCGAGGGCTTCGACCGCAAGCTTGCCTACCCCCGGGATACCGAAGGTGACCTCAACGATCACGGTGCCACCCAGCAGGCTACCCAGGCTGACGCCGAGGATCGTGACCAGCGGGATCAGCGAATCGCGCAGCGTGTGCTTGCCGAAGATCACAGATTCTGTGACGCCGCGAGCCCGAGCCGCCCGCACGAACTCACGTCCGGACGCTTCGATCAGACTGTTGCGCAGGATCTTGATGTAAGGCGGGGCGATGGCAATAGCCAGGGCGACCGTCGGCAGCACGAGTCCAGCCGCAGTCGCCATGCCCGACGACGGCAGTATGTGCAGCCGCACGGCGAACAGGTCGATCAACAACAAGCCCAGCCAGAAGGTCGGTACCGCAGCGCCGGCCGTGCAGAAAGCCGCGACCCCCTTGTCGACCAGCGACCCGCGGAAGCGGGCTGCCAGTCCGCCGAGCACGAAAGTGATCACGATGACCACGGCCATGGTGGCACCGGCCAGCATCAGCGTGTACGGGAAAGCCTTCGACAACTCGCCCATCACCGACTTGCCGGTCATCAAGGAAGCGCCGAAATCGCCCTGCAGGACCCCGCCGAGGAAACGTACATACTGCTGCCAGGCCGGGTCGTTAAGACCTAGTTCGTTGCGCAGCGCCTCGATCTCGTCCTGCGTGACGGCGACAGTGTCGATTCTGAGCATCGAAAGCACGGCGTCGCCAGGGGCAAGCTGCACAATCAGGAAACTGATGATGGTCAAGACGAAGAAGAAGCCGATGCCTTGGGCCACCCATTTCCCAAGCGGGACCAGCCAAGTGGCCGGCCTCACGTTGGGCTCCGTTAATCCCCTATCGGCTCCAACCAAAGAAGCGGCTTCAGTCAATGTCGATGTCCTTTGTAATCATCGGGAACTCGAACTCGTTGACAGGCGTCTGCCAACCGGTAACCCGCTTGCTGTAAGCCGAGGTTTCGTTCGGAACCACGAGATAGGAATTGATGGCCTCGGCCTCCAGCCAGCTGGCAATCTCCTTAGCCTTCTCATTGCGGGCGTCCGAATCCAACTCGCTATTGAAGGCGTCGAGCATGGTGGTCAGCGTGGGATCCTGGAAACGCCCGTGATTCTGCGCGCCGCCCTGACCGAAGGTGCCGTTGAGGAAGAACGATCCGTCACCGCGGGTGATCGTTAGCAGCGAATAGGTCATGACGTCGAACTCATTGGTCTCGACATACTCGTCGATGTTGTCGGCAACTTGAATGTCCATCGTGATGCCGACCTTGGCGGCAGAATCCCGCAGCAGCTGAGCGATCAACGGGAGTTCGGGACGAGCGATGTAAGTGACGACCTTCAAGGTGAGCGGCTGGCTATCCTTGGTGACCTTGCCGTCGGTCACCTGCAGACCGGCGGCCTGGAAGTGTTTCAACGCCTCCTCAGTGCCGTGCTTGTGCTCCATCGGAGTGGGGGAGAACGGCCAGTTGCCGGGGAAGGGGTTGAAGGCGACGGTTCCCTGACCGGCCATCACTCCTTCGACGATCGCCTGGCGATCCATCAGCGCGTCAATACCCCGCCTGAACTCGACGTTGTTCCACAATTCGGCATTCTTGCCGGAGTAGTTGTACATCAGGTGGTAAACCCGGCTGCCCGGAACGGATTCGACGGTGATGTTGGGGTCGGCGGACAACGTGTCGATCGACTCGGTCGAGGGACGGTAGATGATATCTGCGTCACCCGCCTGGATCGCGAGCATCCGGGCGTTTGCATCCGCGTTCGCGGCCATCACGACCTTGTCCAGTTTGGCCTGCCCGTCCCAGTAATCGGTGTTGCGAACGAGCACGGCTTCGGTGTTCGGATCGAAGCTTTCGAACTTGAACGGCCCGGTACCGATGGGAAGTTCGCCCGGGTCAGTGACGTCCACGATCACCGCGTTCTGATGGATCAGGTTCGAAATGAGCGCCGGATACACCGACTCCGTTGTGATCTTCAGTGTGTACTCATCGGCTGCCTGGACATCTTGGATCTTCAATGCCGCCGCCACACCGGGATTGACCTCAATGACGTGCTGCAGACTCGCCCGGACCGCCTCGGCGTTCAGAGGTTTCCCGTTATGGAAGGTGATCCCCTGCCGAATCGTGAGCGTCCAGTGCTGGGCATCGTCGCTCTGCCAGCTTTCAGCGAGCCACGGGTAGGGCTTGAGGGTCTCCGGATCGATTCCCACGAGCGATTCCACCGCGCCCGAGTTCAGCACGAATGCGGCGTTGACCAGGTGGGCGTCGGTGGTGTTCGGCGGGTAAACGGTAACGAACCGCAACACCTTTTCGCCGTCGGCGCCGCCATTCACACTGCTGATATCACCACTACCAGAAGAGCAGCTGACCAGCAGAGCCATGCAGGAGGCCAAGACGATTGCGAAAGCGCGTACCAGACGGGGGCGCGGTTTAGACATGGGGTTGTTCACCTCTTCGGTCAGGACCCTTTCGCGGGGTCTGATGTCTCGGTGAGTCACCGTGTCTTCGGGCTCGGGATCGTCCTCTTCCAGCGCCTTCCCAGGACCAGCGTCCCAGTGACTTCTTGCTGGATTCGTCTCCCCTACCGCTGCGCGTCAGCTCCGGCTTTTCACCGGATTCCATGCATCTGTGTTGATGCCAGCGACTCGTGAGACAGATTACCAGAATGAGTACTTCGCTAGGGATCAGGGGGTAACTGTCGCCGCAAGTCCCGGCAGATCGTTAGAGGCTCGACTGAGTCTGCGTTTTGGCTGCCAGTTGCCTGTGGACGGCCCGGACGAAGCGGTCGGCACTGCCTTGACTGTGCCGCAGATGGAAGTACGGCTCGAAGAGTTCTGCCTCGAGGAGCAGCGGATTGCCGTCTTCGGGAGTCACGACGTCGACCCTCGCGTAGAGGGGCGTTTGGGCGTCCTTGCTCCAACCACAGTCTTCGGCGATCGTGCCGATGACCGCCAGGGTCCTCTGGGCGAGCCTGACCTCCTCGGATGAGACAGTGGCTGGCCGAGTGGTCGTCCGAGACTCCCCGCCGCGGTAGCCGCCACCGGCCTCGAGAATCGCGCATTTCTGGAAGGCGTGTGAGAACTCACCGGCGAAGAAGAGCAGACAGCGCTCGGCGTCGTGCTGGATGGCATCGATGGCCGGTTGGACGAGCACCTGCTTGCCGCACGCCAGGATCTCCTCGCACAGAGTCAGTGCGAGCGGATCGCCGACTGCAAACAGGCCGGTCTGTTGAGAGCCGTTCGAGATCGTCGGCTTGACCACGATCATGCCTGAGTGTGCCTTGATGGCATCGCGGCAGGTCGTGAGATCGGGACACAGTGTCGACGGCACCACCGCGATGCCGCGGTCGGCGAGGTCAAAGAGATAGCGCTTGTCGAGATTCCAGTGAACGAGTTCGGGGGAATTGGCGACACGAGTGTGCGCCGAGACGTCCTTCAGCCAGTTGGAGAATTCGTCGAAGCGCTGGGAGTAGTCCCACGGCGAGCGCAGGATCACACAGTCGAAGTCTCGCCAGTTGACGTCATCGTCCCAGGCGACGATGGCCGAGTCGAGTCCGCTGCCGAGCATGGTCGAGTGGATCGTGAGAATGTCCTGGTCGCCGCCGGATTGCAGCACCGATGAGCTCGTGACGAGACCGATTCGAAGCATGGATCTTTCTCCTCGTGACGGCCCGCCACGCCGGGCTATGCCCGCTGTCCTGCTTGGACGATGAGCCAAGGAGTCATCTCCTGTTGATGCCTCGCGGTCGTCGGGTAGCCGGGTGTTGGGGTGTCGGGTCGGCCGTTTGCTGAACCATACCCGGTGACCGCTGCCGAGCAGACTCGGTACCTAGTGCCGCATTCCGCTGGGCGCGTCGGTTGCCGCAGCGGATGAGCCCGAGCGGGGGCGCGCTCCGCAACCCGATCTGCCACGTCATCACCGTCGAAGCCACACCGGAACGACCGGATCGAACTTATCGCTTGTCGATAACATCGACTTTCGTTATTATCGTATCTCAATAAAGCCTCAGTTCTTAGGAGCCCCAGATGATCGGTTGGAAGCCGAACAAGGAAGACTGGTCGATAACCAACTTCTCGCTCGCCGTGGTCATACTCGTGGCCACTTGGCCTTTCGCCGCCGGACTGCGCGACTGGCTAACGGGTGCGCCACTGCGGTTGGAGACCGTGGCGGTGGTGGAGACACCTCCGGTCAACGACCCCCAGTTGGCCGCTGGCGTGAGCGGCGTCTACACCGGCCAGGCGATATTCACGATCGAACACCCAACTACGGCGCAATGGCTCACCCAGCTACTCGTGCCAACGATCACGCTTGCAACTGCGATCGTCTGCGTGACGATGGTTGCCCGACTGGTGCGGCACGCCCGCAGAGACGACCCCTTCAACCCCCGGGCGCACTTGGCAGTGCGCGTCTTGGGACTGGTCTTGCTCTGCTATGGGTTGTTCGCACCCCTAGTGGGGTTCCTGATGACGGCGGTGATCACGACCGGGATACGCGGGGGTGAGTTAAACATGGCCTTCCACTTCGAAGCCGATAGTGCCTGGCCCGTGTTGGTCGGGCTGGTGGTGGCCGCGGTTGGGGAGTCCGTCTTCGACCGTGGCAGGAAACTCACCGAAGATGTCGAAGGCCTGGTCTGAGATGCCACCCGAAACTGAGGGACGCGTCATCTGCCGGATGGACGAACTGCTGGTCGAGCGCGGTATGACCTTGACCGCACTGTCCCAGGCAGTCGGAATCACCATCGTCAATCTGTCGATCCTCAAGAACAACCGGGCCAAGGCCATCAAGTTCTCCACGCTCACCGCCATCTGCGACGCGCTGGAGTGCAGCGTCGGCGAACTGCTGGTAGTGCAGCCCAGCAACACCCACATGGCCCGCTGAACGCGAGACCCGCCCCACCACCGCCGCGTCGGTCGCTGGACGCCCCCCGCAACAGGAGCCTTCCCGATCGCACCGCGTGCGGGGAGGGGGTACCGCGCAGGGGATGGTGGCCCCAGAGAGCGGTGATGGGATCGCACCGCGTGCGGGGGGTACTGCTGGTACGCCCCTCCCCGGGGTCTCCCGCATTCCAGAATCGGCTGGTCAAATGGAACACGAAAGCGTCCGATGTGACCCTGAGGAGTAACACCATGGCTACCTGGCCGACCGACACGATCGAGAAGATCGCCGCTACCGACGACCTGCACATCGCCCCCTACCATCCGGACGGCAAGACCACCGGTACCCTGACCTGGATTTGGTCAGTGGTCGTCGACGATCGGCTGTTCGTGCGTGCTTGGAGCGGCACCCGCGGCAAATGGTATCGATCCGCGCTCGAACAACGTGCCGGGAAGATCACCGCCGCCGGGCAGGAACACGAGGTGGAGTTCACCCCGATCGACGATCCGCAACTCAACGACCGGATCGATGCCGCCTACCAACTCAAGTACGCGGGCAGCCCCTACCTACCACCCATGGTCGCCAAGGGGCCACGCGCGGCAACCATGGAAGTCACACCACATACCGTTTGAGCCCACCTTCGCTGAGGCCAGTGCCCACCGGGCCAGCGAAGTGCAAACGTCGACCCTTGGCAGGGGCGTGTTGGCAACTAAGGCGCACGCTCAGCCCAGTTGACTGAGGCGGTCAGCGGATGATTCCGGACTCACGAGCGGCTGCCACCGCCGCAGTCCGGTTGTCAACACCCAGCTTGGCGAAGACGTGCACCAAGTGGGTCTTGACGGTCGCCTCGGACAGAAACAGTTGTCGCGCGATCTGCCGGTTGGCCAGTCCTTCCGCGACCAGCGCGATGACGTCGCGTTCGCGGTCGGTTAGTTCGGTCGGAGGTGCGACCACGCGGCGTGCGAGGCGTCCGGCGACCGCAGGCGCGAAGACGGCTTCGCCACGGGCAGCGGCTTCGACGGCGGCGGCGAGCGCGTCCGGGGTGGCGTCCTTCAGCAGGTAGCCGCATGCACCGGCCTCGATCGCCGCAACGATGTCGGCGTCGGTGTCGTAAGTGGTGAGGATCAACACCTTCACCCCCGGATCGCGTGCCCGCAGCGCGCGGGTGGCGGTGACACCGTCGTCGGCGCCGAGTTGCAGATCCATCAGCACCACGTCGGGGCTCTGTCGTGCGACCACCGAAAGCGCCTCCGCCTGCGAGGCCGCTTCCCCCACCACGCTCACCCCTGGGCGGGTAGAGAGTAGTGCGACGAGCCCGGCGCGCACGACCGGGTGGTCGTCGACCACAACAACGCTGGTCATGTTCCTCCCTCTAGGGGGATCGACGCCGCGACCGCGGTGCCCTCACCGGGTGCGGATTCGATCGAGAGGGACCCGCCGAGGACGGCCAGCCGCTCGCGCATCGCACGCAGACCGAAGCCTCCAGCATCGGTCACCGGCCCGACCAGAGCGGGATCGAAGCCACGTCCATCGTCGACCACGTCAACCAGCAGTTCCCCGGGTTCGTAGGACAAAGAGACCACCACCCGGGAAGCGCCCGCATGTTGCCGGACGTTCGCTAGCGCGCCCTGCACCAGACGCAGCACCGCCACATCGACCTCGGTGGAGGCCAGTCGCGGATCGCCGGCGACTTCCAGGTCGGCGCGCACCCCGG
>JAAYVP010000316.1 GCA_012517115.1 Brooklawnia sp. | reverse complement strand
GGTCGTTGAACGGCTCGGCACCGGCCGCCGCGAGCAGTTGAGTGTGCTGATCAGGTCGGTCAGCGCGACCGCCGCCGCGCAGGGTCAGATCGGTATGGACGCCGAGACCGCCGCCGCGTTGGCTGCGCTGCGCAAGTTCAACTACGAGCACATTTACACTCGCGGTGAATCTCTCGCACAGTCGCAGGCGGTGATCGCTGTCCTGCAAGACCTGGTCTCGTTCTACATTGACCAGCCGCAGGCGCTGCCGGTCGAGTTCCGTGCGGACGACCGAGTGCTCGCCGCGGTCACTTACGTGGCCGGCATGACCGACAGGTTCGCTTTCGATCAGGCCGAGCGGCTGCTGGGTTGGGCGCACCAGCGGCTGCCGCGTGGCATCGGGTACGGGGCTTGACGCCGCCCGTCGCCCGCAGGGCGCCGGCCTGCCGCGGCGTGCCACCACCCAGCCAGCGGTTCGGACGCTGCCGGCGTGTGCGCAGACGACATGTTGCCGATGCTGATGCCGCGATCTAGCGGGGGCCGGTTGCCGCCGGTCGTGCTGGGCTTCGGCTCAGCTGCCATGGCGGCGGAATACACTGGCGGCCATGGTCGGGCGGATCAACGATGACGATATCGCGCTGGTCCGTGAGCGTGCCCGCATTGATGACGTGGTGGGGGGCTACCTGCAGTTGCGCCATGCCGGCGGCGGCTCGCTGAAGGGCCTGTGCCCGTTCCATGACGAGAAGACTCCCAGCTTCCAGGTGACCCCGGCCCGCGGCTTCTACTACTGCTTCGGCTGCGGTGAGGGCGGTGACGTGATCAGCTTCGTCCAGAAGATCGACAACCTCACGTTCACCGAGGCCGTCCAACTGCTGGCAGACAAGGTGGGCGTCCAGTTGCGGTTCAGCGACGACGGGCGCCCTGCCGTGCAACCAGGGCTGCGGCAACGTATCTTCGCCGCCAACGCCGCCGCCGCCGAGTTCTACCAACGGCAAATCACTTCACCAGAGGCCGTGGTCTTCCGCAGGTTCGTGGACGGTCGCGGCTTCGACCGGGCGACCGCCGAGCACTTCGGCATGGGGTACGCGCCCAAGGACGGCAAGGCGTTGCGTAATCACCTGTTGGCCGCCGGCTTCAGCGATGAGGAACTCGTCAAGGCCGGCCTGGTGCGCGAAGCCGGCTGGGATTTCTTCCAGGGGCGGGTGCTCTGGCCGATCAAAGACTCGGCACAGTCGGTGCTCGGGTTCGGTGCTCGCCGCGTCCACGAGGACGATCGGATGCCAGCCAAGTACGTCAACACTCCCGAAACCCCGGTCTACAAGAAGTCGCATGTGCTGTACGGGCTCGACCTCGCCCGGCAGCCGATCGGACGCAAGTCACAGGCGGTGGTGGTCGAGGGCTACACCGATGTGATGGCCTGCCACCTGTCTGGTATCGACACGGCCGTGGCGTCCTGCGGCACCGCTTTCGGGCCCGAGCACGCCCGCGTGCTGCAGCGGCTGATGGGCAACAACGACGCCTTCAACGGCGAGGTGATCTTCACCTTCGACGGGGACGCCGCCGGCCAGGCGGCTGCTCTCAAGGTTTTCAACCTCGACCAGGCGTTCGTGGCGCAGACCTACGTGGCGGTCGAACCCAACGGCCTCGACCCGTGCGACCTGCGGCTGCAGGCGGGGGAGCCAGCGGTTCGGGAACTGGTGGGACGCCGGATCCCGCTGTACCGGTTCGTGATGCGCAACGTGGTGGCCCAGTACGATCTCGACCGGGTCGATGGCCGGTTGCAGGCGGTGCGGGCCGCCGCGCCGCTGCTGTCCAGCGTCCGGGACGCATCGTTGGTTCGTGGCTATCTGCACGATCTGGCGCAGCTGGTCGGGATGGACATCGAGGACGTCCGCCAGATCGCGGCCCAGCAGACGCGGCGGCCGATGCCGGCGGCTCGTGACGAACCGGCCACCAGGCGGCCAGCACGCAACGCCGCCGGGCCGATGCTGGAGGGCTTGTCGTTGCCTTGGCCGGACGCCGACGACCGCAACACAGCGGTCGAACGGGGGACGCTGAAGCTGATGCTGCAGCATCCGACACTTTTTGACTCCACCTGGAACGGAGTGCTGCCCGACGACTTCACTCAGCCGGCCTATCGGGCGCTGTTCGAGGTGATCTTGGCCAACCCGTTCCAACCCGAACGTTGGACAGAGCATCTTCAGACGAACGCCGGAGACGAGCTGGTGCGACAGTTGCAGGTGGCGCTGCTGGTAGAGCCGATCCTGCGCAGCCCAGACGAGGCCTACGCGTCCGCCTACACTGCCCGCCTGCAGCTGCTCAGCACGGTTCGGCGGCTGACCGAGTTGCGGTCGCGACTGCAGCGGGTCAACCCGGTTGAGCATGCGGCGGCGCATAGGCAGGCGTTCAGTGAGCTGATCGCGCTTGAGGCGCGGCGCCGGACGCTGGAGGCCGCCAGCAGCGGAGCAGACTGAGCAGGGTTCCGCAAGCCTTCCACAGCAGTTGGTGTTGTCCGATTTGGGATTGTGGGTGACCCGATTCCGGCCGCTGACGGGCAAGAGGCTTGAGTGGTGAGAATCACCATCCCTGAATCCGATTTGTTGAGCGCCGCCGCCGAGGTCAGGCTGGCCCGCGCCATTGAAGCAGGTGTCTTGGCCGCTGAGGCGCTGAGTCGGGACGAGTGCCTGCCCGGCGCCACCGCGGAGGAACTGCGCCTGGTGGTGGCAGCGGGCGAGGCGGCGCAGCACGAGTTCTTCCTGGCTAACTTGAAGCTGGTCGCGCTGTTGTCTCACCAGTGGGCGGCACGGGCCACCCTGCCGGTCGACGAGCTCTTCCAAGAAGGCTGCGTCGGGCTTGGTGAGGCGATTCGTCGTTGGGACCACGGGCGCGGCCACAAGTTCTCCAGCTTCGCCTATCTGCTGGTGGAGGGCGAGATCATGGGGGCCGCTCTGTTGCGGTGCGGAGAGCTGAACGCCAGCCGTTTCCAGGCAAAGACCGCGCTGCAGGTGCGTCGGGAGTGTTTGCGGCTGGAGGATCAGCTTGGTCGCCAGGTGAACGTGGCCGAACTCGCTCAGCAGTTGGGCCGCGACGAAGCGACCGTAGCCAGGAGCCTGCAGTTGGCGCGACCGAGCACCTTCAGCGACGCGTTGGCGAACGTGCTGTCCCAGGACGAGGTCTACCCGTCCGACGAAGAGCAGGCGCGGGTGACGGCGCCGAACTGGCTCGACAAGCTGCCAGCCGAGGAGCGCACTGTGCTCGAGTCCCGGTACGGGTTGCACGGGCGGGAGGTGAGTTGCGAGACGTTGGCCGAACGGATGGGCGTCAGCGAATCAACCGTCCGGCGGATCGAGAGACGGGGGCTGAGCCGGGCCCGGCGGCTACTTGCGGCGAGCTGATGGCGCGGTCAGGTGGCTTCCGCGACCCGGTGCATGAGATCCCCGGCACAATGGGTGACATGGCCGCTCCACCCGTCTTTCGGCTCACCGCCGGTGAGTCCGCAGAACTGCAGCGCATCCTTGGCCGACAGCCGCACGTCTTGCTCGCCGCACGCAACGACCGGGACGTGATCGCGCTGCTGCACGACCGGATGGCTGTGCGGCGGGTCGAAGGCTGGCAGTTGATGGCCTGGGTGGATGTCCAGCGCGGCGGCTTCGACGCAAGCCGCATGAGCCTGTACTGGGAACTGGTCGATGGAACGAAAGGCGAGATCCGTTTGGAGCGGCCCGGCCAACTGCCGCAGGCATTCGCCGAGCGGGTGCGGGCGTCCATCGCAGTCTCCCGCCATGTCACGCTGGAGGATGGACTGGGAACTGTCCTGCTGGTCGGACGTCGAACGCCGGGCTCGAACGACCCGATCGTCTGGGAGGCGGAGGGCGTCGGGCGTTGTGACCTGGGCGACCCCCGCGTCGAGTCACAGGTCGTCACCCTCGTCGCGGAACTACGCGCTGAGTTCGAGTAGCGCACCCGACCTGGGGACGCCTGAAACTCGGTTTGGGCCCCCGGAAACTCATCTGGTAGCGTTACGTCTCGCATCGACCAAGTCGCTGACAATCCCTGGTAGCTCAATTGGCAGAGCATCTGACTGTTAATCAGAGGGTTACTGGTTCGAGTCCAGTCCGGGGAGCCAATGCAGTTGGGTGCTGGCGCAGGCACCCGAATCTTGCACCAAGAACCTGCCGGCTGCTGAAGCCTGTCGGCCTGGTTCGTTCCCGCGCCGTGTCCGAGGCCCGCCGGTAGCATCGAGCCATGGCGAAGACCGCCGCCGCCGTCCAGCAGTACTGGGCCGACCAGCTTGAACTGATGCAGACGCTACCCGCGGAAGTGC
>JAAYVP010000315.1 GCA_012517115.1 Brooklawnia sp. | reverse complement strand
GCGTACTGTCCATGACCGCCGGACTGCTTGACGTGTCGGCCGTGGGCTGTTGCTGGCTTGATGAATGTCTCACGCAGCGCGGCCCGGATCGGATCTGCGGTGATGTTGACGCCGTAGCGATCCTTCAGCCGGTTCATCAAGAGATCCTGGTGGGCCTGGCCCATCGTCCACAGCAGCAACTGCTCGGTGCCTGGTGCGCGCTCCAGTTTGACGGTGGAATCCTCAACTACCAAGCGTTGTAAGGCGCCGGCCAGCTTGTCCTCATCGTTTCGGCTGGCAGCGCGGATCGCAACCGGCAGCAGCGGCTCGGGCAGCAGCCAAGGCTCGATGACACGCAGGGCCGCCGGATCGCTCAACGTGTCACTGGTTTCCGCGGTGCCCAGCTTGGCGACCATCACGATCTCGCCCGCGATGGCCACGTCCTTCGGATACAACTCGACGCCATGCGGCGCGGTCAGCAGGCCGACTCGCTCATCGTCGTCGTGGTCGCCTGGCCCATTCCCGCCGGAGAACTGGACCCGGCGCCCAGTCACGTGCACCGTACTGTCCGGACGCAGTGTGCCGTTGAAGACGCGCACCATGGAAAGCCGACCGGCGTAGGGGTCGGAGGTGGTGCGGATGACCTCCGCGAGCAGCGGGGCATCGACGGAGATCTCGTCAGCATCAACGGGGTCGCCGTCGAGGGTGGCGATGGTCGGCGCTTTCCAGCGCAGTGGGGTGGGGAAGCCCCGATCGATGACTCCGAGCAGCTCTTCGGTGCCCACGCCGCTAGTGGTGACCGGGATCACCGGGTGGAAGCTGCCGTGGTAGAGCGCCTTCATCAGGTTACCGACGACCTCTTCGACAGCCAATTCGTCGCCATCGAAGTAGCGCTCAAGCAGTTCGTCATCTTCGGATTCGGTGATGATCGACTCTACGTAGGCAGTGCGGAAGTCTTCGATCGCGGCCAGTTCACCTTCGTCGGCGTTGCGCCAGGTGCGGCTGCCGGACGAGTAGTCGTGCACCTTGCGGCTCAACAGCGACAGGTTCCCGACGATCTGATCCTTTTCCCCTATGAACGGCAGGTAAGCGGGATGGACGCCGGCCCCGAATACCTCTTGGCATTGCTGAACGGTTTGTTCGAAGCTTGCCCGTTCGGTGTCGAGCTTGGTTACCACGATCGCCCTTGGCATGCCCACGCTGGCGCATTCATTCCACAGGATCTGGGTGGTCATGTCGATGCCGTCGGCAGCGCTGACCACGAAGAGGGCGGCGTCAGCGGCCCGCAAGCCGGCGCGCAGCTCACCCACATAGTCCGGATTGCCTGGGGCGTCGAAGAGGTTGATGACCGTGTTCCCGTTAGTGAGGGTGGCCATCGCGAGCACGGCCAGCCGCTCGGGGTCGTCCTTCTCACCGCGATAGCCGGGGATGCGGGCCTTGATCAGATTCTCGAACAACGTGGTCTTGCCCGAACCGGCGGATCCGACCAGGACCACGTTACGTAGGTCTGCGGGGCTGTTGACCTTGGGCGCGTGTGTGCTCGTCTTTGAACTCATGCACCAACATTGCCTTCAGAAGACCACTGTCGCAAGCTGTCCCGACATCTGTCGGTCACTGCGGCAGCTCCCGCGGGTGCGGTATCGCAGTGGGCAGCTTTGACCCGTGCTGGATCGTCCAGTAGCCTGGACGAGGTCGTTCCCGCTCGGAGTCGTCGTGGCTCCGGGTCCCAGGAAGAATGGGGACGACCTTTCAAGTGTGTTCACGCAGGCGTCAAGCCGCGTGTTCCCCAAGAACAACCCGGAAGACGAAGAACGTGACTACTTACAGCCCGAAGCCTGGTGACATCACCAGGAATTGGCTCGTCATCGATGCCTCTGATGTTGTGCTCGGACGCCTCGCCGCCACTGTGGCCAACTTGCTCCGCGGCAAGCACAAGCCCACTTTCGCCCCGCACATGGATGGTGGCGACTTCGTCATCGTCGTCAACGCCGGCAAGGTCGCTCTGACAGGCAACAAGGCCACCGAGTCACTGCGTTACACCGTGTCCGGCCGTCCCGGCGGCATTCGGAGCAAGACGGCGGGCGAGTTGCGTGATGGCGACCCGCGCACCCTGGTCGAGCGAGCCGTTTGGGGCATGATGCCGAAGAACAAGCTCAGCCGTGCCCAGATGCACAAGCTCAAGGTCTACGCCGGCCCGGAGCACCCGCACGCCGCCCAGCGTCCCCAGCCGTACGAGATCACCCAGGTCGCGCAGTGAGCGCGCAGAACACCAAGGATTCAATTGTGTCCGAGACCCAGACCGAAGACCTCGAAGCCACCGAGACCACCCCGTTCATCGACGAGCAGAACCGGGAGATCGCCTACCGCGCCGATTCGGCTGCGTCAGCCCAGGCCGCTTCGACCAGCCGTCCGGCAGTTGTTGCGCCAGGGCAGGGCACCGGCCGCCGCAAGGAGGCCATCGCCCGTGTCCGGCTGGTGCCCGGCACCGGCCAGTGGTTGATCAACGGCCGTAGCCTCAAGGATTACTTCCCGAACAAGCTGCACCAACAAGAGGTGAACGAGCCCTTCGTGACCGCCGGTGTGGTGGGCTCCTACGACGTTATTGTGCGCATCTCTGGCGGCGGCACCAGCGGCCAGGCGGGCGCGGTCAGCCTCGGCATCGCTCGTGCGCTGAACGCCATCGACACCGAGGCCAGTCGTCCAGCTTTGAAGAAGGCCGGACTGTTGACCCGCGATGCCCGCGTCAAGGAACGCAAGAAGGCCGGTCTCAAGAAGGCCCGGAAGGCCCCGCAGTACTCCAAGCGCTGAGCGGGTCGCCCCAACCGGCAGCCGGCCACCGTTTCGGCGGTGGTCGGCTGCGGCTGTCGGGGGCGTTGCCGCTACGCTGGTCAACCATGGCACGACTATTTGGCACCGACGGCGTCCGTGGCGTCGCGAACAAAGACCTCACAGCCCAGCTCGCGATGGATCTCGCCATCGCGGCAGCTCGGGTACTTGGCGAAGCAGGAGCCTTCCACGGCGATCGTCCGACGGCGCTCGTCGGACGCGACACCCGGATCTCGGGCGAGTTCCTGTCGGCTGCAGTTTGCGCCGGCCTGGCCAGCGCCGGCGTTGACGTTGTTGATGTCGGCGTGGTGCCGACCCCTGGCTTGGCGTTCCTGGTGGATGACCAGGACAGCGCCCTGGGCGTCATGCTGTCGGCCTCCCACAACCCGATGCCCGACAACGGCATCAAGTTCTTCCAGCGTGGCGGAGTGAAGCTTGACGACTTCCTGGAGGACCAGATCGAGGCCCGTCTCGGCCAGCCCTGGCAGGCGCCCACCGGTGGCGCAGTGGGCCATATCGACTCCGATGCCGGTGACGCGCTACTGCATCGCTATATCGACTCGCTGGTCGCCAGCCTCGGTGAGGTACGGCTCGACGGCCTAAAGATCGTCATCGACGCCGCCAACGGGGCCGCATCGTTGACTGCGGTGCCCGCATTCGAGGCGTCCGGCGCCACCGTCATCGGCATGAACAACACCCCCGACGGGCTCAACATCAACGACAACGCCGGCTCCACTCACATCGGTGGCCTGCAGGCCGCGGTGGTTGAACACGGCGCCGACCTGGGCGTCGCTCTCGATGGCGACGCCGACCGCTGCCTTGCGGTGGACGCTGACGGCAACCTGGTCGACGGCGACAAGATCATGGCGATCCTTGCCCTGCATCTGAAGGCGCAGGGCAAGCTGCACAACAACACCCTGGTGGCCACCATCATGAGCAACCTCGGCTTGCTCAACGCCATGCGCGACCACGGCATCCAGGTCGAGCAGACCCGAGTCGGCGACCGCTATGTGCTGGAGGCGATGGCCGCCGATGGCTTCACGCTGGGTGGTGAGCAGTCCGGCCACATCATCATGAGTGAGTACGCCAACACCGGCGACGGTGTGTTGACCGGCCTGCAGCTGGCGGCCTGCATGGCGTCCTCGGGACGCACCGCCGCTGACCTGGCCTCGGTCATGACGACGCTGCCGCAGGTGATGATCAACGTCCCCAACGTGGACAAGATGCGGGCGGGCATCGACCCCGAGATCACCCAGGCGGTCACTTCGGCGAACCGCGAACTCGGCAACGGTGGACGGGTGGTCCTGCGTCCCTCGGGCACCGAACCGCTGGTGCGGGTGATGGTCGAGGCGACCACCAGCGAGCACGCCCGGGAGGTCGCGGAGCGGCTGGCGAAGCTGGTTGCTGCCCGTCTGGCTCTGTGAGGTAGTCAGCACCGTAGCCATCGCCCGACGCGAGGCCCTGGGCCGGGGCCTCGCGCCGGGCGATCGGCTAGATCTTGCGAATCTGCACCTCCGAGATCACGTGGTCCGGCCCTTTGCGCAGGATCGCAGTCGCACGCTCCCGGGTTGGTTCGATGTTCTCCACCAGGTTGGGCGCGTTGATCTCGTCCCAGAAACCAAGGCCTCTGCTGATGGCTTCCTCTTCGGAAAGCAAAGCGACCTCGCGGAAGTAGCTGTGCGGATTCTTGAAGGCCCCCCGGCGCAGCGCGAGGAAACGATCCAGATACCAGCCTCTGATGTCGGACGCGTCCGCGTCCACGTAGACCGAGAAGTCGAAGAAGTCGCTGACCGTCAGGTGGGCACTGCCCGCCGGGGCCGGCTGCAACACGTTCAATCCCTCAAGGATCAAAATGTCCGGGCTTTCGATGGTGATCAGCCGATCAGGGACGATGTCGTAGATGGTGTGCGAGTAGATCGGCGCTGTCACCACCGAGGCGCCGGACTTCACCTTGATGACGAAATCGAGTAGCGCCCGGCGGTCGTAGCTCTCCGGGAAGCCTTTCTTGTCTAACAGACCACGCTGTTCAAGGACCGCGTTGGGGTACAGGAAGCCGTCTGTGGTGACCAGATCGACCCGCGGATAGCCCGGGGACCGGGCCAGCAACTCGCGCAGCAGACGGGCAGT
>JAAYVP010000314.1 GCA_012517115.1 Brooklawnia sp. | reverse complement strand
GGTTT
This sequence comes from Brooklawnia sp., assembly GCA_012517115.1. Taxonomy (GTDB): domain Bacteria; phylum Actinomycetota; class Actinomycetes; order Propionibacteriales; family Propionibacteriaceae; genus Brooklawnia. The sequence continues at coordinate 5,034 of JAAYVP010000314.1, read as the reverse complement.
CTGACCGGTGATAGCAGTCAGGTCACGGATCGCACCGTCGAGGATCTTCGAGTCACGTGCGGCCTCGCCCACCCCCATGTTGACCACGATCTTGGTCAGACCCGGGATCTGCATGACGTTGCCGTACCGGAACTCGGAGTTCAGTGCGGGGCGGATCTCATCGCGATAACGTTGCTTGAGTCGCGGAGTCGTCGCGGCCGAGGCGCGCACCACATCGGCTGGCTTGTCAGCCTCTGACTTCTTAGCCTTAGCCATCAGATCTCCTTCCCGGTCTTGCGGGAGACGCGCACCGCGCGGGTTCCGCTGTACTCCGTCCCGTCGGAGCGACGCTTGGTCACTTCTGAGCGGTTGTAACCGACCCGAGTAAGCACCTCTTTGCCCTCCGCGTCCTTGGTGATCAACTGCACGTTGGACGCGTGAATGGGCGCCTCGGAGCTGATGATCCCGCCTTTTGTGGTGCGCCCGGTGTTCGGGTCCGCGGTGTCCCGGACGTGGCGCTTCCTGATGTTGACGCCCTGTACGACCACGCGGTTGTCTTCGGGATGAACGGCGATTACCTCGCCTACTACACCCTTGTCTTTGCCTGCGATGACCTTGACACGGTCACCCTTCCTGAGCCTCACTCAGATCACCTCCGGGGCGAGCGACACGATGCGCATGTACTTCCTGTCGCGCAGCTCACGGGCGACCGGACCGAAGATGCGGGTGCCGCGGGGCTCGCCATCGTTCTTAAGGATGACGGCCGCGTTCTCGTCGAACTTGATGTAGGAGCCGTCGGCACGACGGTGCTCCTTGGCGGTGCGGACGATGACGGCCTTAACCACGTCGCCCTTCTTGACGTTGCCGCCGGGGATGGCGTCCTTCACGGTGGCCACGATCGTGTCACCGAGACCGGCGTAGCGGCGGCCCGAACCGCCGAGCACACGGATGCACAAGATCTCTTTGGCACCGGTGTTGTCGGCGATTTTCAGTCGCGACTCCTGCTGGATCATTTCTTCTCCTCTGCCCCACCGGTTCCCCCGTCCACGGGGGCCTGGTGGAACTCGTAATGTGTCCGGTCTTGCCGGGACTGACTAGCGGGCTTTCTCGATGATCTCGAGCAGACGCCAACGCTTGGTGGCCGACATGGGGCGGGTCTCCATGATGCGGACGCGGTCACCCACGCCTGCCTCGTTCGCCTCGTCGTGCGCGTGCAGTTTAGTGGACTGGCTGAGGACCTTGCCGTACAGGGGGTGCTTCACCCGGTCATGGACTTCGACCACAATGGTCTTGTCCGCCTTGTTGGACACCACCAAGCCCTCACGGACCTTCCGGCCCGACCGCTTGGTTTCAGTAGTCGTCTCGCTCATGCTTCAACCTTCTGGTCGGGGTCCTGGATGATGCCCAGGTTCCGCTCCTGCAACACGGTGTAGATCCTCGCGATGTCCTTACGAACCTCGCGCAGCCGGGCAGTCGACTGGAGCTGGCCGGTCGCGGACTGGAAGCGGAGGTTGAATAGCTCCTCCTTCAGTGCCAGGACTTGGGCGTTGAGTTCCTTACCGGACAGACCACGCAGTTCGGCAGCCGTTAGTGCATTGTTCGCCATGATCAGTTCTCACCTGCTTCGCGTTTGATGAAGCGAGCCTTGAAGGGCAGCTTGTGGATGGCCAGCCGAAGCGCCTCACGGGCCACGTCCTCAGTGACACCGGACATCTCGAACAGCACACGTCCGGGCTTAACGTTGACGACCCAGAACTCGGGCGAGCCCTTGCCGGAACCCATCCGGGATTCGGCCGGATGCTTGGTCAGCGGCCGGTCGGGGTAGACATTGATCCACACCTTGCCACCACGCTTGATGTGGCGGGTCATGGCGATACGCGCCGCTTCAATCTGTCGGTTGGTCAGGTATGACGATTCCAATGCCTGAATCCCGTATTCACCGAACGCCAGACTCGTACCGCCCTTGGCGACACCCGTCCGATGCGGACGGTGCTGCTTGCGGTGCTTAACTCGACGAGGAATCAGCATGCTCAGGCTCCTGCGTTTTCAGTGACGGGGGCGCTCCCTGCGCCCTTCTCGGCATCGGCACCCGCCGCCTCGGCGCGCGCAACATCGGCTCGACGGCGTCCACCGCGATCACCGCGGCCCTCACCGCGCCCAGGACGACGGTTCGGACGCTGGCTCCCTCGGGCGGGCGCGGCCTGGCGGGCAGCCTTCTGGGCGGCACGCTCGGCGCGGGTGCCGACCACGTCGCCCTTGTAAATCCAGACCTTGACGCCGATTCGACCGAAGGTCGTCTTGGCCTCATAGAAGCCGTAATCAATGTCGGCGCGCAGGGTGTGCAGCGGCACTCGACCGTCACGGTAGCCCTCCGAGCGACTCATTTCTGCACCGCCAAGACGACCGGAGCACTTGACACGGATTCCTTGAGCACCGGCTCGCATAGCGGTCTGCTGCGCCTTGCGCATGGCACGACGGAAGGCCACGCGAGCGCCCAACTGTTCGGCGATTCCCTGTGCTACCAGTTGAGCGTCGGTCTCGGGGTTGCGCACCTCCAGAATGTTCAACTGGATCTGCTTGCCAGTGAGTTTCTCGAGCTCAGCGCGGACCCGCTCTGCCTCGGCGCCACTTCGCCCAATGACGATACCGGGACGCGCAGCGTGCAAGAAGATGGTCACCCGTTCGCTGCGGCGCTCGATCTCGATAGAACTGATGCCGGCTCGCTCGAGCGTCTTGCGCAGATACTGCCGGATTCGCTCATCCTCTGCAACGAACGCCGCGTACTGCTTCTCGGCGTACCAGCGCGCCTTGTGGTCGGTGGTCACGCCCAGGCGGAAGCCAATCGGGTTGATCTTCTGCCCCATCCTCAGGCCTCCTTCTGCTCGTCGGTCTTCTTCCCAGCACCGGCCTTCTCGGCCGTCGCGGGCTTCTTGTTGGCCTTAGCCTTGGGCGCCGGGGCCACCTTCTGCTCACGCGGCTCAACCACCACGGTGATATGACTAGCCCGCTTGTATATGCGGCTGGCCGAGCCCTTGGCGCGAGGGCGGATGCGACGCATCGTGACACCCTCGTCCACGAAGGCGGCCGAGACGTAGAGGTCGTCGGCACGCAGCGCATCGGTGTTTTCGGCATTCGCGACCGCGGAGGCCAGCACTTTGTAGACCGGCTCGCTGGCGGCCTGCGGCGCGAACTTCAGAGTGCTCAGCGCATCCTGCACGTCCATGCCGCGCACTAGGTCGACGACACGCCGCACCTTCATGGGGCTCATCCGCACGTGACGGGCTATGGCATACGAGCCAGGCCGATCCCCGAGCAGGGCAAGGCGACGGCTGGGTCGCTCGTTGTTGTTGCTCATTGTCGAATCAGTTCCTTGTCTGCTCGGGCCTCAGCGCCGGCGGCTCTTCTTGTCGTCCTTCACGTGACCCCGGAAGGTGCGCGTGGGCGCGAACTCCCCGAGCTTGTGACCGATCATCGACTCGGTGACGAACACCGGGACGTGCTTGCGGCCGTCGTGCACCGCGATGGTGTGGCCGATCATGTCCGGCACAATCATCGAACGGCGTGACCAGGTCTTGATGAGGTTCTTGGTGCCCTTCTCGTTCTGGGCATCGACCTTGTTGGCCAGGTGCTCGTCGACGAACGGGCCCTTCTTCAGGCTGCGTGGCATCTCTCAGGCTCCCAATCAGCGCTTCTTGCCGGACTTGCGGCGACGGACGATCAATTTGCTACTGGCTTTGTTCTTGTCGCGAGTGCGGCCCTCCGGCTTGCCCCACGGAGAAACCGGGTGCCGACCACCTGAGGTGCGGCCCTCGCCACCACCGTGCGGGTGGTCGTGCGGGTTCATGACGACTCCACGCACCGTCGGGCGCACGCCCTTCCAGCGCATGCGACCAGCCTTGCCCCAGTGAATGTTCGACTGTTCGGCGTTGCCCACTCCCCCGACCGTGGCGCGGCAACGGACATCTACCATGCGCATCTCACCCGAGGGCATACGCAGCGTGGCCATCTTGCCCTCACGAGCGACCAACTGGATCTCGGCACCGGCCGAGCGGCCCATCTTCGCCCCGCCACCGGGACGCAGTTCGACTGCATGCACCGTGGTACCGACCGGGATGTTACGCAGCGGCAGGTTGTTGCCGGGCTTGATGTCTGAGCCCACACCCGACACCACGGTCATGCCGGGCACCAGACCGGCCGGCGCGATGATGTAACGCTTCTCGCCGTCTGCATAATGCAGCAGGGCGATACGCGCCGTCCGGTTGGGGTCGTACTCAATATGGGCGACCTTGGCGGGCACGTGGTCCTTGTCGTACCGCTTGAAATCGATCAGCCGGTAGGCCTGCTTGTGACCACCGCCGATGTGCCGGGTGGTGATGCGTCCCTGGTTGTTGCGTCCGCCGGTCTTCGACTTCGGCGCCACCAGTGACTTCTCCGGAGTGGAGCGGGTGACTTCGGCGAAGTCGGAGACGCTCGCACCGCGGCGACCGGGAGTGGTCGGCTTGTATTTGCGAATAGCCATCTGTCTCGTCGTTCCTTGTCGTCAGGCCTGGAAGAGGTCGATCCGGTCACCGGCGGCAACGCTGATGATCGCACGCTTGGTGTTCGGGCGGCGCCCCATGCCGTAGCGCGTACGACGGGTCTTGCCCTGCCGGGTGAGGGTGTGCACGGAGATCACCTTGACGCCGAAGACCTGCTCGACCGCGATCTTGATCTCGGTCTTGTTGGCCCGTGGGTCGACGATGAAGGTGTACTTGTTCTCGTCCAGAAGGCTGTAGCTCTTCTCGGACACGACCGGCGCTAGCAGGATGTCACGCGGGTCACGGATCTTGGTCTCGCTCACTTCTGGTCCTCCTGGTCCCCGGTGGCGACGGCAGCGATCTCGGACTCACTTGCGGTGGCCTTGACCGACTTACCCTTCACGGGCCCGGCCACGAATGCGGCCAGAGCAGTCTGGGTGAAGACCACAACGTCCGAAACGACCACGTCGTAGGCATTCAACTGGTCGGCGGCGATCACATGGACGCCTGGCAGATTGCGCAGACTCATCCAACCGGT
>JAAYVP010000036.1 GCA_012517115.1 Brooklawnia sp. | reverse complement strand
TCCATCCTGGCCGACACGCTGGAGGCCCTGATCGGCGCGGTCTACCTCGATGCTGGGCCGTCGGGTGCCGAACGGCTCGTGCACCACCTCTTCGACCCGCTGATTGACCACGCCGCGACCCTGGGCGCCGGTCTGGACTGGAAGACCTCTCTGCAAGAGATCGCGGCAGCGCTCGGACTGGCCCCCACCAGCTACGAGATCATCGAATCCGGACCCGACCACGACAAGCGCTTCGACGCCTGGGCGGTGCTGGGTGAACGCAGGTTCGGGCCCGGGCATGGACGAAACAAGAAGCAGGCAGAGCAGCAGGCAGCAGCCGCGGCTTTCAAGGTCTTGAACTCCGAGCGACGGCCCGCGACCGATGCCGAGGCATCCGGACAGCATGCCTGAGCTTCCCGAGGTCGAGGTCATCCGCGCCGGGCTGGCTCCCGTCGTCTCCGGTCGGACCTTGACTCGGGTGCGCGTGCTGCATCCGCGTCCGGTGCGCTACCACCCGGCCGGGCCCCAGGGATTTGCAGCGGAACTGGCCGGACGCACCCTGACGGAACCGCGCCGACGCGGGAAGTACCTGTGGATACCGTTTGAGGACGGTGACGCTTTGCTTGTGCACCTGGGCATGAGCGGTCAGTTCCGGGTCGACATGCCTGATGCCCCGCTGCGGCCCAACACCAGAGTGCTGTTCGACTTCGATGATGACAGTCGGCAACTACGCTTCATCGATCAGCGGATGTTCGGCGGGATGCAGTTGAGCGCAGGCGGGGCCGAACTGCCCCCACAAATCAGCCACATCGCGCTGGACCCCTTCGCTCCGGACTTCGACCCCGAGACGGTAGCCAGGCGGCTGCGCGCGAAGCGCTCGACCATCAAACGCTCCCTCCTCGACCAGACGCTGGTCAGCGGCATCGGCAACATCTATGCCGATGAGACCCTCTGGCGGTGCCGGCTGCACTACGAGCAACGCAACGCATCGCTGAGCCAGCGCCGGGCGGTGGAGGTGCTGTCCACCGCCCGGGAGGTGATGACCGCATCGCTTGCTCAGGGGGGCACCAGCTTCGACGCCCTCTACGTGGACGTCGATGGCGCCGCCGGCTATTTCAGCCGGAACCTAGCCGTTTACGGTCGCCAGGACCAGCCCTGTGACCGCTGTGGCACCCCAATCGTGCGGGAGCCGTTCATGAACCGCTCGTCCTATCGTTGCCCCGGTTGCCAACACCGGCCACGCCGAAGCCTCGTCGCACAGTGACACCGGGCGGGTTTGCATGCGGCGATGCCGGTACCGGGGATAAGTTTGTTCGCCATGAGCAGTGAACCCGAGCGAGAAAGCCGCGATTGGCGCCGCACGTTCGCAGAGTTCATCAGGTTCGGCATGGTTGGCGGCTCGGGCGTGGTGGTCAACCTGGTGGTTGCCTACATCATGACCCAGCTGAACGGCGGGGTCGGAAACGACAACCGGATCCTGTTCCAACTGCCCGGGCCTTGGGCGTTCCGCTGGACCTTGCTGGTTTGGATCGTCGGGTTCCTGGTGGCGAACCTTTGGAACTTCCAACTGAACAGGGTCTGGACCTTCCGCCGGGACCGGATGCGAGGCTGGTGGGAGGAGTTCTGGCCCTTCTTCACCATCGGCCTTGCGGCTGCTGCCGTTGGTGCTCTGCTCAAGGTCGGCTTCACGAATCCCACCTCGCCGATCTACCTGCCCGACCCGTGGTTCAACGACCACGAGGGGTTACGCGCCCGGGCCTACTGGGCCCAGCTGTTCACGATCCTGCTGACCATGCCGATCAACTACATCGTGAACAAGCTCTGGACCTTCCGCACCATCTCCGACCCGGACACCTCACCCGCGCGTGGCGGCGCCCGGCCCGGCGCGAGCGTCAGTTGAGGTTGGCCCGCAACGATCCTGAGGCCCCTCGCCCCGCAGCAGACTGGATCGCCGAACATCCGGCGTGGCGTCCCGAGTGTGGCGCTCGATTGGATGAGACTGCTTGGTGACCTTCCACTTCCCGACTCCGGAGGTTCACCGTGGCGATCTATTGGTTGTCCCTGCTGCTCATCGTCGCGTTGGCGATCGGGGTGCTGGCGGCTGTGGCCTTGGCCGCTATCGGTCGACGCAACGCCGACCAGACGGGGCTTTCGATCGCGCTGCGCACCCTGATGGCCCACCTCAACGGGGACGCCGCCGCGCCGCAGGTCGCCGAGTTGCTGGTGCCCGCGGCCCGGTCAGCTGAACGGCGCGTCGGACCCGGTGACGTGCAGTCTCAGACTGGTCCTGCAGCGCCCGGGGTCTCGGACCAGGAAGCGGCCAGCGGTGCACCGGCGAAGACGAAAAGGCTGGGCAGCGCGCCTGCCGAACCGCCTCGGGGCCGTGAACTGGCCGCTTAACCTTTCGTCCGCACCAAGCCCGAGATTTTGTGGCGCCGGTAGAGCGAGCTCTGCCGGTCCACCCGACGCAGTACCCGGTCGGCGATGAATGGATCCACCGTCGTTGGGCCTAACAGGCGCCCCGGTAGGCTGGCCCGGTGAATTGGATCTTCTGGATTGTGGTCGGCGGCATTCTGCTGACCGCTGTGATCGCCACCGCATCGATCTTCATCAGCAAACGACGCGCCCAGTTGCAGGCGGCCCGCACTGCCGAACTGGAGGCGCCAGCTGAGGGCGAACTGCTCGACACAGCCGCCCCACCGCAAGCGATGGTGGTCGACGCTGAAGTCATC
>JAAYVP010000313.1 GCA_012517115.1 Brooklawnia sp. | reverse complement strand
GAGTCGATCGCCAAGCACGTGCACGTCACGGAGTTCAACACCATCGACATCAGCGAGTCCAAGCGGCTGGTCGAAGTGCTCAAGGCGCGCCGCGAGTTCGCTGGCCTGCATGTCTCGCCACTGCTGATCCACGCCAAGGCCGTGTGCCTGGCAATGGCCCGCCACCCCGAGCTGAACGCGTCCTGGGACGCCGACGCGGGCGAGATCGTCTACCACGACGAGGTGAACTTGGGCATCGCGGCCGCGACCCCGCGCGGCCTGCTCGTCCCGGTGATCAAGGGGGCGGACAAGCTCAGCCTGGTGGAATTGTGCAACGCGATCAACGATCTCGTGGTGACCGCCCGTGATGGCAAGCTGCAACCTGCCGACTACGCCGGCGGCACATTCAGCATCACCAACGTCGGCGTCTTCGGCATTGACACCGGCACCCCGATCATCAACGGGGACGAATCGGCGATTCTGGCGATGGGAGCGATCAAACGCAAGCCTTGGGTCGTCGGTTCCGGGGACGATGAACGCATTGAGCCGCGTTGGGTGACCACCCTGGCGCTCAGCTTCGACCATCAGCTGATCGACGGGGAACAGGGTTCCCAGTTCCTCGCCGACATCTCGACCATCCTGAGCGCCCCGGAGCTGGCACTGCTGTTCTGAGCACCCTGGATTCAACGCGGCCAAGGGTCGAGCTGCCCTGTTGGGCGTTTCAATCCACCGTGGCTGCACGCTGCTCCGGGTGCGCGGTGGCAGGATGGCCGCATGCTCTACGCCACGCACGTCGAGGTCGATCTGGGCGCCATCGAGCACAACGTGCAACAGGTGCGTACGCTGGCCCCCGGCGCGCAGGTCATGGTGGCTGTCAAAGCCAACGCCTATGGACACGGGGCAATCCCAGTCGCGCGATACCTGGCGTCCCGACGCCTCGCCGACGCGTTCGCGGTGGCGACCACGCCGGAGGGCATCGAACTGCGCGCCGCTGGCATTGAGATGCCGATACTGCGGCTCTCGCCCGCCTTCGACGACGAACTGAAGGCGGCCGTCACTCACGATTTGTCGCTGACAGTCCACGACGAGCAGACCATTGACGCGCTGGCCGAAGTCGCCGAAGAAGCCGGACGCCGCCACGGTGTCCACCTCGCGATCGATACTGGCATGCGCCGGATCGGCTGCGAACCCGAGGACGCGGCCAGACTGGCCGAGCGGATCGCCGGCCGGGCGTCCCTGCGCTTCGACGGCATCTTCACCCACCTACCGACCAGCGACACCCCTGCCGGAGCTGATTTCACCAGCGCGCAACTCGCCCGGTTCGTCTCGGTCGTCGGCCAGATCCAGGACGTCCGGGCCGCAGCCGGGTTACCGTCGGTGCCGTTCGCGCATGCCGCCAACTCCGGAGCCATCCTCGGCTACGATCTGGGCCCGCTGACGATGGTGCGCCCCGGCATCATGGCCTATGGCTATTACCCGGACGCCCGCGCCACTCCGCGTTCGGTGGAACTGCGGCAGGCGCTGGCCTGGAAATCCCGGGTGAGCCACGTCAAGCGTGTCCCGGCCGGTCAAACCGTCGGGTACGGACGAACCTGGACCGCCCCGGTGGACAGCTGGATAGCCACAGTGCCGGTGGGTTATGCCGACGGTTACTCCCGGCTGAATTCGAATCGCGGCCGCATGCTGGTCGGCGGGCGCTCCCACCCGGTGGTCGGCCGCATCTGTATGGATCAGACGATGCTCGACCTGGGACCCGTCACGCCTGACGGGTCGGCGCCGGCTGCGGTAGGTGATGAGGTGGTGATTCTGGGTCGGCAGGGCGACCAGTTCATCGGCACCGACGAACTGGCCGATCTGATGGGGACGATAAGTTACGAGGTGACGTGCCTGATCACTGCCCGGGTGCAGCGGTATTATCGGCCCGCCGGCGACTGATGAACTGCTCGCGGGCGTAGCGTCCCACCGCCAGGGTGTTCCAGGAATCGGTGGCTGCGCCCACCCCACCACCGACTACGGGGATTGCTCGAGCGATCAGGCGGATGGCCTGTTTGCCGCCCACGGTGGTCAGCAAGGCGGTCATGACGCGCTGGGCGATCAGCTGCTCAAGTTCACGGTCTAGACCCGGCGCGGTGGCCAGCACCAGAGGCGAGCCGGGCAGTTCGCCTCTCTCGACTAGGTCGTCGACGATCTTCTTGCCTAGCAGCGTGGTCAATACCGCATGCCGGACGCGTGAATCGTTTAGATCGTAGCCGCGCAGGTGGGCGATGGCGGCCACCATGCGGCTCTGGAGGAGTGCGATCCCAGCCAGGTTCGTGGGTGCGCCGACCACCAGTGTCACGAAACCGCCGAGGTTCGTCACGAAACCCTGTGCCCCGCACATCGCCGCGTGATTGCGGATCAGGCTATCGATGGCACCCTCGGCGCTGCCCTGCTTCACCAGCTGATGCCCGGCCGCGATCCGGGCGCCCGGCAGCTGCTCGCTGCCATCGATCGCGAACTCCAGGACCCGCCGAAGCAGGCGTCCGGCTGTGTTGGGGGCGCTCACCGGTGCGGCAGCGATGATTGACTTGCCGATTTGATCAGGGTCGGGCATAAATGCTCCTGCAAGCGAAGGAATGCCACTACGCTAGCTCGTAAGCCCCCAGCTACGAAGAGCGCGTTGCCCGGATTCGGCCCTGACCAGTGTGTTGTGCACAGACCGTAATCTGGAATCGTTCCGCGATGAGGCGGGGGATCCGCGACCAAAGAACGCCATTAGATGGAAGGGGCCGCATGACAGAATTCGCTCGACTGGAGCTCGACGGGCGAACCTACGAGTTGCCGATCCTCGTCGGCACCGAGGGTGAGCGTGCCATCGACATCAGCAAACTACGTTCCCAAACCGGCTACATCACCCTCGACGACGGCTACGTGAATACTGGCTCCTGCCAATCCGCGATCACCTTCATCGACGGAGATGAGGGCATCCTCCGTTATCGGGGCATCCCCATCGAGACGCTCGCCGAGCGCAGCAGCTTCGTCGAGACCGCCTACCTGTTGATCTTCGGCCACCTGCCCACTAGTACCGAACGCGAGGAATTCGCCGAGCAACTGACGCAGTCGTCTGCGCTGCATCAGGCGATGAACAAGCACTTCGAGGCCTTCCCGACCCAATCGCACCCGATGGCCATCATGTCGGCGATGATCAATGCACTGTCGACCCATGAGCGGCCGAAGATCGATCCTGGCGACGACGCCACTCTGCAGCGTTACGCTGCCCGGCTCATCAGTAAGAGCCGCACGATCGCTGCGGCGTCCTACAAGTCAAGCATCGGCGACCCGATCATCTACCCGCGGCACGATTTGAAGTACGTCGACAACTTCCTGCACATGATGTTCTCGGTGCCCTACAAGGAGTACGTGGCGACCCCAGAGGTCAGCCACGCACTCAACTTGTTTCTCGTGCTGCACGCCGACCACGAGCAGAACTGTTCCACTTCGACGGTGCGGATGGTCGCCTCCGGCGAGGCGAACCTGTACGCGTCCTGTTCGGCCGGGGTGGTGGCGCTCTGGGGCGCCAAGCACGGCGGCGCGAATGTCGCGGTGGTGCAGATGCTGCAGCGGATGCGTCGCGAGGGGCTCACGCCGCACCAGTTCCTGACCGAGGTCAAGGACCGCTCGAACGACCGCAGATTGATGGGGTTCGGGCACCGGGTGTACCGGAACTTCGATCCGCGCGCCAAGATCCTGCGCACGGCGGCCGAGCGGCTGCTCAATTCGATGAAGATCCAAGACCCACTACTGGGTATGGCTCAGGAGCTGGCCGAAGAGGCGTTGCAGGACGACTACTTCGTGGAACGCAAGCTCTACCCGAACGTCGACTTCTACTCGGGGATCATCCTGCGTGCGATCGGCATTCCGCTGAACATGTACACCGTGATGTTCGCGATTGGACGCATGCCCGGCTGGATCGCCAACTGGAAAGAGCTGCACGACAACCCTGCCCAGAAGATCTACCGGCCACGACAGCTTTACGTCGGTAACCCGAAGTCGGAGTGGGTGCCGCGGCACGAGCGCTGACGGCTGTGACGCACCTTGCCGGGTTCGGTAGTCACCGGCCGCTCGGCAGGTCAACAATCCGCGTGGAGCCGGCCTGCCCGACGACTTCGCCGCGCTAGTCACCTGGCCGGGGCCCTTAGGTGCCCAACTCGAGTTGGGCGAGCTCTGGGTGGGTGCGCGGTGTCAGACTAGACGCGTGTACATGCAGGTCTTCGGTCCGCCGGCCCAATGGCCAGATCAAGACCTGATCGCGTTCAGTGACGATCTCGACGTGTCGATGGTGCTGGCTGCGTACTGTTCCGGCGCCTTCCCGATGCCGCTGCATGAGTCGTCCTTTGAATCGGTGATGGGCTGGTGGTCGCCGATGCGTCGGGCAGTTCTCGAACTGGACGACCTGCGCGTCACTCGCAGCCTCGTCAAGTCGGCCAGACGCTATACCACCACCGTCGATCGGGCCTTCCCGGCAGTGCTCGAGCGCTGCGCTGACCCGGCCCGACCGCACGGTTGGATCGACGACGACATCCGCCGCGTCTTCACCCAAGCTCATGAAACCGGGGTGGTGCACTCCATTGAGACCTGGGACCGCGAGGGTCGCCTGGTTGGCGGGCTCTATGGCGTAAGCCTGCGGGGCCTGTTCGCCGGGGAGTCGATGTTTCACGACACCGTATGTGGCAGGGACGCGTCCAAGGTAGCGCTGGCCAGGCTGGTCAATGAGCTGCGAGCGCGCCCGGACGGGGACGCCTTGCTCGATGTGCAGTGGCAGACCGGGCACCTGGCCAGCCTGGGCGCGAGCGAGATCTCGCGTGCCGACTACCTGAGTCGTCTAGCGACGGCACTGGCCGCCCCGCAGACCGAGTGGGCGCGTATGCGGCGTCCCGGCGACTGGCGATTGGCACCGACCTGCTGATCCGGCGGACCTAGTGAGCAGGATTGGCTGGTCGAGCTGCGGCGGCTGGTTTTCTGGTCTTGAAGAGCGGACGATGGTGGCAGTGGGTGCTGGTGGATGAGTTCGTTTGCAGTCAGCGTCGCTGGCCGCCAGCCTCACCCAAGGAGGTGTACGCCATGTCCGAACCAGCAGTTGATCCCCGCAAGCGCGGCGTTCCGGGGTGGGTGACCAACGAGCGCGAGGCTCGAGCGGCCCGGGAGCAGATTGCGAATCAGCCGGATCAGCCCGACCGACCCGCCGAGTCGGTGGATTCTGACCAGGAGGAGCCAACGAACACCTGAACCCATGGAGTTGCCTGGGACTTGGAGGAGGGACGATGCCTGAGCTGCCTCAGGTCGAGGCGCTGCGCGACTGGCTGGCCGGAAAACTAGTGGGGCGCGTCATCGCCGGCGTCCAACTGGTCGATTTCGCGGCCCTGAAGACCTATCAACCCCCGTTGGACGCGCTACTGGGTCTGGAAATCACCGACGTTGCTCGGCACGGCAAGTTCATCGATGTGGACGCTCAGAGCGTGCACTTGATCTTCCATTTCGCTCGCGCGGGCTGGCTGATCTGGCGGGCGTCCCAGCCCACCACTACGGCCCGGCCTGGCAGGGGGCCGCTGAGTCTACGGATGACCTTGGACGACGGGTCCGGTTTCGACCTCACCGAAGCGGGCACGCAGCGCAAGCTCGCCGTCTATGTGATCCCCGACCCGATGGCGGTGCCCGGCATCGCCACCCTCGGGCCTGACCCATTGGCCACCTCGTTCACTCGGGCCAGTCTGGACGTCATCCTCGACGCTGCGGGGCGTGCCCAACTCAAGGGGGTGCTGCGCGACCAGCGGGTGATCGCTGGAATCGGCAACGCCTACAGCGATGAGATCCTGCACGTTGCTCGGATGGGGCCCTTCACCCCGGCGTCCAGCCTGGATGACTGCGGGCGCCAAGTACTCTACGACTCGATCAGGCAGGTGCTTGTCGATGCCCTGGCCCGTAGTGCCGGGCTGTCGCCCGACAAGCTGAAGGACGACAAACGCGCGGCGATGCGCGTCCACGGCCGTACTGGCCAGAACTGTGATGTCTGCGGCACCACCATCGCCGAGGTTAGCTTCGCCGACTCCTCGCTGCAGTACTGCCCTGGCTGCCAAACCGGCGGTAAGTTACTGGCCGACCGCCGGATGAGCAAGCTTCTGCGCTGAGCTTGGGAGACGGACAGCGCCGACATCAGCTCCTTGGGAACGGGAAGCCCTTGCCGTGACTCAGGTAGACCACCAGCGCAATGCCTGCCCAGGCAAGCGCCATCCCCAACAACGAACTCAGGCCGCCACCCATGATGCCACCGGCGATCGCCGTCAGAGGCACCGCGAGCACAAGCGCGATCACGATTCGCACGGTGATAGCGCGTCGTTCGAGTTGGGAGTCCGCGTGCTGCGCACTGATTTCGGCGGTGGGGCGGACCGCGGGGGTGGCTGCGCTGTCCGGCTCGTAGGGGCTGTGCCAGTCCGGGACGGTGGCGTCGCCGTCGGTGCGGTAGTTGTCGGTGGGCGGTTCAGAATAGGGCATGGCCATAGGTCCAGTCTGGCCGCGGAACCGCACTTGCCTAATCGCGGTGGGCCCCCACTTTCCCCCCAACTGAATCTGGCACCCGGATGCCATGGTCGGCCACCGGCTGGGCGAGGCTCGGGTGCGCGGATGCCCGTCTAGTTCGGCTCACCAACGAACATCCGGGGTTGCCGCGAACCCGGTCGAGGCCGAGGTTGATGATGAGGGCCACCATGCCGGCGAGTAAACCCCAACCGGCAGACGAGTTCATGCCCACCGCCAGGCCGACCATCAGCGGAAGGGTCAACGTGCACGGGGAACATGGCATGCGGACAGCATACCCCATGGGGTATCTTCGGGACTAGTCTGTGCGGCATGCGTGGATTCTTTGGGCCGGAGGGCACCTTCACCCATCAGGCGCTGCTCACCCTCGGCGACGAGCCAGCGATCGCCTTTCCAACCGTCGCCCGGGCGCTGGACGCGGTGCGCGACCGCCAGGTGGACGCGTCCCTAGTGCCGATCGAGAACTCAATCGAGGGCGGGGTCAGCGCCACCCTGGATTATCTGGCGCTGCCCACCGCGCCGTTGCAGATCGTCACCGAGGTCGTCATCCCAGTCAGCTTCGACCTGTGCGTTCGCCCCGGCACCACGCTGACTCAAGTCCAAAGAGTGATCAGCCACCCGCATGCGATCGCCCAAGTGCGCGGCTGGCTGGACGCCCACCTGCCCGATGCCATGGTCATTGAGCGAGGGTCGACCGCTGGCGCTGCGCAGGTCGTCAGCTATCCGGAGTCGGAGTTCGACGCCGCGATCTGCGCGCCGGTGGCGGGTGAGATGTACGGGCTGGTCAGTGTGGCCACGAACATCAGCGACAACCCCAGTGCCGCCACCCGTTTCGTCCTGGTGACTCGGCCAGGTCCCTGCCCGGATCGCACCGGTCACGACAAAACGACCCTGGTCGCCTACATGCACGAAGACCACCCCGGTGCGCTGCTCGAGATCCTGCAACAGCTCGCAGTCCGTGGGGTCAACTTGTGCCGCATCGAGTCGCGTCCGACCAAGACGACTCTGGGAGAGTACTGCTTCAGCATGGACGCGGAAGGCCACATCGACGACTTGCGACTGGCGGAGGCGCTTATGGGCCTGCACCGCATCTGCAAGGACGTGGTCTTCCTGGGCAGTTACCCGCGCGCCGATCGCAAGCCACCCAAGGTGCCTTACGGGGGTGAGGATGCCGACTACAGTCGGGCCAGGGACTGGCTCGAAGTACTTCACCGACCCCACGTGTGAGCGCCGTAACCGTCCGGAGCGACACCCGGCGCGGGAGCGACCACGAGCATCGCGCCCGGCATCACGCTGAACTCGAAGTGGGTGCCCGACCCCTCAATGTCACCGTCCACTTCACAGGCGATCGGTTCGTCCAACTCGAAGACCACCCGCGAACCCGACCAGTACTCGACCGCAGGGTCTGGTGACCGGCGAAGCAGCACACTCAGCAACTTCGCCCATTTGCCGAGGTGGGTGGGTGCGGTGATCAGAACGTCTAGTTGGCCGTCGTCCGGTTTGGCGCCCGGGAAGAGCCAGACCCCGCCTTGCAACTGACCGGTGTTGCCGACCATCATCAGCACCGCTCGGCGACGCACTTCGGGTTGGCCACTCAATCGCATCCGTACCGGGCGAGGCCGCATGCCGATATGCCGAGCGAAGGCGACCACATAGGCGACGCTTCCGACGACCCGCTTCAAACCCTCGTCGGTGTCGCGCATCATGGCCGCGTCGAAGCCGATACCGGCCATGCCGGTGAAGGTAATCGCATTCTCCTCGTCGTGGTCGAGCACGAGCTTGGCCAAGTCGATCCGCCGGGGTCGTTCCCGGAAGGCCACTTCGAGCGCCCGATCGTGGTCGAGAGGGATTCCCAGGTTGCGGGCCAGCAGGTTGCCGGTGCCCGAAGGGATGATCGCGCAGGGCACACCGCTGCCTTGGAGGGAGGTGCCGACCGCGCGAACCGTGCCGTCACCACCGGAAACGATGACCATGTCGGCACCCAAGCGCAACGCCTGCTGCGTGGCGGCTCGTCCCGCGTCGGCCGCCACTGTCGGCAAGAAGAATGGCGGCTCCCAGCCGCCTTGCCGGGCTGCTGCCTTGCTGATCGAGGTGAACAACGCTTCGTCGACGGCCTTGGTCGGATTGAAGACAACGGCAAGCCGACGGGCAGTGGCCCCACCTTCCTGTGCAGCCCCGGGTGAGTTGATTTCCACGTGAGCACCTAACTTGGACGATGACACCACACTACGACGGAATGGCCAGTGGGGGCCTTCGCTAGGATGTGCGCCATGATCGACCCCAAGGTGTTGCGCACCGACCCAGACCGTCTCCGCAGATCCCAGCAGGCCCGCGGCGAGTCCGTCGAGTTGGTCGATGAGGCCATCGCTGCCGATGACGCTCGCCGGTCGGCGATCAGCGCCTTCGAGACCACTCGTGCCGAGCAGAAGTCGCTGGGTATGCAGGTGGCCCGGGCCAAGGGCGATGAGAAGACGCAACTGCTCTCCCGCACGAAGGACTTAGCCGCCCAGGTCAAACAGCTGTCCAGCGCGGTGGACGCCGCCGAGGAGCGATTCGACCAGATCATGAAGCAGTTCGGCAACATCGTGATCGATGGCGTGCCGACCGGCGGCGAGGACGACCTCTATGTGATCGAGACCGTTGGGACACCGCGCGACTTCGCGGCCGAGTCGATCAAGGTACGTGACCATCTTGAGATCGGCGAGGCGATCGGCGCCATCGACATGGAGCGTGGCGCCAAGGTCTCGGGTTCTCGTTTCTACTTCCTGACCGGCCCCGGCGCCCTGCTCGAGTTCGCGCTGATCCAGCACTCGCTGGCCAAGGCGCTGGAGTGGGGATTCACGCCGATGATCCCGCCAGCGCTGGTGAAGCCGAGCGCGATGGAGGGCACCGGCTTTCTCGGCCAGGCCGCCGACGACGTCTACCACCTGGAGCGGGACGACCTCTACCTGGTGGGTACCGCAGAGGTGCCCTTGGCGGCCTACCACTCCGACGAGATCCTGGACGCCGGGTCACTGCCGTTGCGCTACGCCGGTTTCAGCCCCGCCTACCGTCGCGAGGCCGGCAGTTACGGCAAAGACACCCGCGGCATCTTCCGCGTCCATTGGTTCGACAAGTTCGAGATGTTCGTCTACTGCCGTCCGGAGGACGCCGAGGCTGAGCATGAACGCTTGCTCGACTACGAGAAGCAGTTCCTCACCTCGCTCGGCATCCCCTTCCAGGTCTTGGACGTGGCGTCCGGCGACCTGGGGCTGTCGGCGGCCCGCAAGTACGACTGCTACGGCTGGGTGCCGAGCCAGGATCGCTACCGCGAGATCACCTCCACGTCCAACTGCACCGAGTTCCAGGCCCGTCGCCTCGGCATCCGTTACCGGGACGAGCAGGGGCCGCGTCCGGTGGCAACGCTGAACGGCACGCTGTGCGCGATGGCGCGGTCGATTCTGATGATCCTGGAGAACTACCAGAACGCCGACGGCTCGGTGACCGTGCCCGAGGTGCTGCGTCCCTACCTGGGTGGCCGCGCGGTCTTCGAAGCGCGCCGATAGCGCCACTTCGATCTTGATAGTCCGGGGGCGCCACTTCGATCTTGATAGTCCGGGGGCGCCACTTCGATCCGGTAGGCCTCGAGTGGCGGCGGCCTCGGACTTCGAGTCTGCCTCGGGGTAGCCTCGCCCCGCCGGTGCACTTCCGAGGTCCCCCTTACCGGCAGTCGAATTTCGCGCACTGGTTGCCGTCACTGCCACGTTACGCGGCCTTTTCGTCCAACCAGTGCGCGATTCTCGACCCGGGGCCGACTGGAAGGTTCTCAGGGAGCCCCGGAACCGGCGGTCAGCACCGCGACAGCGCCCGATGCTGAAGGACGTGCGTGATTGCAGCCCGGCGACCAGTGGTGCGAAAACCGGGTGGCCAGCCCCGCCAGCGACCAAGCTTGGGGCATGGCCAATCAGCATTTGTCCCTCACGTTCCTCGGCGGCGCGCAGACGGTCACGGGATCCAAGTTCCTGGTCACCCTGGCCGGCAAACGACGCGTCCTAGTGGACTGCGGCATGTTTCAGGGTCAGAAGGAACTGCGTGAACTGAACTGGGAGCGGTTCCCCACCAACCCCGCAACCATCGATGCCGTCGTGCTCACTCATGCCCATATGGATCACTGCGGATACCTGCCGGCCTTGGTGAAGCATGGCTTCCGGGGCCCGGTCTACGTGACCGAGGGCACCCGGCGGCTGGCTGAGATCGTACTGCGTGACGCCGGGCATCTCCAAGAGAGCGAGGCCGAGGACGCTCGCCGCGGCGGCTACTCGCGGCACGCCGATCCGCAACCGCTTTACACCGCTCAAGACGTCGAGGACACGCTGCCCTTGTTCCGGTCTGTTGAATACCACAGTGATTTCGAGTTGCTGGACGGCCTTCAGATGCGGATGTGGCGGGCCGGCCACATCCTGGGTTCGGCGAGCATCCGGATGTGGGTGGACGGAGCCGACCCCGAGGAGGACGCGATCGTCTTCTCCGGCGACTTGGGACGCCACCAGCACCCAGTGCTGGCCGATCGTGAGGTCCCCGAGGGCGCACCGACAGTATTGATCGAGTCGACCTACGGTGATCGTGAGCACCCGGAACCGGAGGTCGAGCATGAGGCCTTCGGCGACCTGATCAACCGCACGGTCGCCCGCGGTGGCAACGTGTTGATCCCGGCTTTCGCTGTCGATCGTACTGAGGTGGTGCTGCTCACCCTGCAGCAGATGATGGAAACCGGCCGGATCAACGCTGACATTCCGATCTTCGTGAACTCTCCAATGGGGTTGGCGGCGCTCGATGTCTACTGCGATCCGGCGCTGGCCTATGAGATCGGCCCTGAGTTCCGCGGCCGACCCTTCATCAACCTGCCCACGCTGCGCGAGGCGCGCTCGAAGGAGGATTCGATCGCCCTGAACAGGCCGACGAAACCCTCGATCATAATCTCGGCCTCCGGGATGGCAGCTGGCGGCCGCGTCGTCCACCACCTGCAGCACATGTTGCCTGACCCGAACAACGCGGTGGTCTTCACCGGCTTCCAATCAAACGGGACCCGTGGCCGTGCACTGGTCGACGGCGCGAGCGAACTCAAGATGTACGGCAAGTACGTGCCAGTGCGGGCCGAGGTGCTGCAGGACAACGAGTTCAGCGTGCATGCCGACGCTTCCGACCTGATCGACTGGCTCGCCGACATGACGCCGCGACCCAGTTCGGTCTACTGCGTCCACGGTGAACCCGACTCGGCGTATGCGCTGGCCCGCCGGATCCGGAAGCAACTCGGAGTCGTTGCGGTGGTCCCTTCGTACGGTGAGGTAGTCCGGCTCTGAACCGCTGGCGGGGGACGCAGAAGGCAGCCGACCGGCTTGCGGTGGGCTGCCTTCTGCTGGGATGAGCTGCCGTCTAATCAGCTGGACGCGTCACTTCAGCGGGTCTTCCGCCAAAGTGGTGCCAGCGCGACGGGCGGCAAGGATCTCGACGTTCTTGGCAATGACCGCCTTCTTCAGCGGGTATAGGAAGAACAGCACCAACCCGACCAGGACGAAGCAGACACCCGGAACCACGTTGACCAGCAGGTAGATGCCGTTGACGACTTCCTCCGACTGCTGCTGACCAGCCTTCGCGGCATCCACACTGAATCCGATCCAGCCAAGTGCCGCACCGGTGAGCCCGCCGGCCAGCGCCTGCCCGACCTTGCGAGCCCACGAGTACAACGCGTAGACGGTGGCGTCGTCTCGCTGACCGGTGCGCACATCCTGAAAGTCGATGACGTCGGTGATGAAGGCCCAGACCAAGAAGTTGAAAATCGCAATCGTGAAGCCTGCGACCGAGTACAGCACGATCCACAAGATCGCCTGGTGTTGTTGGAGGTGCAGGAAATAGGCGAGCAGCATAACCGCTCCACCGAAGATCATCGCGGCACTGCCAGTCTCGGCTTTGCCGAAGCGCTTCCCCAACCAGGGTGCGACGACCAGCAGGGCGAATGTGGGGAGCAGAGAAGCCAGCGAGGCTAAGGACTGCAGCTTTCCGTTGCCGAAGTAGGTGAGGAAGGTGTAGCCGATCATGCCGGACAAGAAGAGATTGCCGAGCAGCAGGAGCAGCGCCGCCAGGATCAGGGTGAGCAGGGCTTTGTTGGTAGTGATCGAGCCGAGCATCTTGCCGATACCGGCGCTCTCGCCCTTGGGCTGGGGCTTGGCTTGAATGCGTTCCTCGACGTTGAGGAAACACAGGCCGTAGCAGACCACCGCCAAGACAGCGCAGACCACCGCAGCGATCGTCATCCGGGGTCCATCCAACACCGCAACGCCTTCGGCGTTGGTGGTGTAGACGAACAGCGGCAGCACCGACGAGATGATCAGCATCGCCAGGTTCGCCCCGGTTGAGCGGAAAACCGAAAGCTGGGCGCGATGGTCAGGATCGGCCGAGATCACCGAAGCCATCGAACCGTAGGGGATGTTGATCGCCGTGTAGGTGACCGAGCCCCACAGGAAGTAGGTGGCGGCCATGTAGACCACCTTCATGGTGTAGCTTTCCCAATCCGCGACGAACGACATGTACATCAAGGCGGACGCCACAGCCACCGGGATAGCCATGAACTTGATCCACCGCTTGAACTTGTCGCCGCCTGCCTTGACAGGAAGCCGATCGACCAGGATGCCCATGCCGACATCGGTGAAGCCGTCGATGATGCGCGCGACCAGGAAGAGCAGACCGACATGACCGGGTTGAATGCCCACTACGTTGGTGTAGAAGAGCATGAAGAACATCATCTGCAGGATGAAGGTGAAGTCGTTTCCGAAGTCACCGAACATGTACCCGACCTTGTCGCGCATCCCGAAGGGACGCTTCGCGCTGCCGGGCTGCTTTGCGACGGGCTCGGTTACGCCAATGGCCATCGATCTCTCCTGTTCAGAAGTCGAATGCGGCTGCCCCGACATCGCTGTTCAGGCAGCCATCGTTGGAAAGGGCTGTCACTCCACAGGTAGGATAGTCGCGAACTCGACTCGCAGCTAGGGCTTGCGTCATCGGTTGTGGTGCGCGTTCGCTGCGTCCAGCAAGTTTTAGGCGGTGAGGCGCAGCGTATCGAGCCGATCTGGCTGCCCGAACCAACGCTCCAACTCGACGGCAGTGCCGCCGTCCTCGAAGGTGGCCGCGACGTCTGCGGCGGCTGCCTGGACTTCGCGAGGGGAGCCACCCATCGCCACGCCACGGCCAGCCCAGGCCAGCATTTCGAGGTCGTTGTGACCGTCACCCAAAGCGAGCACATTGTCTGAGGCGATCCCGAGTTCGGCGCAGATACCAGCCAGCGCGGTGGCCTTATTGACGCCGGACGGCACGATGTCGAGCCACGCCGACCAGCCGACCGAGTAGCTGACCCCGTGCATTCCGATCGAGGTGGCCAGTGCGACGAAATCTTCCTGCCGGGCGTCTGGGTCGCAAACGATGACTCTGGGGACGGGCTGAGCCGCCAACTCAGCCAGCGACTGGATAGTCAGCCGTCCCCGCAGGTCACCTTCGGGGAAGAGCCTATTGAGCCGAAAACCGACGCCCAACTCTTCGACTGCGATGCGCGCGTTTGGGACATGCTCGATCACGGTGCCGATAACCTCAGCCGGGCTGAAGGTCACCATTCGACGCTCATCCGACGGGGGATGCCCCAGCACTACGGCTCCGTTTGAACAGACCACCGGCCCGGGCGGTAGCTCCAGTTGCTCGAAGACCGGACGGGTGTCCAGCCAGGCGCGTCCGGTCGCCAATACCAACGGGGTGTCACTGGCCACGACCCGCTGCACGGCCGACTTGACGTCGAGCGGTAGGTTGCCCTGACGATCGACCAGGGTGCCGTCGATATCCAGTGCTACCAGCTCCGGACGCCATGTCATGCGGCTGATGCTCCCATCTGTGAGTGACGCCTGCGCAACAACCAGATTGACAGATGAGAAAAACCGCGTCGCGGATCCCGCGCGGTGTCAGCCGAAGAGCCGCTTGCAGACCTCGGCGAGCACCTCGTCGATCGGGGCGTGGATCACCAGATCGGCTTGATAGTCCATCGGAGTTTCGGAGAGGTTCACCAACGCGAGCCGGTCACCCCGGTAGTAGTGCAGCAGACCGGCGGCCGGGTAGACATTCAGCGAGGTCCCGCCGATCAGCAGCAGATCAGCGCGCCGCACGGCAGCCACGGCTGCGTCGACCACCTCCGCGTCCAGAGCCTCACCGTACAAGACGACATCGGGACGGACCATCGCTCCACAACGCGGACAGTTGGGCACGACCGGCTCGTCCGGGATTTGCGCCAGCGTGAACTGATGACGGTCGCGTCCCAGGCAGTGGTAGCGCTCCACCGAGCCGTGCAACTCGTAGACGACCCGTGAGCCTGCCAACTGGTGCAGACCATCGATGTTCTGCGTGACCACCGCGGCCAGGCGTCCCTGGGCCTCAAGCTCGGCGAGCCCAGTGTGAGCGGGATTCGGCTTGGCTTCCGGGTGGACGAGATTCGCGCGGTGAAACGCGAAGAACTCCGCAGGTTCGTCCACCAAGCAGTCGTGGCTGAGTAGGTACTCGGGAGGACGACCACCTGGGCCCTGGGACGCGTAGAGCCCGGCGGCCGACCGGAAGTCAGGAATGCCGGACGCAGTGGAGACACCAGCGCCGCCGAAGAAGACGGCCGACCGGGCCTCGTCGAGCCAACTGGTCAGGGTGGCGATGTCGTGGGAATACACAACCCGACCTTAACCCCCTGCAGCCTAGTCGGTGCCCGCTTCCATGGCGGCCCGATCGAGCGCGACCTCTTCGTCGGACGCCGGTCGCGCGTCCGGGATCCGGTGGTGGCCACCCGGTTCGAGTTGGCCTATCAACTGCTGGGTGTCGCTGCCAGCGATCTGCCCCAGCGAAACGTACTGCTCCAGCTTGGCGCGGGAGTCGGCGATGTCCAGATTGCGCATGGTGAGCTGGCCGATGCGATCGGTGGGACCGAACGCGGCGTCGTCCACCCGCTCCATGCTGAGTCGTTCAGGCTGGTAGCTGAAGTTCGGCCCGGTGGTATTCAGGATGGTGTAGTCGTCGCCTCGCCGCAGTCTGAGGGTCACTTCACCGGTGACCACCGAGGAGACCCAGCGCTGCAGTGACTCTCGGATCATCATTGATTGCGGATCGAACCAGCGGCCCTCGTAGAGCAGCCGACCAAGGCGGGCGCCCTCGGCATGGTAGTTCGCCAGAGTGTCTTCGTTGTGGATCGCGTTGAGCAGCCGCTCGTAGCCGATATGCAGCAGCGCCATGCCGGGCGCCTCGTAGATGCCGCGGCTCTTGGCCTCGATGATGCGATTCTCAATCTGGTCGCTCATGCCTAGGCCGTGGCGTCCGCCGATCTCGTTCGCCTTCATGACCATCGCGACCCGGTCGGTGAAGTGCTCGCCGTTGATCGCGACCGGGTAGCCGTTCTCGAAGGTGAGGGTGACTACCTCGGGCTCGATGGTCACCGCAGGATCCCAGAACCTGACGCCCATGATCGGCGCTACGGTTTCGAGCGAGACGTCGAGGCTCTCCAGGGTCTTGGCCTCATGGGTGGCGCCCCAGATGTTGGCGTCGGTTGAGTAGGCCTTCTCTTTGGAGTCACGGTAGGGCAGATTGCGCTCCGTGAGCCACTGGCTCATCTCTTCGCGGCCACCCAACTCCGCAACGAACGCGGTGTCGAGCCACGGCTTGTAGATGCGCAACTGCGGGTTTGCCATCAATCCGTAGCGGTAGAACCGCTCGATGTCGTTGCCCTTGTAGGTCGAACCATCACCCCAGATGTAGACGCGGTCATCGGCCATCGCCCGCACCAACATGGTGCCGGTGACTGCACGTCCGATCGGGGTGGTGTTGAAGTAGGCCTTGCCCGCTGACTTGATGTGGAAGGCGCCGCACTGCAGCGCGACCAAGCCCTGCTCGACCAGTGAGGCGCGACAGTCGACCAGCCTCGACAACTCCGCGCCGTACTGCAGAGCGCGGCCGGGCACTGAGTCGATGTCCGGTTCATCGTATTGTCCGATGTTCGCGGTGTAGGTGCAGGGCACCGCCCCTTTCTCTCGCATCCAGGCGACCGCGACCGAGGTGTCGAGGCCACCGGAGAAGGCGATGCCGACCCGTTCGCCGGCGGGCAGAGTTGTCAAGACTTTGGACACGCGCGATAGCCTACTGCCCCGCAGGGCCGCCCCTGGTGGCAGCCCATCTTGAGGCGAATCGGCGCGGTCGGTGCCCTGCGGCGCCGTCGGCACCGCAGGACTGCTCGACCGCTCAATCCGCGCGGGCGGGGCGTCCCACCGACTACTTGGCGCCGCCCGACCCGCGCGTGCTCAATCTTCGCGCGGGCGTGGGGTCCGCTCGCAGGCGTCAAGGACGCCACGGCGGATCCGTGCATACTCCTCGGCCAATTCGGAGGGCATCTGGTCGCCTAGGAAGTCGAACCACTGCCCGATCCGGGGCAGCTCGTCGGCCCACTCGTGCGGGATGAAAGCGGTGACACCCTCCAGCAGTTCCGGGCTGATGTCGAGGCCTTCGACGTCTATGTCTTCTGGGTTCGGGACGAAGCCGATGGGCGTCTTCTTGGCGTCCACCTTGCCTTCCAGCCGCTCCACCATCCACTTCAGGACGCGGGAGTTGTCGCCGAAACCGGGCCACAGGAACTCGCCCTCGGAACCCTTGCGGAACCAGTTGACGTAGAAGATGCGCGGCAGATTCGCCTCGCTGGCCGTCCGCCCGATCTTCAACCAGTGCGACAGGTAGTCGCCCACGTGGTAGCCGATGAACGGGCGCATCGCCATCGGGTCGCGACGGACGACGCCGACTGCGCCCACCGCTGCAGCGGTGGTCTCTGAACTGCAAGTGGCACCCATGAAGACCCCGTGCTGCCAGTTGAACGACTCGGTGACCAACGGAATGGTGTTCTCACGCCGACCGCCGAAGATGATGATGTCCACCGGCACGCCGCGAGGGTTGTCGAAATCGTCGGCGAGGATGGGGCATTGCCTGATCGGTGTGGTGAATCGGCTGTTCGGGTGGGCTGCCTTGTCGGTGTGCCGCCCACCCTCCGGGCCGTGCTCAGGGGTCCAGGACCGGCCCCGCCAGTCAGTCAGGTGAGCTGGCGGCTGCTTGGTGAGGCCCTCCCACCAAACATCGCCGTCGTCGGTCAGGGCGACGTTGGTGAAGACAGAATTGCCCTGCTCAATTGCGGCGATCGCGTACGGGTTGGTCTTCTCAGCGGTGCCCGGGGCCACGCCGAAAAAGCCGGTCTCGGGATTCACCGCGTACAGTCTGCCGTCCGGGCCGAACCGCATCCAGGCGATGTCGTCGCCGAGAGTCTCGACTTTCCAGCCGGGGATGGTTGGCTTCAGCATCGCCAGGTTCGTCTTGCCGCACGCGCTCGGGAAGGCTGCGCACAAGTGATAGGCCTTGCCTTCCGGGCTGGTCAGCCGCAGGATCAGCATGTGCTCGGCGAGCCAGCCTTCGTCCCGGGCCATCACCGAGGCGATCCGCAGTGCGTAGCACTTCTTGCCGAGCAGCGAGTTGCCGCCGTAACCCGAACCGTACGACCAAACGCGGCGGCGTTCGGGGAAGTGCGAGATGTAGACGTGCTCAGCGTCGCACGGCCACATCACATCTGTCGCGCCCTCCGGCAACGGCAGTCCGACGGAGTGCAGGCATTCGACGAAGGGGGCGTCGCGCTCGGTCATCACGTCCAGCACCTCTTGACCCATCCGGGTCATGATCTTCATGTTCAGCACGACGTAGGCTGAGTCGCTGATCTCGATGCCGAACTTCGGATCCTGGGCGTCCAGCGGACCCATGCAGAACGGGATCACGAACATCGGGCGTCCCTCCATGGAGCCCTTGTACAGCGGCTTCATGATGCGCTTCATGTCACGCGGATGGATCCAGTTGTTCAGCGGCCCGGCGTCATCTTCGCGTTGCGAGCAGATGAAGGTCTGGTCTTCGACACGCGCGACATCGTCTGGATCGGTGCGAACATAAATGGAGTTGGGCTTCTTCTCGGGATTCAGGATCGTGGCCCGGCCCTTCTTCACGAGGATATCGATCAGCTCGTGCCATTCCTCCTCGGAGCCGTTGCAATACCTGATCTCTTTCGGCCTAGTCAAGGCCGCTATCTTGTTGACCCAGTCAACTACGCGCTGCAGCTTGGGCACCTCGCCGATCACGGGGATGTCCTGTACTGATTGGGCGCGCTGTTCGGTTGGCGCGAGCTTTGCTGTCATCTGTGCAACTTCCTGTCACTCCGCTGTGATGGGCAGTATCTTCGTGACTCCGAAAAGCCGATCTTCACTCACTCTACCGTTAGGATAAGTTTCCCTACGTTGCTTCCGGAGGCCAAGATCTCGTGGGCGGTGGCGGCTTCCCGCAGGGGGAACCTCGTCTCCGGGGCCAATTTAATCAGTCCTGCGGCGATCATCGGCCAGACCCGTTCGGTGACCTGCCGGACGATCTCGGACTTCTGCTCCACCGAACGCATGCGCAGGCTCGTGGCGGTGATGGTGGCCCGCTTGTTAAGCAATTTGGCGATGTCGAGTTCGGCCTTGGTGCCCTTCTGCATCCCGATGATCACCAGCCTGCCGTCGGGGCGAAGTGCCGAGATGTTCTGGTCGAGGTACTTCGCCCCGATGATGTCGAGGATGACGTCCACGCCGCGGTCCTCGGTGGCCATGAGCAGTTCGGTGAGCCAGTCGCGCGCATAGTCGATCACTATGTCGGCGCCCAATCGCCGGCAGTGATCGAGCTTGGCCTCGGACGCGGTGGTGGCCACCTTGGCGCCCAACGCCTTCGCGTACTGGATCGCGAAGGTGCCGATGCCGCCAGCACCACCGTGGACCAGGAAAGTCTCGCCGCTGCGCAGTTGGGTGCGGTCGAGGTTGGACAGCACGGTAGCCGCGACCTCAAGAAGCCCGGCCGCGCTGACCAAGTCGACATTGGCCGGGGGACGCGTCACCTGGCCAGCCGGAACGACCACGTACTGGGCGTAGGCGCCACCGGCCAGCAGCGCAACCACCTCGTCGCCGAGTTGCTGTTCGGCCACTCCCTCGCCGATCGCGTCAATGACGCCGGAGCACTCCAGGCCGAGCAGGTCGGACACCCCCGGCGGCGGTGGGTAGTATCCCTGGCGCTGCAGCAGGTCGGCGCGATTCACGCCAACCGCTACCGTCCGGACCCGCACCTCGCCTGGGCCGGGTTCCGGTGTCGGCACCTCGGTCCAGCGCATCTTCTCGGTGCCACCGAATCCTTCAAGAGTGATCGCGAACATGCTCTCAGCCTGCCATCCGAAGCATGGCCAGTGGTGGGCTAGCATGGTTCTGCCTCTGGCGAGATCGCATAGTGGACTAGTGCAGCCGCCTTGAAAGCGGCCGAGCGAAAGCTCCGTGGGTTCGAATCCCACTCTCGCCGCCCTCCGCCGTGCCCTGGAAGGAGACGCTATGGCTGCCACCGATTCGAGATCCGGTGATGCCACGTACTACGCCCTGCGTCCCCGGACTCCGGTGCGCGCGTGGGCGATCGCCGGTCTCACCCTGGTGGCAGGCGTGGCCGCTGTGCTCGCCGGCTGGCCCGAGCCGCGTAACGTGGCGCTGGTGGTGGTCGGCGCTCTGTTGGCGGTGGCTGGCCTCGCCTTGGCGATCACGACGGTGATCTTCATGCGGACCCGCACGCTGCACATCACGCTATCGCCGGACGGCTACGAGGTTTTGGGGCCCGGCTATCACAAGAGTGGTGCCTGGATCGATGTGGACGCTGTGTCCGCCACCCCGGACGGATCGCGTCTGGTGATCGCCCGAGGCCGCGTCGACCGAACGTTTATCCAGGCGCCGGGCGGGCAACTGGACGACCAGATGCGCGCAATCGCTGATGACATTGCGCGCAGGATGCGTTCGCTTGAGCGCTGACGCCGCAGAGCCGTGGAACCGCGCGATCAGCCCTCGGGTTCAGTGGCCGGCGGACTGTAGACGGGCACAGTCGCCGGGATCGGCACGTTGGCATTCGGCTCCTCATGGCGGTACGCGCAGGCATCCGCAATGTCCACCGCAGGCTGCTCGGTGGTCTGCTCAACAGGTGCTTGACCGGCAGGCGCTTCACCGGCCGTGTCGGCTGGCGCGGGTAGCTCGGTCTGCGCCGGTTGAGTTGGCGCATCAGCCGGGGGTTCTGCCATGGACTCAATGGCTGCCGTGACCTGCTGGTGCATGAGGTCGAAATTGGGCCCGTCAGAGTAGTAGCCGTTCTCGCCGTGGACGAAGGCCAGCCGACCCACGCGATGGCCGCTCTGGACGCGCAGGGCGAGTGCGACCATTGCCGAGATGTGTTCTTGTGGGATGTCAGTGGACACCATGTCGCTGGCAGCCCTCGCGATTCCCTCGTAGCGGGTCACCATCACTGCCGGATCCGCCTGGTCGATGACCGCGTCGACGAGGCAGGACTGGCGCTGCATCCGTCCGAAGTCGCCACCGGGGGAGTTGCAGCGGCTGCGTGCGTACCACATGGCCTGGTGACCGTCGAGCAACTGGTCGGGCCCCTCCGGGATCCACCCGTCCTTACCGCAGTCAAAGCCATCGTCACTGCCACCCATGGCGATCGGGAAGTTCACGTTCAACCGGACACCGCCCATGGCGTCCACCAACGCGACCAAGCCATCGATATTGACCAGCGCGAAGTAATCGACCGGCAGTCCAGTGATCCCTTCGACCGCCAGCTTCAGGGCGTCGGCGCCCGGGTAGTCGGTATCGGCAAACAGATCGGGATACATCGTCGGAACATCGTGCCAGACCGCGTTCAAGAAGGAGTTCCCGCCGTCATTGAACCCGTAGGGGAAAACCTCTGCCAGCTGCGAGCCGGGCGGGAAGATCGGGTACTGCAGGTTGCGGGGCAACTGGATGATCACGGTTGCGCCGGTGTCAGTGTCGATCGTCGCCAGCATGATGGTGTCGGTGCGGACACCGAGGTCGGTTTCGCGTCCCTCACCTGAATCGCCGCCGAGCAGCAGGACGTTGACCCGGGGTTTGTTGGCCCACGGATCACGGCTGTCGAGCGTCGGACGAGTCCGCGACTGAGCGTTGCCTTCCGACTCAAAGATGCCGCCGGACAGCGTGGCGGTCTGGAACGAATAGGCGGAGGCGACCGCCATGGGGGCGCTGACCAGCAGTGACAGGACTCCGACGACGGCAGATCCGATGGCCCGTTGCGACTGGGTCATCGTCCGCGGCCGACTGACCAGGAAGGTGCCGACGATGATGGTGACCCAAACCAGCCCGAGTACCGCAAGCGCCACACCGATCGCGAGCATCCAATCGGCCTGCAGCGCGCTGCCGACCACCATCGCCGGATTGCGTCGAATGAACAGGACGAGCGCCACAGCGGCCGCCCCCAGCATGGTCAAGATCAGGACCCCGGCGTTGTGGGCGCGAGTGCGGATCAGGCCGAGCCCCGGGATGATCGCGCTGGCGAATGTGCGTACCACGGCGCCCCGGAACCTGCGGTCGGGACGAGCAGCAGACGCCGCCGACGCCGGACGACCCGAGGGGGAAACGTCGTGGAAGCTGCGCTCGCCTGGCTCGAGCGCGCGTGGAGCGCCATACGTGCCACCAGCGGCGTGCCTTGGAGGTGAGGACGTAGGCTCCGTCTCGTAGCTGGGGGCTTCAAAACCACGACGTGCAGCAGGGGGCTGGCTCTCGTCTGGATGCGACAAGATCGGCTCCTCTCCCCAGGGCAGCGCGTTTGGCCTCAGCATAGACGCTTGACACACAGTAATGGATCGTGCTTGGGCTGTGCATCCAACCGCGCACGGAATTCTCCAATCAACCGGCAGGCTTTGCGGTGGGCGGGTCGAGTCGCTAACCTTGAGCAGACGTTCGGGTGCGGCATCGCTCTCGACGGTCACGGAGGTGTCGCCTAGTCAGGTCTATGGCGCCCGCCTGCTAAGCGGGTTTCGGGGACAACCCGATCGCGAGTTCAAATCTCGCCACCTCCGCCATCACCTGCCGGACGCCCCGGTGGGCGCCTGTCAGCTCGCAAATGGCCCGGTTGAGGATCTCCAAGACGCTGTCGGGCGGCGAACGCGGCGTTGGTGGCTGCCGGCGGCCGCTGCGCGATTTTGGTCAGCTGTGCGCGATGCGCTAGTGTTGGCAACTGCCCATTGGGGCACTGCACTCGTAGCTTAATGGATAGAGCATCTGACTACGGATCAGAAGGTTGGGGGTTCGAGTCCCTCCGAGTGCGCCAGGTTCAGCGCTACTTCTTCTTCGATGCTGTCCCCGGAGTTGGTACCAGATCTGGGCGGGCCGCAGCCAGTTGACGTGGGGTCCAAGCTCCCTGCAACACCTCTATCGGCACCCCCAGCCATTCCACCAGCCTCGTGAACGACTTGGTAGACAAGAATGACCCCAGCACCTCTTCCACGTGATCCGGGAACCTCAGCACCGCAACCCCATACGTGAGGCCCCACTGGGTGCGTTCGTACACGGCCACTTTGGTCAGCTTCGACAGGTCGATCTTGTGCAGTGCGATCCGAAGTTGCTCGTCGGAGCCGCGGACGATGCCGCGCAACGGCTGCAGCAGGACGTAGGCGCCCGGCAGGGCCCAGATCAGGCCGAACCAGCTGTCGTCGCCCGCTGCTAGCCAGGCCAGGCCCAACAACCCGACACCCAACCCGATCGCACCGAGCGTCATGCCGATTGCTGGGTTCAGCTTCAGCGCGGGACGAGGTGGACGCGGCCGTTGTTCCTTCCTGCGTGCCATCGATCAGAACTCCTTTCCAGATGTCCGCCGCAGCACCTCGGCTCGGCAGACCGTCAGCAACGGTGCCGGATCAGCGTCGCGTCCAGTCATCAGGCGGATCTGGTCGACCCCTTGACTAACCAGTAGGTCGAGGCCGTCCAGCAAGGCGACTCCCGCCTCAGCGGCCGCCTTGTCGAGCTGAGACGGGTAAAAGTTGTAGACCACATCGAAGACCGTGGACGCCAGCTTGACCAGCGCTGACGCCAGTTCCGGTGGGAGTCTGACCGGAACTGTGGAAATGAGAAGGTCTGCCTGTCCACCCCACGCCGCAGGTAGCTCGGGTGGGCGTCCGAAAGGCTGCACCGCCAACTCGACTTCAGCCCGGGTGGCGATGTCGGCCAGACTCGCCAGCGCCCGCGCGGCGTCCCGGGCGCAAACCACTACTTCGCGAACCCCTAGGCGTCCGGCCGCCCATAGCGCGCTGCGGGCGGTGGCCCCGTTGCCTAGCAGAATGGCGGTGGACGCTCGGTTAACCCCGGCGCGGTCAAGCGCAGCCAGCAGGCCGGTCACATCGGTGTTGTAGATGCGGTTGGGTTTGCCGCCGCGGCCCAGGATCAAGGTATTGCCGGCACGCAGTGCGGCAGCGACTGGGTCTGGTTCGCCGTGGTCGAGCAGGGCCTGCTTGTTGGGTGCGGTGACGCTCAGGCCCACCCACTCGTCCCCAAGGCCGGCCAAGAAACCCGGCAGCGTCTCGGGTGTCACTTCGAAGGCGTCATAGCGGAACTCGTCGGCAATCCCGAGCTGCGCGTAGGCGGTGCGGTGCAGCAGGGGTGACAGTGAATGGGCGATCGGGTTGCCGATCACAGCACAGCGACGCATCCGAACCTCCCATCGGCGACGGCTGAGGACTTAGGCTACCTGCTCGCGGGACGGTAGGCCTGCGGGTCCGCGCCCTATTGCGATGCGGCTTTGACTGTCGTCCGCCGCGGACCATGTGGCACCATGGCTCGGTGAGTCAGCCCCCACACCCACCGTCTGGGCACTGGCCAAGCCAACCCCGCCCGCCGCAGAACCGGTGGGGGCAGGCCAAGACACCCAAATGGACGTTACCGGCGTCGCCGTTGCAAAGGACCGCAGTCTGGTTCGCGTGGCTGGGCCTGCTGGTTCCGGTGCTGTTCGTGGTGATCCGCTTCGGGACCGGTGTCGCGGGTTGGATCACCGTCTCTTACATGTTCTTCGGACTCGTCGCCTTTGGTCTCCCGCAGATCGTTCTGGCGATCCTGGTAACCGTCCGCGCCGAGAAGGTACGACCAGCGGCCGGCGGCCCGGTTTCTTCCATCCTGATGCTGGTTTCTTACGCAGCCCACTTGCTGGCTGCGCTGGTCTTGTACGACTTCGGTGACACCGGCCCAGCGGCGCCGTCCTGGCTGGAACAGGTCTTCGGCGTCCCCGAGACGGTCGCCTCTGTGTTGGGGGTCGCGTTGCTGCTCGCGTGGGCAACCAGCCACCTGACAGCGATCGTCTTCGCAGCCATCGAAGGCAGCGACTCGGCGCTGGCGCGGGCCGCCGGACAGGCGACAAGGCGGTAGCGCGCGGCTGGCCAGCTAGCGGCGACGCCACCTGGCACGAGCCGGCCGCTACCTTGGAACCTATGAGCAGCGACGCATCCACTAATCCTTTCCGCCCCGAACTTTGGGACGAGGAGCCTGGCTTCGAGTTCACCGACATCACCTACCACCGTGCTGGCCAGCGAGCCGGGAGCCCGGGAGTGGTGCGGATCGCGTTCAACCGCTCGGAGGTGCGCAACGCCTTCCGGCCGCACACCGTGGACGAGTTGCTGCTCGCTCTCGAGCACGCCCGGCAGTCGCCGGATATCGGCTGCGTGCTGCTCACCGGCAACGGCCCCAGCCCCCGGGACGGTGGCTGGGCCTTCTGCAGCGGCGGTGACCAGCGCGTCCGGGGCAAGTCCGGCTACCAGTATGCCGGCGGCGAGGACGCGTCCACCGTTGACCGGGCGCGAGCTGGACGGCTCCACATCCTGGAGGCACAGCGATTGATCCGGTTCATGCCCAAGGTGGTGATCTGCCTGGTCAGTGGTTGGGCGGCGGGCGGCGGGCACAGCCTGCACGTCGTCAGTGACCTGTCGATCGCCTCGGCCGAGCACGCCCGGTTCAAGCAGACCGACGCCGACGTCGCATCCTTCGACGGCGGCTACGGGTCGGCATACCTGGCTCGGCAGGTCGGCCAGAAGTTCGCCCGTGAGATCTTCTTCCTCGGCGACACCTACTCGGCGCAGGACGCGCTACGGATGGGCATGGTCAACAAGGTCGTCCCGCACGCGCTGCTTGAGGACGCGGGACTGGAGTGGGGCCGCAAGATCTGCGGCAAGTCACCGACAGCGATCCGAATGCTGAAGTACGCCTTCAACCTGCCCGACGACGGTCTGCTGGGGCAACAGTTGTTCGCCGGTGAGGCGACTCGCCTTGCCTACATGACCGACGAGGCCGCGGAGGGAAGGGACGCCTTCCTGGCCAAGCGGGAGCCTGACTGGTCGAGTTTCCCCTGGTATTACTGATCTGGCGTGTTTTCGCAGGTCAGCGATGGTTTAGGTCGCCATGTGTGGCAGGAGTGTGGCAAGGAGTTCGGTTGACTTCCCCGGCTGCCCCCTCGACCACGACCAGTTGCCCGGTGCCAGCGAGCGTGCCCACCACGGCGGCCTGTGCTACCGCGACCCCGCTGAGCCCGTCACGGTGGAGCCGGTGCAGGCGGCGTGGATCAACCGGGAGATTTGGGACCGGCGCGCCTGGGCCGACGCCCTCGGCCCGCCCAGGAGGGGCGGACCGTCTACGAATTCTCGTAGCATGCATGCGCCGACGCTTTGACAGGGTCTGAGAGCGACTCTGAGGCGTGTCAGACCAGAAAGTTGAACAGCCAGCAACGACCAGTGATCCGGGGGCTTTCCAGAGTCCTGTCGGCTCGGCGCATCTCGATACCGTTGTCATGGTGAGCAGACCGAGGGAGGTGACCAATGATCGACTGCTCCAATTGCGGCGAGGATGTGGAGCTGCGTGGAGTCGGGCTCGGCGACGGTCGTCATCAGATCACCTGCGAGCGCTGTGGTCATTCGTGGACCCGAGGGACAGCGAGTGAGGTAGTCGCGTCGCCTACCCTTGCGCGCCGAATCACCCCGGCGGCGTCAGTGTCATGCGGACCGCGATGGGATGACGAGCCGGTCGCCACCCTGAACCGCGAAGCCCCTCACCGGGAAGCACCCGGCCCTGACGGCGTCACCGTGTCGTTCGTGCCGAGGCGGGGGCGGACGTGGGAGGTTGGCGATCCGGTCCAGACGAACCGAGTCTTCTCCTACGTCGTGGTTCACGACACAGGCTTCTCGCCGCACCCTTTCCGCGGAGTCCTGACGCTCGCCTGCTGCAAGCCGCGGATTCGCCGGGTCGCGAACGTTGGCGACATTATCGTCGGGCTGTCGAGCCGCAGCGAACATGTCGTATATGCAGCGCAGGTCGCCGACGTGATCGGATTCGAGCAGTACTGGACCAATCCGCAGTATCAGGAACGGCGGCCGGTCATGACCTCGCCCCAGATCGTCCATCGCGTAGGCGACAACATCTACCAGCCCGTCGATGGCGGCTTCCGCCAGTTACCCTCGTCCCACTCCAGATCCGACGGGTCGGAGGACTCCGGTACCAAATGGACTGACTTGGGCGGCAACCACGTGCTCGTCTGCGATCGCTTCACCTACTGGGGGCGAAGCGGGCCAGCGTTGCCCGACGAACTCCAGTTCCTTGCCGTTGGCCGTGGCCACCGCTCCAACTTCAGCACCGACCAGATTGATACCGTCGCCCGATGGTTCGCAGACCTCCCCGGCGGCGTCCTGGATGCGCCGACGCAGTGGAAGACGGGCGACCAGAGTTGGCGTGAGACGTGAAGCTGATCCTGAGCCGCAAGGCATTCGACGCAAGCGCGGGCAAGGTCGCCAACCCCATCCTGGACGACGGCTCGATGATCCCGATGCCGATCCCGGACAAGCAGTCACCGATCCGCTACCAAGACATCACCATCGCAGGCCAGAACCTCGGCAGTGTCGCGGTCGAACTGACCAACGGCCGGACGCGAGCTGACCACTTCGCGCACCTCGACCCCGACCTGATCGAGTCTGCCTATCCCCGCGAACCGAGCTGGCGGCCGCTCTTCGGTCAGGTCGACGCCGCGCAATCCGTCCTGACACGAGAAGGGGTCGGTCCCGGCGACCTGTTCCTCTTCTTCGGCTGGTTCCGGCGGGCGACATCATCTGGAGGGCGACTGCGTTACGTGCCAGGCGCGCCTGACCTGCACGTGATCTGGGGATGGATGCAGATCGACGAAGTCGTCCCGGTCGGTAGTGTCGAGCACCCCGCCTGGATGAAGTACCACCCCCATATCGCAAGCCCACGTGGACGCGGCAACACCGTCTACACCGCATGCGACAAGCTCACCCTCGATGGAGTCGACCTCGACCTGCCCGGTGCGGGTGTCTTCGACCACTACGATGACCGACTTCGACTGACGATGGTCGGCGGCAGTAGGTCCGTCTGGGACCTGCCAAGATGGTTCGCTCCCGGCGGCACCCGACCGGCACTTGGGTTCCACGACAAGCCGGACCGCTGGAACGTCGATGGCGACCGGGTCCGTCTGAAGAGCGTTGCCCGTGGCCAGGAGTTCGTTCTTGACACCGCCTACTACCCAGAAGCGTTCGGTTGGTTTCGTGGCTTGCTGGATGCCGCGCGAACGGCTGGAGACCTCGATGTGGAGGTTGGGCGTGACGGCACCTGACAACACCTCGTATCTGTGGACCGCGCCGGCTTCGCACGCGGAGAACCAACACATCCGCGCGTGGTGGAGCGAGCCGCAGGACGAAGTGCTCGCGCGCCTCATCGAGCAATACACCTGGCTGTACCCGGGTTCCTCTCGACCACCAAGTTCCCCTTGCCCGGCAAGTTCAAGGGCGCGGAACTGGTCAGCCACCTTGAGTTGGTTTTCTGCTGCAGGGATGCAGCCGAGAACGGTGCCGGAGGCGACGGCTACGGGACGGCCCCAGCGGCCTACGCTGAGGCCGCTGGGCACCTGCGGCACGCACGAAACCACGGGGGTGAGGCGGCCGTCCTGGCCCGCGCGATCGAGAGCGGGCTTGGGCCCGGAGCAGGACGACGAGACATCTCGGCGCGGCTGGCTGCGCTCGAAGGGGCGGGCGTTCATCCCAACCTGGTCGAAGCGGGCATGACGGCTGACTACCCTCCGCCAGGGGTGTAGGTGTTGGCCTCCGACGTGCCTAACCCGCGTGCTTGATTTGTTTCACTGGGCTGACCTTCGGGTCATGGTCCACCCTTTTTGCGGAGCTACCTTCGCCACATCCTTCAAGCCGGGCATCGCCCGCCTGAAGTTGTTTCTGGAGCAGGTCGTGCGAGAACTCAGCATCTTCATCGACGAGTCAGATGACTTCGGGCCGGACGAGAAACACTCGCCGTTCTACATCGTCGGTCTCGTGTTCCACGACCAGAGTGACAGCATCAGCGGCCACCTCGACGGAATCCACGACGGGCTGGTGGCCTGAGGGCTCCCGATCGACCACGCCATCCCGGTTCGGCTCCTGAGCAGCCTCGGAGATGTGGCAAGAATGTGGCAGGACGACACAGAGCGACCATCTAGCACCGGCAACGTCAACGACGTTTGCGCAGGTCAGGCAGCACATGCCAACAACGATCAACACCCACCGTCACCCATGCCGATGTTCCCCCTGGTACTGCTGATCGTGGGTTGCCTAGGGTGGCGGGAGTTCTTTCCCCCCGAGATCCATACCCCCGGCGGGTGCCCGCCGAGTGGATGGGAGGATTGGATCATGGCCGCCAGCGACATAATTCTGCACGAGGATGATCTCGGTCGGCGTGCCTCGCAGATCCTTGAGGTTGCACAGAACTTCGCCGACCAGATGCGCCGTGATGCCGACCGAATTCGCGCCGACGCCCAAACGATGCTGGAGCTGGCCCGCAGCGAGGTTGCCCTGCAGGCCAGCCAACGCGATAGCATCGCCAACGAACTGGGGAACTTGTCGGGCGTCATCGAAGCGCTCGCGGTGCCGATTCTCAGCGTCGATGATCCGGACCCAGATCCCCAACCAGCCGACAACGACAGCGATACCCGAGGAGATCAACGATGACCGAGAGCCAGTTCCGCCTGGTGCGAAGGGGCTACGAGCCCGCCGAGGTCGACCAGCGGGTGCACCAGCTTCGGTCAACGGTCGAGCAGCTCCAGACCGATCTCGCCCGCGCCCGTGAAGACAACGCCAGACAGTCGGTGGAGATCACCAAGCAACGTCAGCAGGCTGGTGACCTCACAGGTCGGATCGAGATGCTCGAACAGGCGCTGGCCGAGGCGCGAGCCGAACAAGACCACGGTGTGCCGCTCTCTTACGCCGACCTGGGTGAACGCATCGGCCAGATGCTCACACTCGCCCAGCAGGAGGCTGACCACTTACGTGAGAACGCGAGCACTGAGTACGAACGTCTGACGGCCGAGGCCCAGCAGCTGGCCGCCGACACTGCGTTGAACTCCGAGCGTGAGGCGGCTGAGACGATCTTGCGAGCTCAGGCTGTAGCCGCCCGCACCATCAAGGATGCCAAACAGCAAGCCGATCAGCTGCGCGAGGAGGCCGAAGCCGAGGCGACGGCCCGCCGCGAGGAGGCCGAGGCGCTTTATGAGGGGCAGCGCGCACGGGCCGCCCAGGCGGCCGCCGACTTCGAGCGGGCGCTCGCCGAGCGGCGAACCGCCGCGATGAACGAGTTGAACGAGACGCTGGCTAAGAAGACCCAGGAGATCGACTTGGCCACCCAGGAACTGGTCGAGGCCCGCGGCGAGGCGGAGCGGGTGACCACCGAATCCCGCGCACAGGCCGATCAGATCGTGCGCGACGCCCAGGCGGAGGCGTCCACACTGCTTTCAGAGGCCAAGCGGCGTGCCGAGGGGATCAGGCAGAACTCGGAACGTGAACTGGCGGCCGCCACGGCACGCCGTGACTCGATCACCGCTCAGTTGGCGAACGTGCGGCAGATGCTGGCGACCCTCGGCAGCCCACAAAGCGCGTTCACAGACCCGTTTAATCCGCGCAGCGCGCAGGCCTGGACATCCGAGACCGACGGCGAGTCTGCTGTCCAGTCAGCGGGGGCCAAGGCCGAAGAGGCAATCGATGCGCCCGTGGCGGAACAGCTGGATGCTGAGATGGAGGCTCTCGACCAGACTCAGTCGACTACGCCGTAGAGCCGGTCGCCCGCATCGCCGAGACCAGGCACGATGTAACCGAGCTCGTTGAGTCGCTCATCGACCGCAGCCACCACCAAGGTGGTCGAGATCTGAAGCTCGTCAACCAGCATGCGGAAGCGCTCAATGCCTTCGGGGGCAGCCAGCAGGCAGACGCAGGTGACATCGTCGGCTTTGCGGTCAGCTAGGAACCGCACGCAGCCGCCCAGTGACCCTCCGGTGGCCAGCATGGGATCAAGGACGAAACACTGCCGTCCCGACAGATCTTGCGGCAACCGTTCGGCGTAGGTGAAGGGCTGCAGCGTCTGCTCATCTCGGATCATGCCTACGAAGCCGACCTCCGCCGTCGGCATGAGGCGGGTCATGCCACCCAGCATGCCCAGCCCGGCACGCAGGATGGGGACCACCAAGGGCTTGGGGTCTGCCAACTCGACGCCTTCGGTCTCGGCGACCGGAGTGGTGATGCGCACCGGTGTCACCCGCACACCTCGGGTTGCCTCGTAGGCCAGCAGGGTGACCAACTCGTCCACCAACGCTCTGAAGGTCGGGCTGTCGGTTTTCACGTTGCGCAGGTGGGTTAGCTTGTGAGCCACCAATGGATGGTCAAGTACTTTGAGGTGCACGGATCCCACCTTGGCACAGGCACCGGACAGGCGAGTCGCTCAGGCGAATCTTGGGCCCCGGGTTTTGGACAGTGGCTCGATCTGCGACGATTGAGGACGGGTAGGCCCCGGTATTAGGTTGACCAGGTGGAAGGTTGAGGAGCCAAAAGATGGACGCCGATGACAAGCTGTTCGTCGATGAAGAACTCGACGATTCGCTCGACTCTGTCGACGATCTCGATGACGATAGCGACCTCGACGGCGGGGTTATCCCCGATGACTACGACGATCTCGACGATCTCGATGACGACGACGATGACTTCTACGAGGACGCGACCGCCGACGATATCGACTTTGCGGTAGCCCTTTACCGTGAGGATGGGGTTGCGGTCGCCACCGAGCTGACCCCCCAGATGGCCAACGACCTTGACGACCTGGTCGACCAACTCCGCAGGTTGCCCGGCGATGCGGGGGCCCTGGGCGTGATCTCCATCGCTGGCGAGTTCTTCGTACTGTGTCGAGTACGGGGCCGCAACACCCAGGTGCTGCTGAACGACTCGATCGCGGCCAACGATTGGCCCATCGCGCGCGACGTCGTGGATTACCTCGGCCTAGAGGTGCCCGATCCTGACGGTGATTCTGAACCCATCGGTGACTTCGACATGCTGGTTGACCAGGGAGTCAGCGAGTTCGACCTGGAGCAGATCGCCGGTGACCTTGACGAGGACTCCGACCAACTGGTGCACCGGCTGGTCGACCTGATGAAGTTCACCTCATCGTTCGAGCGGGCGGTCAACTGAGCCGCTGGGACGCCGCGATGCGGCGGGCGCTGTGCGCCGCCGCCGACGCAGCCGCCAACGGTGAGGTTCCGGTGGGGGCCGTGGTGCTGGATCCGTCCGGTGCGCTGATCGCTACCGGCGGCAACGCGCGTGAACTGACTAACGACGTGGCTGCGCACGCCGAGATCGTGGCGATGCGACGTGCCGCGGAACGACTCGGGCAGGGTTGGCGACTGCCCGGCTGCACGCTGGTAGTCACCCTGGAGCCGTGTGTGATGTGCGCCGGAGCCATCGTCGCGGCCAGGCTGGAGCGGGTGGTCTTCGGTGCCTTCGACCCAAAGGCAGGCGCGGTGACCTCTCTGTGGGACTTGCTGCGTGACCCACGG
The DNA here is from genome assembly GCA_012517115.1 of Brooklawnia sp. GTDB lineage: Bacteria > Actinomycetota > Actinomycetes > Propionibacteriales > Propionibacteriaceae > Brooklawnia. Next base: position 10,989 of record JAAYVP010000313.1, on the reverse strand, counting down.
CTGCTGCACCGGCCCATTGTGGTTAGCGGCGTTATGGCCGATGCCGCGGCAGCACAGCTGAGAGACTTCTTCGCCGAACGGCGCGAATGAAATGGACGCCCGACCGAGTCTCGTCGTCGATTGGCGAACGCGGTTCACCTTGACGTAAGCTGACAGGCGGTGACGTGTCTGAGCGGCCGAAAGAGCCCGCCTCGAAAGCGGGTGTGGTGCAAGCCACCGAGGGTTCAAATCCCTCCGTCACCGCCGCTGGCCCCCCGAATCGCTCACGCGATCGGGGGGTTCTGCCTCTCGGCCGGTTCGACACGCGAGCCACATTGAAGTCACAACCCGGAATCGGAACCAGAATCCGCGTCAGCCACCAAAGCCCGCAGCACCGTCTCTCGGCTGCCGCCGGTTGCCTCGGCCAGGTCACGCGCCAAGGCATCTGCCAACTGCACCAACGACTCCCGCACTTCGACGGGGTCGCTGGCGTCCTTGGTCAACTGCCGCACCCGGACGCTGTCGCCGTCGAGTTCAGCGGCCATCAGCCGGGCACCCAGGACCGCTCGCAACGCCCCGATCCCCGTCGCATCGCCGCGATCAGGATGGGCGGTCGCGAGCCGGACGCCCCGGTCATGCTGGTCGGCCAGCCAAGCCTGGGTCAACACGTCCTCGTTCAGTTCGGTCGTCCGGGCCGCGTCGATCGCCCGAGACACCCACGGGTATACATCGGCGGTGCCCGAAGCAGCCTGCGCATGCGCCAGTTGCTGCAGGGTGATGGCTGCCAGGACGCCCAGTGCCCGCGCGTTCACCGCACGCCAGGCCGCAAAGTAGGTGCTGGCGGGCAGCCGCTGCCAGATCTCTTCGTACCGCTCGTGGTCGAGCAGCGATTCGACAACCGACCGTTCGACTGCAGCACTTGATTGCTCCATGGCTTGACGGTAGCGGTCAGGCCCGTCGGTTGCGAACGGGGCATTTCACTGCCGGTCGGCCCGATGATCGCCGAGGGTAGGCTTCGGCGTTGTGATCGAAGCGGTTGACGGATCGTTCTGGTTCCGGTGGAAGTCGTACATCGTCGCGCAGTTCCGCCAGGGATGGACGCGGGTTGCTGGTGCAGTCGTCCCTAATACCCAGACCGCTGTCTTCGCGACCCTGTCGTGGCTGCTGTGCCGCTCACTGCTGGACGACCCGAACCCGATCTTTGCGCCGATCGTGACATTTCTGTGCATGGGGTTCTCGCGGAACCGGGAGCCCCGCAAGGTCATCGAGATCGGCCTGGGCACCAGCACTGGCGTCCTGATCGGCGGACTGATCGGGCACTACTCGGGTTTCAGCGCCTGGCAACTCCTCGCGCTGCTGCTCGTCACACCGCTGATCGGACGCTTCATCCATCGCAGCGACCTGGTCACCTTTCAAACCGCCATCAATTCGATCGTGGTGGCCGGCATGATGGTCAGCAGCGGCGTCGCCGGAAGCAGCCCACTGGATCGTTGGCTCAACGCCTTGATCGGCGCCGGGGTGGCGCTGGTCGGCACAGCGATCCTACCGACCAACATCGTGACCCGACCGCGTCGCTACGTCGCCTACTCGCTCGGCGAAGCGTCCCGCATTCTGCGTCAGCTCGGCAAGCACGTTGACGGTGGCGACGCGAACGCTATCGCAGCGTTGCGGGGCCGACTGATCTCGATGCGCGAGTCTCTCAATGACGCCATCAGGGCGTTGGGATCGGCCCAGGAGACCGCGGCAATCAGCCCGGTCGCGATCGGTTCCCGCGCCGAGCTGGCTGAACTCGACCGCATGCTGGAGCTGACCGAACGCCTGCATGTCACCTTGTCGATGATGCAACGACAGGCCCGTGGGATGGTCAGGGAAGTGGGTCCCATGCCCGGGATAGCGGCCATGATGAGGCAAACCGCTGACCGGCTGGAGGAGGTCGGCATAGGCGTAGGCAGCTGGCAGCGTCCGACGCAGGCTCGGGACGCGACTGTCGAATTGGCGGCGACCCTGCGCCCCGCAGAGATGGTCAGCGACCCCGGGGACTGGCGCAACGCCACCCTGATGTCATTGCTACGAGCGATCGTGGTCGACCTGCTTGGGCTCACCGGGCTCTCGGCTGCGCAGGCGCGCTCCGCGCTCGCCGACACCGGTGACTACAACCCGCAGACCGACGAGGACGCGGCCAGCGGGGTGGACCTTGCGTCCAATGTCTGGGGAACTGACGTGCTGCCAGCAGTCGGCGGACTCGCTGACCAGCAGGAGGCCCCACCCGAGTCGACGGATTCCCAAGCCAACGGAGAGGCTGCCGCGCCCGGGGAAGCTCCCAGCTCTTCGAGATGAGTGCGCCCCGGCGCCCGGGTTGTCAGGGAGCTTGAGGTGCTGGCGACGCTTGAGTGGAGGTGGATTCCGGCAGGCAGACTGTGCCACCCGGCACGCCGATCTCGGTGGGCGCGGCCTCATTGAAGCCACCGAAAGTGTCACCGACTAGGACATCGACTGTGCCGTCGGTGCGGCCGTCGGACCGAACCTCGGCGCCGGGGAAGAAGCCGAGAACCAGTTGCACGGCAGGTTCGTCTGCGGTGGCACCGACCACGACGGTGTTGTCGATCGGTCCGTCGGTGTTCCTCGGTGGCTTGGTGGTGAAGCCTTTGTTTCTCAACTGCTCGGTGATTTGACCCGCGAGACCCGCCACGGTGCCAGCGTTCATCACCTGGACGGTGACCTGAGTAGAGGTGAGCACGGAGGCCGAGTGTGTGACGCAGGGTGCGGCTGGGACGACCTGCGCCGGACGGCTCAGTTGCTGCCAGCCCCACCACAGACCCCAGCCAAGAAGGCCAAGAAGCATGAGCAGGGTGATTGGGCTCGCCCATTTGCGTAACGATCTCCGCACTCTTCGCTCCGGTCCCTTCGCGGTCTGCCCGATATGTGGCGAAAGCCTACTTCACCACGTGGTCAGCGCAGTTCCAGGACTCGAGCATGAACCGTCCGGCGTTGCTGAAGTGCCGAACGGAGCGCGCGATGCAGCCCGTCTTCGAGGTAGAGCTCGCCACGCCAGGAAACCACGTGGGCGAACAGGTCGCCGTAGAACGTGGAATCTTCGTCCAACAGGGTGTCCAGTTCAAGGGTTCGTTTGGTGGTGACCAGCTGATCCAGCCGGACCTGTTGCGGCGGAACCGCCGCCCAGTCCCGATGGGAATAGCCATGATCGGGGTATGGCCGTCCGTCGCCGACTCGTTTGAAGATCACCCGACCATCCTAAGCGCGCACCGAAGTCACCTCGTGGCATGCTGATCCCATGTCCGCTGACTTCGCTGAACCGATGTCCGACGAGGCCGTCGGCGCAATCCGAGACGGGTACACCTTCGCAGAGCCGACAGTCGAACTGGGTGTGCTCAGCGTCGACGACACGCCGGTATCGGACACCCGAATCCGCATTCCGCTCAGCATGCTGAATCGGCACGGCCTAATCTGCGGGGCAACCGGCACGGGCAAGACAATCACCCTGCAAGTCTTGGCCGAGCAGATCGCCCGGGCCGGCGTCCCGGTCTTCGCAGCTGACATCAAGGGCGACCTTTCTGGCCTGGCTACGCCCGGCACGCCGAGCGAGAAACTGCTGGCGCGAACGCAGAAGAACGGCCAGCAGTGGTCACCCAGCGCGCCTACCGTCGAGTTCTATGCCCTGGGCGGTCAAGGCCGCGGCATCCCGCTCCGGGCCACCATCTCGAGTTTCGGCCCGATCCTGCTGAGCAAGGTACTCGGCCTGAATGAGACCCAAGAGTCATCCCTCGGGCTGGTGTTCCACTTCTGCGACCAGGCAGGGCTACCGTTGCTCGACCTCGAAGACCTAGTCGCGGTGCTGAAGTATCTCGACTCGGACGAGGGTAAGCCGGAGCTGAAGCAGGTTGGCGGGCTCAGCCCACAGACCGTCGGCGTGATCCTACGCAAGATCGTCAACCTGGACCAGCAAGGCGCGGGGGTCTTCTTCGGTGAACCCGAGTTCGACACCCGCGATCTGCTGCGCGCCACGCCGGACGGTGCCGGTGTGGTCAGCATGCTGGAGTTGCCCAACTTGCAGGATCGCCCCGCCCTGTTCTCCACCTTCCTGATGTGGCTGCTGGCCGACCTCTACCATGACCTGCCCGAGGTGGGCGACGCTGATCGCCCGAAGCTGGTCTTCTTCTTTGACGAGGCACATCTGCTCTTCAGCGACGCGTCCAAGGCCTTCATCGCCCAAATCACCCAGACGGTGCGGCTGATCAGGTCGAAAGGGGTCGGTATCTTCTTTGTCACCCAGACACCGAAGGATGTGCCAGCCGACGTGCTCGCCCAACTCGGCAGCCGCATCCAGCACCAGTTGCGGGCGCACACACCGGACGACGCGAAAGCGCTGAAGGCGACGGTGAGTACGTTTCCCAAGTCGAAGTACGATCTAGCCGAATTGTTGACCCAGTTGGGTATCGGTCAAGCCGTGGTGACTGTGATGGACCCCGACGGTGCGCCCACCCCGGTGGCGTGGACGCGGATCTTCGCCCCCGAGTCACGGATGGGCCCCAGCGACCCGGCAAGGATGGACCAGGTCATCACAGCCAGCCCCCTACTGGGCAGATACGGCCAGCAGATCAACCGCGACTCGGCACACGAGATGTTGGCACGTCGACTGGCCGAGGGAGCAGCCGTCGCCCAAGCCGAGGCGCAGCGTCCCGGATCAGCGGAACGGACCACCTGGTCGCCTCCGGCGCAGTCCAAGGCGTCGGCCCGGCACGAGAAGTCGCTGCTCGGCGAGGTGGTCAATTCGAGCGTGGTCAAGCAGTTCGCACGCTCGGCCGGACGCGAGATCGCCCGCTCGCTGTTCGGTACCGGGCGTCGGCGCTGATGGCACGATTGGCCTGGCGCGACCGGTGGCCGCTGCTTGCTATGCAACTTGGGGCAGTGGCTGGTGCATCAGGCATGGTCGGCGGACAGGTCGCACAGGCCGCCAGCACCGGCCAGGTCGCCTTCACGACCGTGCTCTCAGGGCTGTTCGTGCTGGCCATCTGGCTGGTGACCAAGGGAAACGCCGAACGTCTGAAACGAGTCGGAAGCGCCCGGGTGCCCGAGAGGGAACCGTTGAAACTGGTGCTGGTCGGGGTGACGATCACTGCCATCGTGATGTGGCTGACCGCCGGCTACGGCATCTTCGTCGCGTTCCTGACAACGCGCGGCGCCAACGATTGGCACGCCCTCGGCTACACCGGGGTTGCGCTGTGCGCGACCGGCTCGACCGCGATGCTCCGGCAGGCCAGGGGCGAATGGGCGGACGTCCACCTCAACCCCTGGCCCGCTGACGATTGAGTTCGCCGCCGCGAACGTGGCAGATCAGATCAGGCCCTGGGCGATGACCGCGTCGGCGACCTTGATGAAGCCGGCGATGTTGGCACCCATCACGTAGTCGCCCGCATGACCGTACTCGGCAGCGGTCTCGGAGCAGGTGTCATGAATGTTGGCCATGATGTCGGCCAGTTTGTCTTCGGTGTACTCGAAGCTCCACGAGTCGCGGGAAGCGTTCTGCTGCATCTCCAACCCGGACGTGGCCACCCCGCCGGCGTTGGACGCCTTGCCTGGGGCGTAGAGGATACCCGCCTTGCTGAACGCGGCGATGGCCCCAGGAGTGCAAGGCATGTTGGCGCCTTCGGCAACCGCCTTCACGCCGTTCTTCAGCAGCGTGACCGCGTCATCTTCGCGCACCTCATTCTGGGTCGCACACGGCAGCGCGACTTCGGCCGGGACGTCCCAGACCGAACCGCCTGGCACGAACTTGGCGCTTGACCCCCGCCGCATCGCGTAGTCGCTGACGCGGCCGCGCTCGATCTCCTTGACCTGTTTGAGCAGGTCAAGGTCGATACCGGCCTCGTCGACCACATAGCCCGCTGAATCGGAGCAGGTGATAACCTCGCCGCCGAACTCCTGGGCCTTTTCGGTGGCGTAGATGGCCACATTCCCCGACCCCGAGATCGCGATACGGCGTCCGGCGAAGTCGAGACCGCGAGTCTGGAGCATCCGCTGGGTGAACATCACCAAGCCATAACCGGTGGCCTCGGTGCGCACCAGTGAACCGCCCCACGTCAAGCCCTTGCCGGTCAGCACACCGGCGTCGTAGCGGTTGGTGATGCGCCGATACTGGCCGAACATGTAGCCGATCTCGCGTCCCCCGACACCGATGTCGCCAGCCGGCACGTCGGTGTTGGGACCGATGTGCCGGGCCAGTTCGGTCATGAACGACTGGCAGAAGCGCATGATCTCGCCGTCTGAACGACCGTGCGGGTCGAAGTCAGAGCCGCCCTTGCCGCCGCCGATCGGCAGCCCAGTGAGTGAGTTCTTGAAGATCTGCTCAAAGCCCAGGAACTTGATGATGCCCAAGTAGACCGACCTGTGGAACCGCAGGCCGCCCTTGTAGGGGCCGAGCGCCGAGTTGAACTCGACCCGGAAGCCGCGGTTGATCTGTACCCTGCCCTGGTCGTCCTGCCACGGTACCCGGAAGATGATCTGCCGTTCCGGCTCGCAGATGCGTTCTAGCACCGCCGCCTCGGTGTATTGCGGGTTGCGCGCCATAACCGGCCCGAGAGTGTCGAAGACCTCACGGACGGCTTGGTGGAACTCTGCCTCGCCCGGGTTTCGGGCGATGATCTGGTCGTAGACCATGGTCAGATTGGCTTCCACGGGTGTCCTTTCGTATATGCGGTGCCAGTTTCATCCTCCGGAGGCCCCTGCAGCAACACGTTCCGGGGGCTGGACGGGTGAATGTGCTCGGGGTGCCGATCTCAGCGCGCCGGGCTGCCGCCCGCAGGAGGCTCCGTCGTGGCGGGTGGCGCAGTGGTGGCTGGCGCCTCGGTGGTGGTTGGGGCCGCGGTCGTGGGTGCCTCGGTGGGCTGGCTGGTGGTGGCCGGTGGCGCCGTGGTCTGGGTGGCGGCTGAAGTCGTCGGAGCCGTGGTGGTCGGCTGTGTGGCCGTGCTGTGCGTCGCCTGGGTGGTGGTCTGGGACGCCGTGGTCTGGGGGGCGGTGGTGAACATGGTCACGGTGGGCGCCGGTCGCGGGTCGGATGCCCGTGCCGTCCACGTGTAGACCAGGGCAGCCACCAGACCCAGCACCAGCAACCCGACCAACCAGCGTCCCGCATTGTGGAAGCCACCACCGGAAGCCCGCTTCTCGGTGTCCTCTTCGACCGGTGTGAGCGCCGGATAAGGCTGGCCGGTCGTGGCCGCAGCGGCGACCGGTGCGACTACGTCCATACCCTCGGCCAAGGTTGCCGTGGGTGCGACGGCAGCCTGCGGAACCAGCACTGCGGTGGCAGCCTCTGGAGGCAGCGCCTGGGGTGGCAGCCCGGCAAGCATGGCCGTCGGGGCCATCCCAGGATCATTGGCGATGGCCCGCAACTCGGCTGCCACTTCGTGGGCGCTCGGCCGCTGCCCGGCGTCCTTCAGCAGCATCCGCGAGACCAGGCTGTTCAGGGCTGGTGGGATGTCGGGGCTGAGTTCGGCCAGCGGGACGGGGGTGTCGTAGGCCTGGGCGTGCGCCACCGCCACCGAACTGGTTGCGGTGAACGGCGGGCGGCCGAGGAAGGTGTGGTACGCGACGCACGCCAGCGAGTAGACGTCGGAGGCGGGCCCGGTCGCCAGGCCACGAGCCTGCTCGGGCGACATGTAGGCCGCGGTGCCGATAGCCGTGGCCGGACGTGTCAACTGCGTCCCAGCCTGGTCCACCAGCCGGGCGATGCCGAAGTCGACCAGCACCGGGCGGCCGAGTTCGGGATGCGCGATCAGATCGGGGAGCGTGCCAGCGGCATCGGGTGCGGCGTCCAGGACGATATTCGCCGGTTTGACGTCGCGATGGGTGACGCCTGCGTCGTGGGCTGCTTGCAGGCCATCAGCCACCCTGGCGAGCAGCGGCATACCGATCTCGTAGGTCAGGGGTCCGGCGTCCTGTACGATCTTGTTGAGGTTGGGGCCGTTGAGGTACTCCATCACCAGCCAGCCGCGCCGGTCGTCCGCGCCGGTATCGAAGATCTGGACGATGGCGTCGTGTCGCACACCAGCGATCGCGATGCCTTCGCGACGGAACCGTTCGGCCATCGCAGGGTCGCGCGCCCCTTCGAAGTCGACCAGCTTGATCGCCACCTGACGCTCCAGCAAGGTGTCGAGGCCCCGCCAAACCTGGCCGGTGGCGCCCTTGCCGACAGGCGAAACCAGTTCGTAGCGGCCCGCCAGCAGCTCAGCAGTCATGTCATCATCCTGTCGCACTCCGCGTCCGGGGCAGAAATTGGTCAGCCAAGGTCGGGGTCACCCGGACGGCGGTGCCCCGGCACCGCCGACAGCAGTTCGTTGTTGATACCACTGCCACGTCCGAAGTCGGTCATGGTGGTGGGTAGATCGGGGGTGGCGAAGACCGATACCACCGTCCAGCCGGGATGGTCCTCGGAATCGCGGACGTCGATCAGGTGCACACCCTTGCGATACAGGAAGCTGCCTGGACGGTCCGCCATCGCGGTGGTCTGGGTGAGACGCCGAAAACCCATCTGGTGCCGGACGACCACCTTGCCCATCGAGTTCCAGATCTCATTCGCCTGCGAACCGGAATAGACCTGCCCATGCGACCAGGGGCCGGTGGTGGCCAGCAAGTCGGGATGTGCACGATCCATCCGCCAAGCCATCGCCAGCACTAAGGCGGTGATGACCGCGAAACCGATGCTCACTACCCAGCCGGACCGGGCACTAACCGAGAACGCGGCCCAGACCAGCAGGACCGCTGCGCCAAGCAGGAGAATGCCCAGCAGAATGCGGTAAATGAGCCGGAACCGCAGGTGGTGATTGCGCTCGGAGGCAAAAATCTCGCTGTCCATCGGACCCAAGAGTACAAGGCCGGGCCCCACGTCCGGCTACCGGGACCGTCTACTGAGCCGCGGCCGTCGTCTGCCACAGAGCCCCGCGAAGGCGCCGATCATTCGCGTGGATCAGTTCGACGAGTAGCGGCCGCGATAGTGCAGCAGTGGAGACGGCTCGTCGTCTGCGATCTCGACCTGGGTCAGCCGACAGGTGACCAGCAGTGACCAGCCCATCGTCGCCCGCGACTCCAGTTCGAGGCCGGCCCAGGTGGCCGCCTCGGTCGGACGCGGACCCCATTGCGTGTCCACCCAGTCGCCGATCCGGAATGCCCCACCGGGCGCGGGCCCGCCGCCGAACCCCTCCGCCAATCGCAGCTGTCCCGAAGTCAGCAGAGTCACCACCGCGCGTCCGGTGCCGATCAACTCTTCGGTGAGTTCGGCGTCTGGGTCGAGCGCCGCCACCAGCCGCCAAGGGTCCCCACCGACCGCGAGCAGAGAGGTCACGGTCAACCCGGCCCGTCTAACGCCGACCCCCGCCGTCCACAAACTGACGCGTCCACCCAACCGGCCGCGGAAGCGGCGTCCGGGTTCGTGCGCGGCTCCGGCGAACGGATGGCTCGAATGGATGGTCACAGCCCACCATCTAGCATGACCCCATGACCTCTGCGCAAGATTGGGACGCCTGGGCGGCCACCTGGACCGTGCTCGGCCGACTGTTTGCCGCGTCCCCCGACCAGGACAGTCTCGACCGGATGCGGTCGGCGGAGTTGCTGGCCGATTGGCCGTTGCCCGATGGGGAGCGGACCACAGAGGGCCTGGCGTTGCTGGGCCGGTCAGCAGCGCGCGGTGAAACGGCTGCTGCGGTCCACGACGACCACTTCCGGCTCGTTCGCGGTCCGGGCAAGGTCAAAGCCGTGCCGTGGGAGTCGGTCTATCTGTCGCGCGAGGGTTTGGTTTTCGAGGCGCAGACGCTTCAGGTGCGCGACTTCTACCGACGCTTTGGGTTGCAAGCACCGAAGCTGAACCGTGAACCGGACGACCACATCAGCCTCGAGCTCGAGTTCTGTGGCACGCTGCTCACGCGTGCGTTGGATGCAGTCGAGGCCGAGGATACCGATTGGGCTGAAAGCTATGCCCAGGCCCATGCCGAGTTCTGCCGTGAGCACCTGCTCAAGTGGGCCCCCGAGTTCTTCAAACGCGTAGAACTGGGCGCTGACACCGATTTCTACCGCGGCATCGGGATTCTAGGACAGGACGCTTGTGCCCAGGTGGCGTCAGCCTTGGCTGGCACCACCGCCGAGTAGCCACCTCAGCCATGTCAGCCCGGCCCTGACCGCGGGCACAGCTACCCCGGGGGGCCGGTGGACTAGCGATCAGACCTCACCCAGCGCGGCTGCGAACTGCGACTGGTAGAGGTCGTAGTAGGCGCCCCGGGCTTTGATCAACTCGTCGTGGCTGCCCTGCTCGACAATCGCGCCCTCGGCCATCACCAGGATCAGATCGGCGTCCCGAATCGTCGAAAGCCGATGGGCGATCACGAACGAGGTTCGTCCCGACCGCAACCTGGCCATGGCCTGCTGCACCAGCACCTCGGTGCGGGTGTCGACCGAGGAGGTCGCCTCGTCCAGGATCAGTACTTCCGGATCTGCGATGAACGCCCTGGCGATTGTGATTAGCTGCTTCTCGCCAGCGGAAACGTTCGTCCCCTCCTCGTTGATGACGGTCTCGTAGCCGTCGGGTAACTGGTGGACGAACGCATCCACGTGGGCCGCAGTCGCAGCGGAGATTACCTCGTCCCGGGTGGCCCCCGGCTTGCCGTAGGCGATGTTCTCGCGGATGGTGCCGCCGAACAACCAGGTGTCTTGCAGCACCATGCCGAGTTGGCTGCGCAGCGTAGCTCGCGGCACCGAGGCGATGTCGACCCCGTCCAGTAGGATCCGACCGCCATCGATCTCGTAGAACCGCTCCAGCAGGTTGACCAGAGTGGTCTTCCCGGCGCCGGTGGGGCCCACGATGGCGATGGTCTGGCCGGGTTGGGCCGCCATATCCAACCCGGCGATAAGCGGACGCTCCGGGGTGTAACTGAAGTCGACCCCGCAGAACTCGACATGCCCCTTGATTCCCTCAGGCAGCGTGCCGTCGGCGTCCGGGGTCATCTC
>JAAYVP010000312.1 GCA_012517115.1 Brooklawnia sp. | reverse complement strand
GGTCACGACAGAATGACCACCACCACGCCACCATGACCACCACAGCCCCGCCGGAACCACCGGCGGGGCCCCCCTTTTCACACTTCCACGTCATCACCGATCATGACGCCCTCGTCCTCACCTGACGCGGCCGGCAACAGCGGCGACGCTGAGTGTGGTTGAGAGGAGTGCCACCTGGCGCGCGCCGTATCGGTCCCAGTCGTCGAACCCGGTCGATATGCCGAGCACGAGCAGGACGCTAGCGAGGATCGGCACGTACTCGAAAGGTGAGATTCCCCGAGCGCTCGACATCTGGCCGGATTCTATGTAGTAAAACGCATGGGGAGCGAGGCTGATGAGCACCAGTCCGGCGAGTGCTGTGGCGCACCCCCACCACAGGGGACGTGGCCGAAGAGGCAATAGTGCCTGCTTGAGGGAGCCGGTCACGGGCCACGCCCGGTGAACGTGCAGTTCAGGAATGCGGCCTCGTTGGCCGTGTACCAGGCGAGCACTTGTTCATCGCTGGCCTGCTGCAGCTGCTGTTCCAGTGGGGTGTCACCCAGCGGCCAACGGGCATCCTGGGCCAGCCAGCTCGCGAAGGCGAAGGCGCTGGCCAGCTCCTGTTGGCCGGCGCCGTCCGGACGGGGGTCACATTGCGGGATTCCCGCGATCGAGGCGGCCATGTCGAAAGCGATCGAGTTCGCGCCCCACGATGATGCGCTGAAACTGATGATCTGTTCGGGATCACTGCCGCGTTCGACCATGGCTTCGGTCGCGGTATAGGAGGCGATGGTGGTGAACGTATCGGGCAGATGCCCATCCATCCGATCCAGTACAACGCGCAGCTCGGGCTCGAGGTCTGCCAGCGCAGGCACCTGTTCAGGCAACAGACACACCTGAAGGTCCTCCTCGAACTCACTGCATTCGACAGGTTCTGCGCTTGCGGGTGCGAACGGGTATGGGAGCACGGTCGGTAACCACGCACCGACGAGGGTGAGGCAGCCCAGAGCTACTGCCGAACCGATGAGCGGTCCTCGGCCCAGTCGTGCGCTGCTGCGTTGCACGCCGTAGCTGAGGGTCGCTATGGCTGCCACGACCAACACGTACAGCAGCACGATGACTGCCGGGCTAGGTCCGGTGAAGGGTCGGTGTTCCATAGCCACCATGGCAGGGAAGAGCAGCTGGCCGATGCCCCTTGTGTCGGGGCCTGTGACGAGTCCGTAGGTCATCGGGATCGGCAGCAGCCACGCTGCTGCGCCCACGAGTGCCACGAGCGGTGCCACCCAGTTCGCGAGCACCAGCCCGGTCAGGAAGCCGCCTACGACGAAGAACGCCAGGAATGTCGTGGCAAGGGCCAGCGCGATCAGGTACGAAGACCAGGCGGGTACCTGGGTTCCGATCCACCAGGTGCCCACCACACTGGCGAGAACGAAGAGTGGCACGATCCAGCCCAGCAGCACTCCCAGCACCTGCAGCGCCTGCCGTCCGGAGGCCCGGCGTGAGACCGGGTTGGCCAACGGGGATGTTCTGGCGGCCAGGCGCCACGACACCCACGCCGCTGCCGCCGCAAGCGCGGGTCCGGAGATCATCAGTGATTCTGCGGGCATCCCAGCCAGCCGGCTGGGGGCGATGTACAGCCAGTCGCGTGCCTGTGTGATGTACCAGATCGTGAAGCCTGCGGTGAGCAGGGCGGGGACCACGGGCATCCACCACGGCAGCGGCCACGTCAGCCGCGCGGTCTCACTGCGTGGCACGGTTGGCCGCCTGCCGACGGTGCTCAGCCAAGAGGCTTGCGTAACCGCGTTCCAGGGGGGACCCCATCGCCTGAAACTCCTCGCCGTTGGCCTTGGCGTGCTCGGCGAGCGCGGCGGGAGTGCCGTCGAACACCAGCTCGCCGGCGTCGAGCACCAGTACCCGATCGCACAAGGCGCTCGCATCGTCGGCCAGATGTGTCGAGATCAGCATGCCCGACTCTGCTGCCAGCATTCGAAGCTGGCCCCGCAATGAGAGGCGAAACTCCGGGTCGAGCCCCACGGTGGGCTCATCCAGCACCAACAGCGCAGGCCGATGCGCGATCGCCGCGGCAATGCCCACACGTTGTCGCTGCCCACCGGAGAGACGTCCTGCCCTGCGTCCGGCCAGATCGGTGATACCCATAGCCTCAACCGCCCAGGCAGCGGCCTCGAACGCCTCCGAACGACTCAACCCGTTGGTCCAGGCGGCGTAGGCGACCGTGTCCAGTACGCGCATCGAGCGCACCAGCCGCACTCGTTGCGGCAGCACTCCCAAACCGAGTCGGATCTGGGAGCGCCCCGCACGCGTCGCCGCGTCGTGTCCCAGCACGCTAACCGTGCCCGCCTTGGGGGCCAACCGGGTCGTGAGCACGTTCATCAAGGTCGACTTGCCCGCACCGTTCGGACCGAGCAAGCCCGTGACCTTCCCACCAAGTGAGAAGGTCACGGACCTCAGCGCGGCCCGACGACCGTAAGAGACCGAAACGCCCTCCACGTCCGCCAGCGCCGCGGTCACACTCGTCGCACCTCTGCGGTTCGCTCCACGCCCGGTCAGAGCCGGCAACTCGTGGTCGAGCTCGTGAACGTCGACGTACTGGACAGGTCGTCCGGTCCACCGACGATACTGGCGCGCGTGTAGAGCACGCGGTTCTGCGGACTACCCCAGTTGCAGTGGCGGTAGTAGTTCGCTCCCGACGTCGCGTTGTTCTTGGACGACATGATCAGGTCCGGACCGGCGTTGGCCCACTTCAGCTGCAGGTTCATCGTGGACGAGCCGCATCCCGAATAGACGCCCTCGAAGTACACCCTCGATGTCGGACCGCTCCACGGTGTCGTGGCAGTCACAACGCATGCGGCCGGACTAACCACGGCATCCGAGTCATCGCTCGACACCGCGCTGGCCGGCCCCGCCGCGAGGCCTACCAGCAAAAGGCCTCCCATGATCGACGTCACCAAACGGCTAGTCATCTCTGACCCCCTCGAACCCCCCGAGGCCGAGAATGCGCTCGGCGTACGCACGGCTCGGTTACACGCATGATAGGCCCGGCGCGCCGCCGTGTCAGAGATTTCGGACCTCATCTTCTGCCTGTCCACGTTTGGCTTCGCCGCCACGGCGTTCGAGCCGCCACTGTGGACTGGCAGCACAACTCAGCCCACTGCCGTCCGGATGGGCCAGTTCCTATCGAAGCCACCGACCAACGAGTCCGCACCACCGCACGCTGCCAGACACTCGCCGCCGGAGCGGAGGTCGCAGGCACGCACTGACAGCACCCCCGCCACATAACTCCGACAGAACCCCGCCATTCACCGGCGCAAGCCACAGCTGGTCCGCGCTTCCAACGACGGCCACTGTTGCGTTGGGGTACACCC
>JAAYVP010000311.1 GCA_012517115.1 Brooklawnia sp. | reverse complement strand
TTGCTCGAAATCTGCCTTCGCTACGTCGTACTCCTGCTGCCCAGCAGCGAGTTTCTCCTCGGCGACCGCGAACTCCGCCTCCGCATTCGCTTGCGCGGTGGCCATCTCGTACTGGGCCTGGTTCAGCTGATATCGCGCATTCGCCGCCTGGCTAGAGGCAGCCTGCAGTTGGCCCTGCGCCGCGGCTACTTGGGCGCTCGCGTCAGCGTTGAGCCCTTCGGACGCGCTCAAGGCGCGGCCAGCGCCGTCCAGGATCTGACGTTCTCTTTCCAGTTGCCCTGCCAGCACGTCGCGCTGTTCGTCGGTCAGATTCGGGCTCGCGAGCAAGCCCTCCAAGGTCGCGATGTTGGCGGTGGCGTCGGCCTGCACCTGTTGGAGTTGCATTATTCCGTCGGAGATGGAGCCGGTGGCGCCAGCCAGCCGATCGAGCAGCGGGCCGTACTGCGCCTGCAGTTGCGCGACCTGGGCCTCGGCCTGGGTCACCATGGGTTCCATCTGGTTGATGATCTGCTGGTAGGCGGCCATCTGGGTGGCCAGATCGGCCCGGCCTTGATCGATCGCAGCTCGACCGGCCGCCAACTCGTTGCTGGCGGCTAACAACTGTGCTTCGCCGTCGCGGATCTGCTGGTCGTACTCGGCCTCCTTCGCGGCCAATTCGGCTTTGGCGTTGTCCAGTTCGGTCTGCGCCTGTGCCTTCATCGACTCCAACCGAAGTGCGGCGCGTTCGGTTCCCAAGTTGTCGAGTCGGCCGGTCACCGTCTGCACCAAGCTGGCATATTCCTCGGAGTAGGAATCGAGATCGCGAGCCCCGGCCACAGTCACCAGCGCCTCGGTGTAGACCGGGTAAAGAAACTCGTCCTCGCTCACCATCATGAACAGGTTGACTCGCCCGCTCCCGATGTCGGATGGCTCCCGTTGGAACGTCAGATAGTACGGCGACACCACCTTCCCCACCACCGTGAAATCGGTCGTTCTCAGGGTGTTCGAAAGGTCCTCCTTCTTCCCCGAAGTGACGCTGATGGTGTCTCCGAGATTGATGCCAAGATCGAAGTTCCGGTTCTCCTCAATGACGGCTTCGCCCGGTCCCACTGGCATTCTCCCCGACACCAGCCGGGGCTCGTTAAGCCAGCCGTCGCCGTTCAATTGCCCGGCAATGGCCGCCTTGGGAATCGAATGCACCCGCAGAACGTACTCGGTGGCGTCCACCATCGTTGCGACGTCAGTGAAGTAGCCCGGTTGCACCGTCTCGACGCCTTCAGTCGCTTCGATGGCCGAGATGTCCTCGGGCACCAGCCCGAGTGTCGACAGCACCCTGATGTCCATCATCCGGTACTGGTCGTAGTACTGGTCGGCTGTGTACTTCATGTTCGGCGCGGCGCCCTTGATGCCGACGAACAGCCCCACGCCGATCGCTACGATCGCAAATATTGACGCGAACCGTGCCGGCGACTTTCGGATCTCCCGGAGGGCATCGGTGAGTAGCGCGCGGGTGAACATCACCACTCCAAATCTTCAACACTCAACGGCGACTCATTGATCTGAACCTGTTCCACCAGACCGCTCTTCAGCTTGATGACCTTGTCGCCCATCGGCATCAAGGCCAGGTTGTGCGTGATCACAACCACGGTGATGCCACGCTCGCGGCACATGTCCTGCAACAACTTCAGGATGCTGCGGCCGGTTGCGTAATCGAGAGCCCCGGTCGGTTCGTCGCAGAGCAGCAACTTCGGGTTCTTCGCCAGAGCTCGCGCGATGGCAACCCGCTGTTGCTCGCCTCCCGACAACTGCGAGGGGAAGTTCCCGGCCCGCTCGGCTAGGCCCACGCTCGCCAGTACCTCGTCGACATCCAGCGGGTCAAGGCCAACCTGGGATGCCAATTCGACGTTCTCTCGTGCCGTCAGGTTGGGGATCAGGTTGTAGAACTGGAACACAAAACCAACGTCGAATCGGCGATACTTGATCATCTGCTTCTGGTCGAAGCCGCTCAGTTCGGCGCCGTCTAGGAAGACACTTCCTGAACTCAGAGTGTCCATACCGCCCAAGATGTTCAGCAGAGTGCTCTTGCCAGCGCCGGACGCACCCGCAATGATGACCAACTGCCCTTCGTCGATGCTGAAATTGACACCTGCCAGGGCTTCGATCTCTTGTTCGCCCATGCGATAGACCTTCTTCACATTGACGAACTCGATGTAGCCGGCAGACCTGGCAGCCGGCGTCGGTTCTGCGTCCTCTTGCTCAGTGGCGTAGCTGGCTGCGGATGTAGTCATCCAAGTCCCCCAAGGTGGAAAGGTTGCGTAGCTTTCGTTCGTCGAAGTGGACCCCCAGATCCGACTCGAGACGCCCGAGGATGCTCATCATGTCGTACGAGTTGAGGTTCAAGTCGAGTCCCGGATTCGTCTGGCTCGTCAGCGACTCCGGAGGGACGTCTGCATATTCCAAGACGGTGGAAACGAGAATGGGCAAGAGGTTCACTGGCTGACTCCTGGGTAGGTATGTCTCTTGATCTTTCGGGTGCTGGTCTTCTGGAATTCTTCGTCGCACACCACCACTTTCTGGATGTGCTTGTAGGCAACAATTCGCTGATTGAGTCGCGCAACATCGGTCTGGAACTGGGTATGCGCGTTCTGTTTGCCGACGCGTTCCACGTATTCTGGCTCGAGATATCCGGACGCGACGATGATCTCACCGCCGGCCTTGTTGAATCCCTGGTGCACGACCACCTCCTTGAGGTAGTCCAGGTTGTTGCACATCAATTCTTCGAGTTCTTCCGGTTGTACATTCTTCCCATTTGGTAGGATGATCAGATTCTTCTTGCGACCAGTAACAAAAAGCGCCCCACGGCGTCCGATATGACCGAGATCGCCGGTCTTGAACCAACCGTCGGGGGTGAAAGTCTGTTCGGTGGCGACCGGGTCGTTGTAGTAGCCGAGCATC
>JAAYVP010000310.1 GCA_012517115.1 Brooklawnia sp. | reverse complement strand
GAGAGCTTGTCGAATTTCTGGGCCAGCAGGTAGTAGACGGTGAGTCGCTGCTTGTGGCCGGGGATGGCTTTGCCAACTTCCTTGATCGCCGCATCGAGTTCGTCGTCGGGGACAGTGAGACCGAGCTTCTTCTTCAGGAAGGACTCGCGCACGGTGTTGAGTTCTTCTTCGTCGCTGAACGAGACCGACCGGGAATCCGGCTTGCTCAGGACGAGCCGGTAGGTCTTCTCCATGTTGGTCAGCGCGGTTTCGTCGACTTGCGAAACGTGCTTCCTGACGTCGTCCTTGTGGTCTGACATGGCATCAACCCTTCTGTTGTGACTGCCAAGCAACATCGTGCCCCGCGTGATGCCTTCCGCGCTGGTGATCGTGAGATAACAGTGCGGTGGAGGTCGAGTTCGTCGGCTGAGGCGCCCGACTTCGGTTGCCCCACCGCAGCATCGTGCCGGCGGTGATCACACGGGGGTAGGGTCACGGCTGGCGCAGGATGTCTGCGAGGCTGAGCGGTGCGGTTCCGGATAGCTGCTCGACGGTGTCGGTGACCAGGTCGAGGGCGCCGCTGGCGATGGCGGTGTAGGTCGAGACCCACGCGTCGAGTTGCCACTCCGGGGCGCCGTAGTGCCGCCGGGAAGCGTATGCCTCGTCGATCGTCTCGACGTGGTAGGTCGTGGTCCGTCCGGTCAGCTCGGTGATGATGCGCGCCACTTCAGTAAGGGTCAGGGCCTGCGGGCCGGTGAGGTTGTAGGTCGCACCTACGTGGGCGGCCGGGTCGCGCAGCACGGCGGCGGCGCTGCGTGCTACGTCCGCCCGGGCGACTGCGCCGACCCGTCCGTTGCCTCCGGGGCCGCGGATGACGCCGTCCTCACCGGCGAGGGTGGGCAGGAAGTCGAGGTAGAACGAGTCGCGCAGGACCGTGACTTGCATGCCGGAGCCGCGCAGGTGCTCCTCGGTGGCCCAGTGGTCGCGACCGAGCGTGAACTCGGCGTCTGGGGCTGCGCCGAGGAACGAGGTGTAGATAACGTGCTGCACCCCGGCGGCGGCGGCCGCGTCGATGAAAGTGCGGTGCTGATCGACCCGGTCGGCGCTTTCGGAGGCGGAGACCATGAACAGCACGTCGACGCCGCGCAGTGCGGCCTCGGCGGCGGCACGGTCGCCGTAGGTGGCCTCGGCGACATCGGTGGCGCCGGCGGGGGCGCGTGACGCGTCGCGGACGATCAGACGCAGCCGGGTGTCGGTGCCGACCAGGTTGTGGGCGACGCCACGGCCGATGTTGCCGGTGGCGCCGGTGATCGCGATGCGGGGCTGGTGGCTCATGGTCGTCCTCCCGAGACGAATGGTGAGCAGGTCAGGCCGGTTGCGTGACGCGAGCCGAGAAGCGCTGTTGTTGTGTGGCGTCCTGGGCGAAATGGCAGGGTCCGCATCTCACTTTCCAGGATGCTACCGTCCAGGACGCACGCCGTGTCAGGCCGGATCGCCGGAGAATGCCCGCTGGGTGGTCAGTTCCCCAGACAACTGATGCTGCGGCAGTAGGCGCGCCGGTGAATCCACGGGCAGACCACGAGCATGGAAACGTGCGGCCCGCGCGTGGGGGGCGCGGACCGCACTGTAGGGGTGGGGGCAGGGCTCAGCGGTCGCTGTCGCCGTCGGTGTTGAGGGCGGCCTGGGCGCGATCAGTCAGATCCTGAACGCGATCGCCGATCCCCTCGGGGGCGTGCTTCTTGACGAAGGAGCCGGCCTTACCGATGACCTCGCTGGTCTTGTCGAGCGCCGCGTCGAACCGCTCCTGGCTGTGGGCCACGTGACGGTCCAGCTTCTCCCGCATGGCCGCCTGATGCTCGTCGATCCAGCGCGGGGCGCCCTCGCCGGTGAACTCGTTGGTGTTGCTCATGATGTTTTCTTCTCTCTGGTAGGTGCCCGGTCCGGCAGGACCGGGCAAATGGCTGACGCTCCGGGATCTGCCCGGAACGTCCTGGCACCACCAACAGTGCTCCGGCCAGGCACCGTAGACATCACCCGAGCGCGCCCATCCGTCCTAATCCGAATGCAGTAGGCCGAGCTCCTCGCCGCGGGAACAACTCGTCCGACGAGCCTCCCGGAACGAGTTCTCGGATCTTGTGGTGCAGTTTCTCGAGTGCCCTGCAGCGGTGGCTGTCTCGAAACGTCGCCGGGTGGAAAGCCATCCTGAACACCCCGATCCATGACCTACGGCGGCCCTAGGAATCAACTGAGCCGAAGCCCCCGCACACGCAAAGGAACGAACAGTCCCGGTCACGGCTGTGCGATTCCAGTGAGGCGCTCGAGGTCTAGGCGGACCTGGGTTGGTTCGGACGCGATGGGTTGGTTGTCCACATCGGCGGGCCCGTCCAGGCCGACGTCGGGCCTGAGTGCGGCGAACAGCGGTTCGAGGTCCGGCTGGGCGGGTCCTCGTTCGGCGACGAGCTCGAACGTCTTCCTGTCGGCTGCGGGCGAGGTGAGCGATGCGACGAGCACGTCGGCGATCTGCGAGCGTGCGATGACGCCGTCGGAGGCGTTGCCGGCGCGGCGGGTGTCGCCCTGCAGGAAGTGCAGTTGGCGCTGGTCGTCGTCGTTGTAGTCGAACCACCCGGGGCGGACGATCGTGTACGGGTGGCCGCTGGCGCGGACGAGGCGCTCGGCGCGCCGCTTCCAATCATGCGCCCTGGTCGAGCGGTTGTAGGCCCCGTCGCGCACAGTGACGCCGATCGCCGTCATGAGCGCGATCCGGACGGGTCGTGGACCGATGGCGGTGAGGACGTTGCGGACGCCGCCGTAGTCGACGTCGCGTACACCGGGCTCTCCGCCGTGGGTGCCGTGGGTGAAGACGACAGCATCGACACCGTCGACGGCATCATGCAGGCTGGCGGGGTCGGTCAGGTCGCCGGTCACTGTCGGGGTCGAGCCGGTGGGCCG
>JAAYVP010000309.1 GCA_012517115.1 Brooklawnia sp. | reverse complement strand
CCGCTGGTGAGCCTCTATCGGTTCACCGACGAGGACGAGGCGGTGCGCTTGGCGAACCAGGGCGAGGAGGGCCTCAATGCGTCCATCTGGACCCGCGATCACGCCCGCGGACGCCGACTGGCCGCCCGATTGCGGGTCGGCAGCGTCAACATCAACGACGGCTACGAGGCCTCACTGAGCGCCATCGATGCGCCGATGGGCGGCATGGGGGCATCGGGCCTGGGACGCCGCCAAGGGGGTGAGGGCATCCGCCGCTTCACCGAGCCTCAGACGGTGGCCACTCAGCGGCTGATTCCGCTGGCGCCCTTCGCCGGCATGGATGCTCAAGGCTTCGCCCGCCTCACCAACGGCATCCTGCGGGTGCAGCGCAGGCTGCGCCGGCCTTAGCATCGTGCCTGGTGGTCAGCGGTCTTCGTGCATTAGCCGGACGAGATCGCCAGCCAGTTCGGAGGTCATCACGTCGTCCACCGGACGCGGCAGTGCGAACTTCCAGTTGGGGTAGGTGCCCACCGTGCCCGGCATATTCGGGCGCTCAGGTACCATGGCGACATCGTCGATGTTGACCACCACCATCACCGAGTCGGCGTCCGACAGTAGCCGATACCGTGACAGCACCGCGGCCTTGATGTCTGCCTCGGTTATCGACCCCGTTGGCCGGTCGGGATCGATCCGGGCCATCTCGGCCAGCGAACGCCGCGTCCGCTCGATCTGCTTCCAATCGGCGTTCTTGCCGATGCGCTTGAGGTCCTGGACGTCGCTGCCGGTCAGCAGCCCGGCGACGGTGACCTGGTCGTGGGTGGAGCTGGTGCCGACACCCAGCACCGGGAACTCGCTGATCGGCGTCCGCATGCCCGAGCGGTTGCCGAGCATCCCGATGGACGCCATCGTTTCGCGGACCCCTTCCGCCACGGTACCCATGTCCTCACCGACGATCCAAGCGTCCGCGCGCATCGCCTCGATCCGAAGGATCGCCAGCAGCGCGTCCACCGGATAGTAGACGTAGACGCCCTCCGCCGCGCCGCCGTCCACCGGCACCCAGTACAACCGCCACAACTGCATGACATGATCCATCCGCAGGCTGCCCGCGTAGCGCAGGGCAGAGTGCACCATCTCCTTGAACGGCGCGAAGTCGGCTTGCACCAAGGCCTTGGGGTTGAACGGCGGCAGGCCCCAGCGCTGGCCCTCGGTGTTGTGCGAGTCGGGCGGAGCACCGATCTCGAAGCCGAAAACCACCATGTCCTGGAAGGCCCACGCGTCGGCGCTGCCGGCATCGAAGCCGACCGCGAGATCGGCGATCACGTCCACACCGGAATGACAAGCGTCCCGGTACTGCTCACTGGCCACGTATTGCGTCCAGATGTGGAACCGCACCCGCTCGGCGTGTTCGGCGGCGAACCGCCGGACCCCGGCCGAGTCGGGGCGGCGCAGTTCGTCGGGCCAGCGCCGCCAGTCAGCGTGCTGCTGGTGCTCGGCGATCACCGACCAGATCGCGAAGCGCTGCAGTTGCTGTCCCTGCGCCAGTTCCCAGGCCCGGAACTCGACGTTCGGCTCGTCCTTGACCACATTCCAGATGCGCTGCAGGGCCTCGTTCTTCAGCGCCCAAACCCGATCGCGGTCGATCATGCGGTCGTTGTTGAGCGCCCGGCCAGCGGCGTCGAGGTCGGTCAGGTCGACCCGCTCGGCGCCGTAGACCGCACCCGGCGCGATGTGCAGCATGTTGAGGAACAGTCGGCTAGCTGGTGAGTAGGGGGAAGGCTGGGGATGCGGCAGCGGCGCGATGGCGTGCACCGGAGAGACCTGCACGCAGGTGGCGCCCTGGGACGCCGCGATTCGGCAGATCAGCGCGAGGTCACGGAAGTCGCCGATACCCCATGAACCGCGCGAACGCGTGGCGTACAGCTGGATCTGCCAGCCCCAGCCGCGATCGGGTGTCTTGAGGTACTCGGGGGCGGCGATCACGTAGCGTCGCACCCCGTCGCGGGTATAGAGGATGTGATATCCGGGGACATCCACCACGCCATGGCATTGGAAGTGGAAGCCGTCCTCCAGTATCAGGGTGCCGAACAATTCGGGATGCCAGCGGCCGGGGGTGCAGATGATCGGTGCGGCCGTCATCATGGTCGACGTCATCGCGAAGGTCGGCGCCACTTGCTCCAACGTTGCGGTGGAAGTCTCGATCCACTCGCCACCGGTACTTTGGTATCCAAACGAGACTCCGTGCGGGGCGAGCTCTTCGATGAGTTCTGCTCGCCGGTTCGACGCCAAGTCGGCGGGACGGGTCATCTCGGCTGTTGCGCTCACGATCCTCCTACGTCAGAAGTTCCACCAACTCCGCATACTCGAGTTGGAGACGTCCCTATTGTGCCGGTCCTGCGACGAAACCGTATGGCCGCCCAATTCTGGCGAACCGGGCTAACCCAGGTGCTTGAGTGCTTCCCGTCGGCTCAATGTGGCGAGCCGGTCGGAATGCTGGTCGACGAAGCTACGGACCCAGCTCGGGTCGACCTGGGCGTACTCGCGCAGCGCCCAGCCGATCGCCTTGCGGATGAAGAAACCGGTGCCGAACTTGGTATCGAAGAGGTTAGCCACGATCACCTCGGCCAGCAGATCGGTGTCGGTCTCGGTGCCGAAGCGGAGTTGACAGCAGATGGCGACCCGGCGCAGCCACAGGTCGTCCGCCTGGGCCCAGGCCCGGATACGACTCGCCTGCTCGGGTTCGCGGCGCAATACCTCGGCCACCAGATGGGAGGCCAGCGGGTCGACCAGATCCCACCAAGCCCCGGTGACCGCCATCGATTCGTACAGGTCCATCAGGTCGCCGCCGGCCCAGCGCCGCTTGGCGTCCGCCAGTTCGATTGCGGCTAGGCGTTCTTCACGGTGGGTCGCTGTGACCCACAGCGACCTGATCGCGGCGATCCACTCGTCCCGGGTCAATTCAGGACGCCGCTCGCACGCGTTCCGGACGATCATTCGCACTGTCGGGTTGCCGACGCCGTGGCAGGGCATCGTCGACTTCAGATAGGCCTGCTGCTGGGCGGCGCGTTCCGGATTGGCCGCAGTCGCCAACGCGTCGCGGATGGCAGCGACCAGTTCGTCGTCGGTGCTCATGCTTCGTCCCCTCGCGCCGCGATCACGCCCGGCGGGATGCCGTGCGGCCAGCGTAGACCAGCCGGGGAATGCGTGCCATCATTCCTTGTGCCGACGGCGCGAGTCGTCGGCTGGGGACGCCGGGAGGAATTCGCATGACAACCCAGAGCCCGTTCGACCGGTTGGCGCAGCAGTGGGACGACGACCCGGTCAAGCTGCAACGAGCCGGCGCCGTGGCATCCGCGATCGCGCAACGCACGGTCCGGGGCGGGACCTGGCTCGACTATGGCGCCGGAACCGGTGCGCTGGGCCTGGCCCTGCTAGGGCACGCCGATCATCTGGTGCTCGCCGACAGCTCGACGGGCATGGTGGCCGCGAGCCGAGCGAAAATCGAGGCCGCCGGGTTGGCTGACAGTGTTCGGGCAGTTCGGCTCGACCTGTCGACCGATGACACGGTCGGCGAGTACTTCGACGGTGTCGCCTCGCTGCTGGCCCTGCATCACATCGCGGACGCCGGGCGGGTGGTCGGCCGGTTGGCAGGGCTGCTGCGTCCCGGCGGTTGGCTGGCCTTGGCCGACCTGGACGCCGAAGACGGTAGTTTCCACGGTCATGGGCGCGGCGTGCGGCCCGAGCACCACGGTTTCGGTCGCGCCGAGGTGGGTGATTGGTTGGCGCGGGCGGGGCTGGTCGATCCCGACTTCAGTACGCCGTGGCTCAACCACAAGGACGGACGCGACTACCCGCTCTTCCTGGCAGTTGCCCGACGACCGCTTGAACCGGTCGAGGCAGTGGGGCTCCACTAGGCTTCCGGTCATGCCGCTGCTCTTCGTTGACCTAGACAACACCCTGTCGGACCGGGCCGCTTCGTTCCGCCGTTGGGCGGCCGAGTATCTCACCGAACGCTTCGGTGAGGCAAGCGATGAGATGATCGACGCCATGGTGATCGCCGACGGCGACGGCATCACGAGCAAAACTCAAGCGGCCGCCGCGTTCGCCGAAGTGCTTGGCTTGAGCCGCGATGAGCAGGCCGAGATCATCAAGGTGATGCGGGCTGGCACCCTGGCCCACCTGCGCCCGACACCGGGCATCACCGAAGCCCTAGACAAGGCGCACGCCGCAGGGTTTCGTCCATTCGTCGTGACCAACGGCAAGGTGAGTCAGCAGGAGGGCAAGGTCGCTCGACTCGGATTGGCTGACCACATCGCGGGCATGGTGGTCAGCGAAGGGTGCGGCTTCACCAAGCCCGATCCGCAGATTTTCCGGGTAGCTGCCCGGGTCGCGGGCGGTACGCTCGCGGGTGCGTGGATGATCGGGGACGCTGCCGAGTCCGATATCGCGGGTGCGGCGGCGGCCGCCATCGACTCGGTTTGGCTGAGCCGCGGCCGCGAGTACCCGGCGGGCTATGCGCGTCCGACGCTGATCGCCGACTCTTTCCCGCAGGCGGTGGATTTGGTGCTCAACAATTCTCTGAGTTGAGTACTGGGATCGGCTCGCCAACCGGTTGCCGCCCGTTGGAGTCGTGGCTGCACTCAGTTCAGGGAATCAGCCGCCCGGACTCGACGCCCATACGGTCAGCCCCACGACAGCGCGGTCTGGAGATACCGCGGCAGCGTAGGCTTCGCTCATGAGCAGTTCTGTCATCACCTGTCGCCACTGTGGGACGCGCAACCGGGTGCCGGCAGTGGCTACCGGGACCCCTACCTGCCCTCAGTGCAAGAACCCGCTGCCAT
>JAAYVP010000308.1 GCA_012517115.1 Brooklawnia sp. | reverse complement strand
GTGGACGACCTGCTGGCCGAGACGAACCCGGCCGAGCAATGGCAGGACCGGGACGGCTACACCATCCTCGACTTCACCGACTTGATCTGCCCGGACGGGTGGTGTGAACCGGTGATCGGCAACGTGCTGGTCTGGCTCGATAACAACCATCTGACCGCCGACTACGTCGAGACCATGGGCCTTGCCGGACGCGAACGAATCCTCGCAGCCGTGGGGCAGTGACCAGGGTGCGCGCGGAGACTAGGCAGAGGATGTGACGGAAGCTTGGAGTGCGGCGCCCCAAGCCACCATGTTCCTGCGCCGCGCCTGGCCGCACCTACCCTTGACGCAGCTGGCTTCTGAACGAGGTCGCCCGTCCGAACTCGTCAAGCCCGATGGTTATCTCGCCCGCGCTGGGGAACTGCAACCCTAAGGTGTCGCCGGTGTCCCTCAGCGCCAAACCGTGCCAGTTGGCGTAGGTCTGGACCAAAGTGCGCGCTCCCACCCCGGACGTCTGCGCCGCGGCGGTCACCAGCCGCGGGAAGCTGAGTGCGTTCGGTATGGCCGGTGGGAGCGTCTGGTCGTGGATGGTCAGGAAGAACCGGCCGGTGCCGTAGTCGCCCTGGAACGTTGCTCGGGCACGCAACCAGGCGAACGCGGCGTACTGCAGCGGCCAGCAAGGCACACCACCCGCGCTCAGCTGCTCACCCACGGGGAATAGTCGAGTGCGCAACTGCCAGGCACGATCACGATCCGGGCTGGCGTCGCGCAGCCAGCGTGCCGCCGCGGTCACCTTCTCCAACTCGGGGGTTGCGTAGGCCTGGTTGCCCCACGCCCACAGCCAGGTGTCGGACTCATAGGAGTGACTCCCGAGCAACTGCGCCTTGAACGAGCGGTCGTCGAACGACAGGGTCTGGGTGAACGGATCGAAGTCGTAGTGCGACCACTCGCCGAGTTGATCGGCGAGGTGCTCTTGGGCCTCGTGCACGACCACGGCATGCCGTGCACCGAAGTGGCACAGGGCACGATGATCGACCGCAGTGCCTGCCGGGATGCTGGGGAACTCTACTTCGGTCATGACGCCCAGTCTGCACTGCCAAGCCGCCTAGCCGGTTCCTGTCGGTGTTGCCTGGACGCGAGCAGTGCCTCTTTGAGACGCGAGCACTACTTGAACAGTGCGTCGATCTCGGCGCGCAGCTCCGCTTTCAGCGCCAGGGGAGCCCACGAGATGTCGACCGCGTTCCTGCTCAACTGGGCGAGGAAGGAATTGTCCACCTGTCCCTCGTCGGCCACCAACTGGAAGTTGTCTGCGATGTATCCGCCGAAGTAGGCCGGATCGTCAGAGTTGACGCAGACCTTCACACCCCGGCCGACGAGTTCCTTCACCAGCCCGACCTTCGAGCCGTCCGATACCCAGGTGTTGGAGATCGGGCAGGAGGTCAAGCCCAAGCCCCGCTCGACGAGTACCTCGACCAGCTCCGGGTTCTCGATCACATTCGTGCCGTGGTCGATTCGGGCCACGCCGATGTCTTCGACCGCCTGGCGAATGTGCTCGGCGGAGTTCTCGATGTCGACGTCGCAGTGCATTGTCAGCAGGTATCCCTCCTGCCTCGCCCGCGCGTAGACGGCGGCGAACTTCGCCGGCGGGTTGCCGGTTTCGTCCGAATCCAGTCCCACGCCGATGATCCACTGCTTGTAGGGCAGCGACTCCAGCAGCGTGGCCATTGCGTATTCGGCCTGGAAGTCGCGCAGGAAGCACATGATCAGGGCCGAACGGATGCCGAGTTGCTGTTCGGCCTGCAATTGCGCGCGCCGTAACCCGCTGATCACGGTGTCGAAAGTCACGCCGCGGCTGGTGTGTGCCTGCGGGTCGAAGAAGATCCCGGCGTAGCGCACGTTCTGTCCCGCCGCCTTGCGCAGATAGGCCAAGGCCAGGTCGTAGAAGTCCTCCGCGGTGCGCAGGACGCTCATCCCGTCGTAGTATGCGGTGAGGAACGAGCTCAGGTCTGTGAAGTCGTAGGACGCCCGCACCTCGGCCGCGCTCTTGTGGGGCAACTCGATGCCGTTGCGCTCGGCCAACGTGAACTTCATCTCGGGTTCGAGGGTGCCCTCGATGTGCAGGTGCAGTTCCACCTTGGGCAACTGCTGGATGAACTCGCTGATTTGCATTTGGGCTACCTCACTTCGAGCTGACGACGGGATCGACTACTTTGAACGAAACACAGTCAATCAGGCCCAGGTCGGTCATCGCCCAATCGGGGATCGCCGTGATCGACAGGAACAACAATTGGCCGAACGGTGATGCCAACTGGGAGCCCAGTTGGTCGCGGGCGGCGGCGTCCATGGCCTGCTCGGCAGCAGCCATGTCCTCAGCCTCCAGGTCGGCGACGATCCCGCCGACCGGCAGCGGCAAGCGGGCGATCACCTCCCCATCGGCGACCGCAACTTGCCCGCCACCCATCGCGGCCACCTCGTTGATCGCCAGCGCCATGTCAGCCGCCGCCACACCAGCGCAGACGACATTGTTGTCGTCCGGGGAGGCCGAGGTGGCGATCGCACCCTTGGTGAGCCCGAACCCCTTGACGAAGGCGACCGGCAGGTTATCGGTGCGGCCGTAGCGCTCGGCGACCGTGACCATGATGGTGTCCTGCGACGCGTCTGGTTGGACGATCCCACCCACGATGTCCAGTTCGATCTGCTCGCCGGGGCGCTTGAAGGCGACATCCTTGCTCAGCACGATGGTCTGGACGGTGGCGGTACGTCCCGCTGCAGTCACCTTGATGCGGTCGGGATCCACGGCTGCGAGCCGGAAGGTCTCGCCGATCGCGGCGGACCGGGCCGGGGCGACCGG
>JAAYVP010000307.1 GCA_012517115.1 Brooklawnia sp. | reverse complement strand
TAGTCCAGTGGTAGCAACAGTCAGGGGCCCGTGGCCGCGCAACGCGCGAGCCAATTCGGCGGTCGTGGTCCCCGCATCCAGCAGGACAACATCGCCCGGATGCACTTGGCTTGCCGCCCAGGCGCCGATGGCAGCTTTGGCTGCGTGGTTTTCCGCGCTGCGCTCGGACAGCGGTTGCTCACGAGCATGCACGGCGATGGCACCGCCGTAAGTGCGCGCCAGTTCGCCGTCTTGGCTGAGTCGCGCCAGGTCTCGGCGGATCGTGGATGCGGTGACGCCGAACCTGTCTGCCAACTCGTCGACGACCATCTCTGCACCCGACGATGCTAAGCGCAGGATCTCTTCGCGACGTTGCTTGGCCTTCATCAATTGCTCCCTTCGGCCCGGCCTTACTCTAGCCGGGCCGAACGCCCTCTTCAGTGCCGACTGGCCAGCATGACCGCTTGTCGCATCGCCTCCAGCATGCTGAGTGGGCTCACGATGCCCTTGCCCGCGATGTCGAAGGCAGTTCCGTGGTCGACGGAGGTCCGGATAACCGGCAGCCCGACGGTGATGTTGACGCCGGCCTCGATCCCGAGCACCTTGACCGGCCCATGGCCCTGGTCGTGGTACATGGCGACGATGAGGTCGTAGTCGCCACGGCCAGCGAGGTAGAACGCAGTGTCGGCGGGCAGGGGGCCGTCCACGTTCAGGCCGTCAGCCTTTGCAGCCATGATCGCCGGGGTGATCTTCTCTGCCTCTTCGCCGTGGCCGAACAGACCGCCCTCCCCCGCGTGCGGGTTGATGGCGCAGACACCAATGTGCGGGTGGTCGATGCCCGCCCGGACCAGTGCGTCGTTACCGCGCCTGATCACCCGCTCCACCAGCCCCGGCTCGATCTTGGCGATCGCGTCGACTAGGCCGATGTGGGTGGTGACATGGATGACGCGTAGCTTGGGCGCGGTCAGCATCATGGAGACCTCGGGCGTGCCGGTCAGGTGTGCCAGCATCTCGGTATGGCCGGGGAAATTGTGGCCACCCATGTGGAGGGCCTCCTTGTTGAGGGGAGCCGTGCAGATGGCGTCCACCTCGCCCTTGACCGCCAGTTCGGCAGCCACCTTGATGTACTGGTAGGCGGCATCGCCGGCCACAGCGCTGAGTTGACCCCACGGCAGGTCCTCCGGCAGCAGATCGAGGTCGATGACGCGAATACCATCTTGGGCGTTCCGGGCCTCGTCCACACTGGCCACGCGCACTACTGGAGCACTGACATGCATGATCTGCGCAGCCTGTTCGAGCCGCTTGGCGTCGCCGATGACCACCGGCAAGCAGATCGCGCGGATTTGGGGATCGGTGACGGCCACCACCGTGACCTCCGGTCCGACACCAGCACCATCTCCCATAGTGACTGCGACAACGGGCAGGGCAGGAGAGTCAGTCATTTGTGGTTCCTTTCACAAGATCTTGCCTAATGGACTTCATTTCATCAACAATCTTCACCAGTGAGTCCTCGGCCCCGAATGAACCGGGACGAGTGGCGATCAGCCGCTCGCCAGCGAGGCTCACAACCGCGCCTGGTTCAACCTCCCGCACGACGTCAAGACGTCGCACGCCGAGGCGTCTGAGCGTCTCGCGCGCGGTCTCCCCACCGATCAGCACCAGATCGCGCTGGCGGCGGCGATCGAGTTGGACGATCAGAGCGGCGAGTCTGCCCAGCAGTTGGGGTCCTTGTTCGGGGTTCAGTTCTGCGCTGGCTTCGAAGCCGATCGCGAGCAGCGGCTCGTCCTGGTTGATTTCGGCTGGCTGGGGGGTCGCGGCGGTGGGGATGACGATCGGTTCCAGTCCTCTGCTTGCGCAGAACAGTTCGAGCTGTCGGCTGGCGGCAGACGCAGCGCTTCCGACGACGACCAGGACGCCGGGCTCGCCCCTGAGGGACGCCTGCGGACCGTTGGACGCCCGGCTTGGGACGGTCAGCGTGCGGGCCAGCGCGGAGGCGCCCACCAGGATGGCCCCACTCGTCAGGGCGATGTCGACGATCCGGCCGGCCTGCGCAGGAGATTCGATGTCGCACACGGTCACCTGTCCCGGTATCAGGTCGCCGGGCTCCGGTTCGCGTCCGAGCACCTGGTGCGGAACCTCGCCCAGCAGTTCGCTGATTGAGGTGGGGGCTGACCTGGGCTCGCGAGCCCATAGATCGGTCAAGTGCAAAGGGACGCCGTCCACCTCGATGGTCCCGGCACGCACGTGGCGCCGCAGTTCTGGCAACGCAGGCGAGAACAGGACTGGGCGTCCCAGACGCACCAACTCTCCTAAGGTTTGTTTCAAGTGACCGCGTAGGAGCGAATCGGTCTTGACGAACAAGGTCGCACCAGGGGCTAAGAGGTCCAACTCACGTCGTAGCGCGAAGCCGTGATCGGGGGCGGCGGCTTCGCGGGTGCTCAGATCGACTGCGTAGCTGGGTGGCCGTTCTCCGGCGAAGCCCCCCAGCAGGACGGGCATGCCGCCCAACGCGGCGGCCGTCTCGCAGGCACCCGAAAGATCGTCGGCCACGACGACTACGGTCGTCACGCTAGGCATCTTGGGCACCTGGTCTTGATCATGTGCAGGATCATATCAAGCAATGCGTGTTTCGCGCCAGTCGTTGCGTGAATCACGCATTCATGTTAAAACTGGTCACACAGACCACAGGAGGTAGTGATGGAGTCCCAACCAATCGTCATCGATGACGTCGCCGTCCCAATGTCCCGCTTGGTGCTCGGCACCATGTCCTTCGGCGATACGGCAGACGCCGCTACCGCCGAGGCGATCTTCGAAGCCGCCTTGGCGGCTGGGATCACCGGGGTCGACTGCGCCAACGGCTACGCCAAGGGAACGACCGAGGCACTGATCGCACCACTGGTCGCCAGGCATCGTGACGAGATCGTGCTCGCCACCAAGGTCGGCATGCCCCACCCCGACGATCAAGGACAGCCCCCGCTAGCGTCGGCGTCCATCCGCAACTGTCTGGAGGGATCGCTCAAGCGTCTGGGAGTCGACTACGTCGACATCTACTACCTGCACCAGCCCGACCGGCAGACGCCCCCATCAGAGACCATGCAGACCGTGGCCGACTTATACCAACAGGGCAAGTTCAAGGCGCTTGGGGTGTCGAACTTCGCGGCCTGGCAGGTTGCCGACCTTGAGCGCCTCGCCGCCGAGTATGGTGCGCCGCGCCCGATCATTGGTCAGAACGTCTACAACCTGGTCGCGCGTCGGCTTGAGGACGAGTGGATGGAGTTCGCCCAGGTCCACCAGATCACCACCATGTGCTACAACCCGCTGGCCGGCGGTCTGCTGGTCGCGCCCCCCGCAGATGGGGCACCCAGCCGCTTCTCTGGGTCGGTGCTGGCAGAGATGTACAAGAAGCGCTACTGGACTCCAGAGGTGCTCGCCGCGATCACCCGCATCGCCGAACTGGCCGACTCCGCCGGGATCGCGTTGCCGGAGTTGGGTCTGCGGTGGATGATCTCCCAGCCTGGTGTCGGATCTCTGCTGCTGGGTGGCGACCGGGTCGAGCACGTGACCTCGAATATTGCGTCCATCGCCAAAGGTCCCCTGCCGGACGACCTGCTGGCCGCAGTCACCGCCCAGACCGATCCCCTCAAGGGCGCGATGCCGGCCTACAACCGCTAGCCAGCCTGCAAACCCGGCGGGGTCCCTCCCGCTGGCGCTTGACGACGCCACGCCTACGCAGGTGGGCACCGGTTGCAACTGGCTGAGCGTCCGAAGTTACGGCTGGAATACTGGCTTCAAGCTTGCCGCGGCGATCCTCCGATGGTCAGACCAAGCTCCTGGAAGCCCTGGACAAGCCCAGCCCGCTCCGGGGGTGCGACGACCAGGTCAGCAAGAGCCAGGACATCCGCTGGCGCGCCTTCGACAACGACAGCAGTACCTGCATGACTGAGCATCTCGAGGTCGTTGTAACCGTCGCCGACACCGATGATGTCGCGGCGCCGTATCCCCAGATGGGCGGAAACCAACTCCATCCCAATAGCCTTGTTGACACCACGAAGATAGATCTCGCCCCCGTGGTCCCTCACGTTGGCGACAGAGTGGGGCAGTGCACCCACCAGCGG
>JAAYVP010000306.1 GCA_012517115.1 Brooklawnia sp. | reverse complement strand
CGCGCGCGCAGGCTCAATCGAGTACAAGCGCGCCATCAACGCGTCGCTGCTCGCAGGCGGATCAATGGGTGTCTTGTTCTACCTGGTGAGTCTGGAGTATCCGAGGGTCCCGTTCGTGAGTTGGTTGCTGTTCGGCATCGCCGGGCTCTGCATCGCACGCTTCGTGCGCCGGAAGATCATGAAGCGCCTCCATTTGCATGGGGTCTTCCTAACCCCGATTCTCATCGCCGGGTCCGGTAGTCACATCGACGAGGTCGCCAGAGTCTTGCAGCGCGAGAAGTGGATCGGGTACAGCATTCGCGGTGCTGTGACAGACGACCGGGTTTCGGCCACCCGCCTTGGTGTGCCCGTGCTGGGTAGCCTGTCGGAATTGCCCGAACTCCTTGATTCAACCGGCGTCGCCTCTGTTGTCTTTGCAGAGGGATCGTTCGATTCGGCGACCGAGTTTCGACGCTTCGCTTGGCAGCTAGAGGAGTCCGATGTGCAAGTGGCGCTGGCCCCCACACTCGCAGACGTCAGTGCCGAACGGCTCGAGTTCCGACCGCTCGCCGGGCTGCCGCTGGTGGATGTCGGTCGGCCGACCGCTGCGAAGTCGTTGCGTTGGCTCAAGCGCACGGCCGACATCATCGGTTCGGCCGTTGCGCTGATCCTCGCCTTCCCGGTTCTGCTAGTGGCGATGATCGCCATCAAACTCGAAGACCGTGGCCCAGTCTTCTTCCGCCAACGCCGCGTCGGGCTCCACGGCGAGGAGTTCGATTGCCTGAAGCTGCGCAGCATGTGCGTGGACGCCGAGGCGCGTCTCGCGGCGTTGCAGAGCCAAAACGAGGGCGCAGGCGTCCTGTTCAAGATGAAGGATGACCCCCGAATCACGAGGGTCGGCAAGTTCATCCGGCGCTACTCCATCGATGAGCTTCCACAGCTTTGGAACACGATGGTCGGCGATATGAGTCTGGTCGGCCCTCGGCCCGCTCTCCCCAAGGAAGTCGCCCTCTACGACTCAGACACCCGCCGTCGTTTACGGGTGCGTCCCGGCTTGACCGGACTTTGGCAGGTATCCGGCCGATCGAGCCTGTCGTGGGAGGACACCGTGCGGCTCGACCTCTATTACGTTGACAACTGGTCGTTCGTCCAGGACATCATGATCCTGCTCAAGACGGCCAAAGCCGTAATTGGTTCGGACGGCGCTTACTAAGCTAAGACGGCCTGCCAGAGCAGGAAACGCAGGCCGAAGCTACGGGACCCTTACCCGCCAAGGTGGGTCCCGTAGCTCTGCTCAGCCTGATTCTGGGCAGTGGCCGAAGGCACTGGTGCTTCATCGTCGTGTTGCTAACCGTTCAGAGGTCGCCAAGCCCGATGAAACTGCCACGTGCTTCATAGGTTAGAGGGTTTGGTGCGCCGGTGAGCAGGCCTCCCGATGGACGCCAGCGCCTGCGGCTGGCGATTGTGCTGATTCCCGGCCGGCGGTGCAGGGATTCAGACATGAGTTTCTTCGACATCGTGGGCACCGCTGAGCGTCGACCGCCTCCGCGGTCAGATGACTGCGTCCCGGGAGGTCGAAGTGGCCGGTCGGCTGGATGAGCCTGGCCGCCCAGCGAGTCATCAGGAGAAGTCGATGAGGCCTGCTCGTGCTGCGGTGACGAGCACCTGAACACGGTCGCGAGCGCCCCACTTCTGCATGATGCTCCCAAGATGGGCCTTGATTGTGCCCTCTGAGACGTGCAGTGCGGCAGCCATCTCTAGATTCGACATGCCGAGGGACAGTTGCCGGAGGACCTGTGACTCGCGTTCGGTCAGTGAGGCCAGCTGTCCTCTTGCTTGTACGGGAGGGACGCTCCGTACATGTTGCACCAGCATCGCCGCCACCCGCGGCGAGAGCGAACTCTCACCCTCATGGGCCTGCCGCACAGCGTGCAGGATCTCGTCAGCGCTTGAGTCTTTCAGCATGTAGCCGGTGGCTCCTGCGCTCAGCATGGGGATGATGTTCTCGCGATTGTCCAGAGTCGTGACCGCCAGCACGCGCACCTGCGGCCAACGCGAGGTGATCGTCTTAGTCGCCTCAATGCCACTCAGCACTGGCATCTGGACATCCATCATCACCACATCAGGCATCAGATGTTCGACTGCCTCGATCGCTGCGCGCCCGTCTTTGGCTTCGGCGACGACTGTGATCTGGGGGTCTCGCGAGACGAACTGCGAAAGTGCAACTCGCACTAAAGGGTCGTCATCAGTGATCAGCACCCGGATCTCGGTCATGCAGAGAGTCTAGCGCGAAGTCG
>JAAYVP010000305.1 GCA_012517115.1 Brooklawnia sp. | reverse complement strand
GGCGTGGTCGCCGGACGCCGACCAGCTTGGGTGAGATCGGCCCGGGGCAGCGGGCGCGTCCCGATATGGTTTCGCCCATGACAGCTGTCTCTGTTCGACCAACAATCGCGGTGATCCCAGGGGACGGAATCGGCCCGGAAGTCGTCGCCGAAGCCATCAAGGTGCTGACTGCCGCTGTCGGCGAAGACGCGTTCGACTTCCGCAACTATCGGCTCGGCGCCGACCACTGGCTGGCCACCGGCGAGGTGCTGAGCGACGAGACGCTGGCCGAGTTGTCCACCGCGGACGCGATCGTGCTCGGCGCGGTGGGCGCAGCCCCGGGAAGCACCACCGTCCCCAGCGGCCTGCTCGAGCGCGGCCTGTTGCTCAAGTTGCGGTTCGCCTTCGACCAGGACGTCAACCTGCGGCCGTCCCGATCCTATCCCGGGGTGCGCAGCCCGCTGGCCGACTGGGTGACCAAAGGCGCCGACGTCGACTTCGTGGTGGTGCGGGAAGGCACCGAAGGGCTCTACGCCGGCAACGGCGGCACGTTGCGCAAGGGCACCGCCGACGAAGTGGCCACCGAGGTGAGTGTCAACACCGCGATGGGCGTCGAGCGTGTGGTCCGCTACGCGTTCCAGTTGGCACAACGTCGCCGCGGTCACCTGACGTTGCTGCACAAGCACAACGTGCTCGTACACGCCGGCGGCCTGTGGAGCCGGGTCTTCAACGAAGTCGGGGAAGAGTTCCCCGAGATCGAAACCGACTACCTGCACATCGACGCGGCCACCATCCACCTCGTCACGAACCCGGCTCGCTTCGACGTCATCGTCACCGACAACCTCTTCGGAGACATCATCACCGATGAGGCAGCCGCCATCACCGGCGGGATCGGGCTGGCCCCGAGCGCGAACATCAACACCTCGCGCAAGTTCCCGTCCATGTTCGAGCCCGTGCACGGTTCGGCGCCCGACATTGCCGGGCAGGGCATCGCCGATCCCACTGCTGCGATCTCGTCCCTTGCCCTGCTGCTCGACCACCTAGGACGCCCCCGGGATGCCGCTCGGATCGAGGCCGCAGTCACCGCCGACATGGCTGAACGCGGCACCGCCCGACGATCCACCACCGAGATCGGGGACGCGATCGCCGCCCGCGTCCAATCCTGAGATCCGCCTGGTCAGCCGTCCCGCTCGCCGGTGACGTCGGGCCAGGCGTTCGGCAGGCAGCCATTGAGGTCGATGCTCTGCTGCTGCATCACCGGTGAGGGTTCGCCGACGGCCGGGCAGCCGACGTGGCCGAACCCGATGTAGTGGCCGACCTCATGGTTGATCAGGTAGCTGCGGTAGTCGTCGATCGGCTGGTCGGCCCAAGTCGGTGTGGCGTAGAACCAGCGATCGACGTTCAGATAGATGTTCGATCCCAGCCGGCAACTCCACAATCCCGCGGTGTTCAGCGTCGCGCATGCCAGGTCAACTGTCTGCGGGGAAGCCAGGTGGATCACCAAGTCGGCGTGCTCGGCGTCGCTCACCAATTCGAAGGCAATACCATGCGTCCCGCCCCAACCACGCGGAGAGTTCAGGATCTCGTGCACCCGCAGTGCCACCCCATCCACCGACTCCGGCAGGCTGGTTTCGACCTGGACGACGAAGCGTCGCACATCGTTCGGCCCAGAGACCGTGGCCGCCGACACGGTGTTCGTCAAGTACTCGCCGCTGGACGCCACCCCAGATCGGAGCATGCCGTTGGGCAGCGTCTGCACCGGCGAGGGGATCGGCAGTGTCGCGGGCAGCGCCTCGGGCTCGGTCGCCAGCTTGATTGAGCTCGGGGATGGTTCGGGCGATAACAAGGATGGCGAAGGTTCTGGTACCTGGCCTCCGCAACCGACCAGCAGCGCCAGCGCCAGCACCACAATCCCCCACCGGCCTGTACTCACGGGCATCAACCTAGCGCCCCTGAAGCACTGCCCTGACCTCGAAACCCTGGTACGGGCTAAGCTCATTGGTGACACAGTCACAGACGAAAGGTGCACCCACCATGGGCCTGATGGACAAACTTCGTGGCGAATTCGTCGACATCATCGAATGGCTCGAAGACTCGCGCACGCTGCTGGCGTGGCGTTTCCCCCGCTACCAGAATGAAA
This sequence comes from Brooklawnia sp., assembly GCA_012517115.1. Lineage (GTDB taxonomy): Bacteria > Actinomycetota > Actinomycetes > Propionibacteriales > Propionibacteriaceae > Brooklawnia. The sequence goes on along the minus strand of JAAYVP010000305.1, from coordinate 14,890 downwards.
TCAAGCAGGGGGCCCAGTTGATCGTCCGCGAGGGTCAACTCGCGATCTTCGTCTACCAGGGTCAACTCGCCGACACCTTCGGCCCCGGCACCTACACTCTCAATACCCAGAACCTGCCGATCATGTCGACGATCCAGGGCTGGAAGTACGGCTTTAACAGCCCGTTCCGCTCGGAGGTCTACTTCGTCAACACCCGGCCGGTCACCGACCTGCGCTGGGGCACTCCCAACCCGATCACCATCCGCGACCCAGACTTCGGGATGGTGCAGGTGCGTGCCAACGGCCTGTGTGTGCTGCGCGTGCAAGACCCGGTCATCTTCCTGCGCCAAATCATCGGCACCGACTCTAGCGTCGATGTCGAAGAGGTCACCGAACTGCTGCGGCGCGAGATCAGCCAGGCCTTCAGTGACATGATCATGCAAACCGGCTTGGGTGCCATCGATCTACAGGGACGCCAGACCGAACTGTCGGGCAAGCTCACCGAGATGGTGCGGCCACGGGTGGACGACGAATTCGGCCTAGCCATCCAGTCGATCACCATGAACGTGTCGCTGCCCGACGAAATCACCCAGGCGATGACCCGCGGTGTCGCGAAGGGTGTCGAGGAGGCCGGATGGATGAATCAGCTCAGCGACATGGACAAGTACCAGCGAGCCAAGCAATCTGATGCGATGACAACGGCTGCCGGCAACCCAGGCGGTAGCGGCATGGGCGAGATGATGGGCGCTGGGATGGGCATGGCGATGGCCCAGCAGATGATGAACCAGCAGAGCCAGCAGGCTCAGCGTGTTCAGCAGACCCCGCCCCCGCTGCTGCAGGATAACCAGACCTTCCACGTGGAGATCCAGGGCTCGGCGGCTGGCCCGTACAACCTTGGTCAGCTGCGTGTCATGGTCGAGAACGGCCAACTCACCACCCATACCCTGGTCTGGAGCGCAGGGATGGCTGGCTGGATGCCCGCAAACCAGGTGCCGGCGTTGCGGCTGCTGTTCGTGTCCCCGCCGCCGATCCCTGGCCAGCCCGTCGCCGACTAGTCGCCCATGCCGCAACAACCTCCGACGAGTGCCCCGGGTCCGGTGCCTGACCCGGGGTCGCGTCAAGACCCGGCGCTGCTGCACGTCACAGAGCAGACCCGCACCTACCCCTGCCCCAACTGCGGTGGCACGTTGGCCTACGACCCGGTGCCAGCTGCTCTGAAGTGCGCGAGCTGCGGCACCGTGGTGCCTGTGACCAGCGATGTCGCTAGTCCGGCCGTGATAGCCAAGCGCGACTTGGCGTCCACGATGGCCGAACTCGCCCGGCTGCAGGCGAACGCGCAGACTCGGGTCTCAGGCGATAAAGAGGTTGTCTGCCAGAGTTGCGGTGGTCACACCATGTTCTCGGGCACCTTGACCGCGGTGCGTTGCCCGTTCTGTAACACACCGATCCAGCGCAATGACGTGCAGGACGCCCCGACCCGGCTACCGATCGACGGCGTGCTGCCATTGCGTATCGGTGAACGTGACGCCCGCAAGCAGATCGAGCAGTGGATCAACACTCGTCGATTTGCACCGAACGCGTTCAAGAAGTACCGCGAGTTGGGCAGCTTTACCAGCATCTATCTGCCGTACTTCAGCTACGACGCGGCCACCACCACCCATTACACCGGCATGCGCGGAGTCTACCGGATAGAGACCTACCGGGATTCCGAGGGCCGCATGCAGACCCGCACGAGGACTGACTGGTATCCCGCCGCAGGCGTGGTGAACAACCAGTTCGAAGATGTCACCGGGCACGCCAGCGACGGCCTGGACGACCAGAAGATCACCGACCTGGAACCTTGGCCGATGGATTGGTCACACCGATACTCGCCGCAGTTCGTTGCCGGACATCTCAGCCGCACCTATGACCAGGACGCCACGAAGGTTTTCAAAGGCCGGGTCGAGCCGCGGATGGAGTCGGTCATCGACGCAACCATCAGGGCCGATATCGGTGGCAATGTGCAGCAGATCCACAGTCGCAACGTGAATTGGCTGATGGTGCGGTTCTGCCAGTTAGCGCTGCCGGTCTGGATGCTGGCAGTCACCTACAAGCAGCAGCCGTTCCAGGTCGTGATCAATGGGGTCACCGGTGAGGTGCAGGGACGCCGACCGTGGAGCGCTGTCAAGATCACTTTCGCGGTGATCGCTGGCTTGCTGCTGTTGGCCCTGGTCTTCTGGCTTTACCAAACTTACGGCGGCGAAGCCTGAGCCCGACCCCCGACCCCCCGGCGGTGGCGGCCCGGAGGTCGGTGAACCGCTGATCAAGATTGGTCTGTGTCGACCGAGGACGGCTGCTGACCGGACGACGGCCCGGCCAGGTGGTCGTGATTGTCGGAGACATACTTGTCGGCCAGCTTTGTCAGGTCGATGCCCGTGGTGTCCCTCAGCATTTGCACCGTCTGCACGACGCCGTTGGTGACCTGTTTGGCCACCTGCCCGGCTCCGTCGGTGGAGATCACCGTCAGCTTCTCGATCGACCCCAACGGGGCGGCGACCTGCTCGGCGATGCTCGGCAGTGCGGAGACCAGCATCTCGATGACGGCGGCCTCGTTGTAGCGAGAGTAGGCGTCCGCCTTGCGGTTCATCGCCTCAGCCTCAGCCTGCCCGGTGGCCAGAATGGCTGCAGCCTTAGCCTCGCCCTCTGCACGGACCGCGTCGGCCTCGGCGATACGGCGGGACTTCTCCGCCTCACCACGCTTGGCGCCTTCGATCGCCTCCGCCTCGGCGAGCGCGGTGCGGCGCGATTTCTCGCCGACACCTACCAAGCGGGCTTTCTCGGCCTCGGCTTCGGCGCGGGCGATTGCGGCGACCTTCTCGGCGTTGGCCTGGAAGATGGCGGCGTTCTTGCGGCCCTCAGCCTCGGTCTCCACTCGGTAACGGGCCGCGTCAGCTGGCTTGCGAACCTCGGTGTCGAGTTGGCGGTCCTTCAGCGCCGCCTGCCGGATCGCGACCTTCTCCTGCTCGGCGAGAATGGCCTGATCGCGGTCGGCCTGCGCCAGCGGTCCGGCCGCCGCGGCCTGGGCGTTAGCGGCGTCGGTCTCGGCCTTGATCTCAGCCTGTTTCAGCATGAGTTCGCGCTCACGGATCGCGATCAACTGCTGGGCATTGATGCGCGCGTTCTCAGCCTCTTGCCGCGCCACCGCCTCAGCCACCGCGGCTGTCTGCTGGATGCGGGCCGCCTCGGGACGCCCCAAGTCGTTGAGGTAAGTGCCGTCGTCGGTGATGTCTTGAATCTGGAAGGTGTCGAGCACCAGCCCCTGCCCGGTGAGCGAGGCCTCCGATTCGTCTGCGACACGCTGTGCGAAAGCAGCCCGGTCACGGATGATTTGCTCAACGCTCAACGAACCGACGATGGAACGCAATGAGCCGGCGAGGGTTTCTTGGGTGAAGGTCTCGACCTCCTCCTGCTGGACGAGGAAACGCTGCGCGGCGGCCCGGATCGAGTCCTCGTTGCCACCCACCTTCACCAAGGCGACACCCTCCAGGTTCAGCTTGATGCCCTGACCGGAGACCGCGCCACGAATCTGCACGGAAATCCGGCGGCTCGACAGGTCCATGATAAACAGCCGCTGGATGAACGGAATGACGAAAACGCCGCCTCCCATGACCACCTTCTGGCCGGACAGGTCACTGGAGACTTCGCCGGTCTCCGGATTCCGGACCTCTTTGCCCTTCCGGCCGGTGACGATGAAAGCCTCGTTGGGACCGGCGACCTTGTAGCGGCTGGCGATCAGCAAGCCGATCAACACAATCAGGACCACCAAGCCGATGATGGCTATTACGACGGGGTACATCAGTGCGCTCCAATGCTCGGGTACCTCGTCAGTCTAGCGGGGGTCATGGATCGAGCATCGCGCCCGCTCGCCCGCCTCCCAACACGTCCACCGGCATCACCTCGACCGAGGTCGCCGAGAGCACACCTGAGATCCAAACCCTGGCGCCAGCGTCAAGCGCCACCGGGGCCTTGGCGTTGAGCGTGTGGGTATGGCCGTCCTGCCGTAGCCGGACCTGCCCATAGCCGTCGTCGGGGATGGCCGTGATCACCAACGCCTCCACGCCGATCAGCGAACGGGTGCGTGGCGCCATGCCCGAGCCCTGTCGGCGCAGCAGGCCGGTCAGTTTGCCAGCCATCCAGCCGAGCAGTGCCCCAACCACCAGTCCGGCCACGATCGCCACCCACATGGAGTTGGTGAGGCCCAACCCGAGGGCGCCGCCGAAGCCGAAGCCACCCACCAGGCCGGCGATACCAGCAGTGGAGAAGATGTCGGAGTCAAGTGCATTCAGCGAGTCGATGCCGTCGAACCCAAGTGCCCCCTCTAAAACATCGCCGACCACCAATGCCAGCAGCAAGAGCACGATGCCAATACCGCCGATCACGAAGAACACGGTCACCGGTGCCTCCTTTCGCCGCCGGTTTGATCCATACTATGGCGACGGCCCGAGGACTCCGCGTCCCCGGGCCGTCGTGAGGCAAGCTACGCCGTGGTTAGCGCGCTGCGCTGCCCTCCACGTAGTCGTCATCACTCGACTTCAGCCAGCTGAACATCTTGCGCAACTCCTTGCCGGTGGCCTCGATTGGGTGGCCAGCCTCGGACTCGCGCAGCTTCTTGAACTCCGGTGCGCCCGCGTCCTGGTCGGCGATGAAGCGCTCGGCGAACTTGCCGGTCTGAATGTCAGACAAGACTGTCTTCATGTTCTGCTTCACGTGGTCGTCGATGATCCGCGGACCGGAGACGTAGTCACCGTACTCGGCGGTGTCCGAGATACTCCAACGCTGCTTCGAGATGCCGCCTTCGATCATCAGGTCGACGATCATCTTGAGCTCGTGCAGGCACTCGAAGTAGGCCATCTCGGGCTGGTATCCGGCCTCGGTCAGAGTCTCGAAACCAGCCTGCACCAGGTGAGACATGCCGCCACACAGGACGACCTGCTCACCGAACAGGTCAGTCTCGGTTTCTTCGGTGAAGGTGGTCTTGATACCGCCCGCCCGCAGGCCGCCGATCGCCTTCGCGTAGCTCTTGGCCAGTTCCCAGGCCTCGCCGCTGGCGTCCTGCTCGACGCAAACCAGCACCGGGACGCCGCGACCGTCGGCATACTCACGACGCACGATATGGCCGGGGCCCTTCGGGGCGACCATGCAGACATCCACACCCTCGGGTGCGGTGATGTAGCCGTAGCGGATGTTGAAGCCATGCGCGAAGAAGATGGCGTCGCCCGCCTTGAGGTTGGGGGCGATCTCGTTCGCATAGACATGCCGCTGCACTTGGTCGGGCACCAGAATCATGATCACGTCGGACTCTGCGGTGGCCTGCGCCGGTGTGAGCACCCGCAAGCCCTCCGCCTCGGCCTTGGCGCGCGACTTGCTGCCTTCGGCTAGGCCCACTCGCACATCGACTCCCGAATCACGCAGGTTCAGCGCATGAGCGTGCCCCTGTGAACCGTAACCGATGATGGCGACACTGCGGTCCTGGATGACTGCCAGGTTTGCGTCGTCGTCATAGAACATCTCTGCCATGGGGTAAGTACTCCTTCTTGATCTGACGTTCAGTTGGTTGCCCGCAGGGCAGGGCGATTCTTCTCGGTGATCGACTTGTGGCCGCGGCCCAAGGCCACCTGCCCGGACTTGACCAGTTCGATGATCCCATAGGGCTCCAGCATGGTAACCAGAGCGGCCAGTTTGTCGCTGCTGCCGGTCGCTTCCACAGTCACCGACTCGGTGCCGACGTCGACGGCCTTGCCTCGGAACAGGCCGACGACGTCGATGACCGCGCTTCGATTGGTATCGTTGCAGCGCACTTTGATCAGGATGAGTTCACGCTGCACCGAGTTGGGTGCCAACTCGATGATCTTGTAAACCTCGACGAGCTTGTTCAGCTGCTTCACCAACTGCTCCAAGACGTCGACCCGGTCAACCGTGGTGACCAAGGTGATGCGCGAGACCTCGGGGCGCTCGGTTGGCCCGACCGCCAACGACTCGATGTTGAAGCCACGGCGGCTGAACAGGCTCGAGATGCGGGCTAGGACGCCGGGCTTGTTGTCAACCAGGACGCTCAGCGTGTGCGTGCTCTGCGTGCTCACAGGATCTCATCCTCCCATTCCGGAGCCATGTCGCGGGCTATCTTGATGTCGTCATTGCTGGTACCGGCAGCCACCATCGGCCAGACCATGGCGTCCTTGTGGCACACGAACTCGACCACGACCGGGCGGTCGTTGATCGCCATGGCTTGGTTGATGACCTCGTCGATCTCTTCGGGCCTGGTGGCCCGCAGCCCGACGCAGCCCATCGCCTCGGCGAGCTTCGGGAAATTGGGCACTAGGTGGGTGTCCAAGTCGGTGCTGGAGTACCGCTCGTCGTAGAACAGGGTCTGCCACTGGCGGACCATGCCGAGGGCACCGTTGTTGATGACCGCGATCTTGATCGGGATGTTGTTCAACACGCAGGTGGTCAGCTCCTGGTTGGTCATCTGGAAACAGCCGTCGCCATCGATGCCCCAGACGACCTGATCGGGCGCGCCGACTTTGGCGCCCATCGCGGCCGGGACGCAGTACCCCATGGTGCCGGCGCCGCCCGAGGTGAGCCACTTGGCTGGCCGGGCGAACGGCAGGAAATGCGCCGCCCACATCTGGTGCTGACCGACCCCGGTGACGTAGATCGCGTCGGGGCCGGCGATCTGACCGATGCGCTGGATGACATGCTGCGGGCTGAGCCTGTCGTCGTGTGGCTCGGACCAACCAAGCGGATAGCGCTCCTTCAAACCACCCAGGTACTGCGTCCACTCGGTGTATTCGGGCACCTGCTCGTGCCGTAAGGACTCGACCAGGCCACCGAGAAAAGCCTTGGCATCTCCCACCACGGGGACATCGACGACTCGGTTCTTGCCGATCTCAGCCGGATCAATATCGGCATGGATGACCTTGGCTTCCGGCGCGAACGAATCAAGTCGGCCGGTGACGCGGTCGTCGAATCGGGTACCCACCGCGATGAGTAGGTCGGACTTCTGCAGCGCACCGACGGCCGAGACGGCACCGTGCATGCCGGGCATGCCCATGTTCAACGGGTGGGTGTCTGGCAATGCACCGCGAGCCATCAAGGTCGTGACCACAGGGATCCCGGTGAGTTCGACGAGATCGGCAAGCTCCTGCCAGGCGCGGGCCTTGATAACACCGCCGCCGATGTAGAGCACCGGGCGCTTTGCCCGGCAGATGACCCGGGCGGACTCCTTGATCTGGCGGCCGTGCGGCTGGGAAGTCGGCTTGTAACCGGGCAACACCAATTCGTCCTCGAAGTCAAATGGAGCGCTGCCGGTGAGCGCGTCCTTGGCCACGTCGACCAAGACCGGTCCGGGACGACCGGTGGACGCGATATGGAACGCGGCCTTGATCGACTCGGGGATGTCCTCGGTGCGCTTGACCAGGAAGTTGTGCTTGGTGATCGGCATGGTGATGCCGCGGATATCGGCCTCCTGGAAGGCATCGGTGCCGATGTTGGTGGAGTTCACCTGACCGGTGATCGCGACGATCGGCACCGAGTCGAGATAGGCATCGGCGATCGGGGTGACCAGGTTAGTGGCACCCGGACCCGAGGTGGCGATGCAGACGCCGACGCGTCCGGTCGCCATCGCGTAGCCCTCCGCCGCATGCCCGGCGCCCTGCTCGTGACGCACCAGGATGTGCCGGATGGACGAGTCGTACAGCGGGTCGTAAGCCGGCAGAATGGCTCCGCCGGGGATGCCGAAGGCGACTTCTACACCGCACCGCTCCAAGGACGCGACAAGCGCCTGGGCACCGGTGAGGATGGGCAAGTCGGTTGACTTGTTGGCCATCGGGCGGATCCTTTCTGTGTGGGTTGAATGACAGGTCGCTGCAACAAAAAACCCCCGCTGCCACCATGGCAGACGAGGGAGCGCTCCGTCGAATGGGACGAAGCGCTAGCGGATTACGAGCTCCTGTCGGCTGAACACGAGCTAATCATGGCAGGTGACGACGTTACAACCAAGCGAGTCTCGGCATCCGGACGCTCAGTCCAGCCGGACCACGAACCCGGCATCCGCCAGCGCGCGCTTGACTTCCCCCACGGTCAGCGTGCCGAAGTGGAAGACGCTGGCGGCCAGCACCGCGTCGGCACCGACGCGTGCCGCATCCACGAAATGCGCAGCGGTGCCAGCACCCCCGGAGGCGATCAGCGGGATGTCGATAGCGGCGCGGACTGCCGCCAGCATTTCCAGGTCGAAGCCATCGGTGGTGCCGTCAGCGTCCATCGAGTTCAACAACACCTCGCCGACACCCCGGTCGACCGCCTCGCGGGCCCACTCGATCGCGTCCAGCCCCGCTGACCGGGCACCGCCATGGGTGGTGACCCCGTATCCGGACGGCATGCCAGGCTCACGCCGGGCGTCCACGCTGAGCACCAACACCTGGTCACCGAAGCGGCTACTGATCTCGCTCAGCACCTCGGGACGCGTGATCGCGGCGGTATTGATGCCGACCTTGTCGGCACCACAACGCAGCAGCGCGTCCACATCCTGGACCGTTCGTATTCCCCCGCCGACGGTGAGCGGGATGAAGACCGTCTCGGCGCAACGGGTGACTACATCACGGGTGGTCTGCCGGCCACGCGCCGAGGCGGAGATATCGAGGAAGGTGATCTCGTCTGCACCCTGTTCGTTGTAGCGTGCGGCGAGTTCGACCGGGTCACCGGCGTCGCGGAGATTGGTAAAGTTGACGCCCTTGACGACGCGTCCGTCGGTGACATCAAGGCACGGGATCACACGAAAGGCGACTGTCACCAGATCAGCGTACCGGGTTGGGCTCCGGGGATAGTCGGCAGCTCAGGCGCAAGGACGGCGAAGCCGATCGTCCACTCAGGCTGACGACGTCGGGGCCAGCAGGTTTGCACGCTTGTCCGGGTCGAGCCCGCCGGCCACCCGATGGTGAGTGAGAACCTCCACCGAACGGATGACCGCAGCTAGCAGTGGAGCGCCCAAAACCATTCCGATGATCCCGGCAACGGTGCCACCGACGATGGTGGCCAGCAATACCGAAATGGGATGCATCTTGAGAGAGGTACCCAGCGCCCAAGAACCGACCGCGCTCTGGATACCACCGTTGGAGACCAGGATGGTGACCGCGATGATCACTGCCGCGGGGACACCGCCAGAGCCGAAGGCGATCAGCACGGCGAACGCCCCGGCGATCCACGCCCCGACGAAGGGGATGAAGGAGGTGAAGAAATCAAGATGAAGATCGGTACCGCCAACGGGATCTGCAGGACAGGCAGGATAGCGATTTGCGGACGGCCCCAACCCTCACTCCCGATCGGGATCGAAGGCGACGATGTCGCGGCGCATGGCCGCCACCAGCTGCCGGCAGGTGCGGGCCAGCGCACCCACACCGGGGGCTTGGGCGATCTGTCCGGCCAAATCAACGACCTGACGCACCCAGCGAACAAAATCACCGGCAGACAGTTGGGTGCCCTGAAGCACCATCGCAAGCGGCAACCCGGATGCCCAGTCGAAAGCGGCCGCCGCGAACCCGATGTCGGGTGGCGGAGACCGATCCACCCTGTTGTCGCGCTCCACCTCGCCCAGCCGGCGCCAGATCGCCCGCACCCGGCTCTGCGCCACCTCCGAGTCCCGGTCCGGCATCCGGTGCAGCTGTCCGACGGCTGTCGGCCTTGCCTCATAGACCAGCGTCGAGAGCACCGCCGCCAGCTGCGGCACAGTCAAGTCGTCAAAGACAGCGTCCCTGATGGCTTCGGCTACCACCAGGTCGAGTTCGTTGTAGATGCGCGCCAGCATCGCCCCGGCTGGGGTCATCCGGTCGTCCTCCAGGTAGCCAAGAGCGTCCAGCACCCCGCAGATCCGGTCGAACCTGGTCGCGATCGACCGGCTGCGGCTTTGAACCTTGGCACGCAATAGTGCTTGATCGCGTCCGAGGCGCAGCGCCTGCTCGGCCGCCCGAGCATGTTCCTCACGGTCCGGGCAGTGGTGGCAGGGATGAGCTCTCATCTCGGCGCGCAGATGGTCGATCAGCGCCGCAAGCTCTTCGTCCGGACGCGGTTTACCGGCTCGTGCGGGCCTGTCCCCAATCGACTCCAGTCGTCCCGCCAACGAGTTGCCCAGCTGACGACGGTCTGCGGCCGAATGCACATCGAACTTCTTCGGCAACCGGACGCGAGAGACCGCCCGCAGCGGCTGGTTGACGTCCCGTTCGGTGAGAGCGACGATCTGCCGCGCCGCGGTCATCACCAGCGGCCAAGGCGCCTGCTTCGTCCCGGCCACGATAACCGCCGCCCAGCCCTGGTGCTTGCCAGCCGGCACCCAGACCACATCACCGGGCTGTAATGCCAGCAGCGAATCGACCATTTCGGCTCGTTGGTCACGTTTGCGCAGCCGCGACAGCTCGGCCTCCTGTTCGCGGATCTGTTCGCGCAGCTCGGCGTACTCACGGAAGTCGCCTCTGTCGCATTGCGCCTGCGTCCAGAACCGGGCCGCCTGCTCGTCGTCCCGGGCGGCCTTGCGTGCCACCGCGACCACCCGACGGTCGGTTTGAAACTGGGCGAAGCTCTGCTCCAACAGGGCCCGGGCGCGGACGCGTCCCACTGTGCCAACGAGATTGACGGTCATGTTGTAAGTGGGCGCGAAGCTCGACCGCAACGGATAAGTCCGTCGGGAGGCCAACCCGGCCAACGCCCGGGGATCAAGCCCCGGCTGCCAATAGACGATCGCGTGCCCCTCGACGTCAATGCCGCGCCGCCCGGCGCGACCGGTGAGTTGGGTGAACTCGCCGGGCGTGATCTCCGCGTGGGTCTCGCCGTTGTACTTGACCAACTTCTCGATCACGACCGTCTTGGCTGGCATGTTGATGCCCAGTGACAACGTTTCGGTGGCGAAGACGACCTTGATCAAGCCGTAGACGAAACCCTCCTCCACGATCGCTTTGAATGACGGCAACAGGCCCGCATGGTGGGCGGCAATGCCCCTGCCGAGCGCTTCGATGAAGGTGTCCCACTCCAGCGCCTGCCGGTCCGCCCGATCGAGCCAGCCCGCGTGCCGCTCGGCGATCTCCAACAGACGCCGCCGCTCAACGGAGGTCGTCAACCGCACGTCCGACCCCAGCAACTGCCGGACGGCCTGGTCGCAGCCCTGCCGACTGAACACAAAGAAGATCGCCGGCAACAACCCACGCTGCGCCAAGACCTCCACCGTTGCGTCCCTACGGGGCGGACGCGCACCGGATGTCGTCTGCCTGCCCCTAGCCCGATCGCCTGCCTCGATCCGGGAGCGCAGCGCCCGCCCGCGCATCCGGCGCGAGTCATCGCGAACCGTCCGGGAGTCCTCCTTGGCGAAACGCAGCAGGTCGGGATTGACGCCGCTGCCGTTCGCGAACAGGTCGTAAAGGCGACGACCCACCAGCACGTGCTGGTAGAGCGGTACCGGACGCTGCTCGCTGAGTACCACCTCAACGTTGCCCCGTACCTCATCCAGCCAGTCGCCGAACTCCTCGGCGTTGCTCACTGTCGCCGACAGGCAAACCAACTGGACCGAATCGGCGAGCCCAAGGATGACCTCCTCCCAGACCGCGCCACGGAAACGGTCGGCGAGGTAGTGCACTTCATCCATCACCACGTAGGACAATCCGGTCAGCATGTCTGAACCGGCGTAGATCATGTTGCGAAGCACCTCGGTGGTCATCACGACCAGTTGAGCCTCCGGGTTGACTGACGTGTCGCCGGTCAGTAGACCCACCCGATCGGCGCCGTGGCGGGCCACGAGGTCGTGGTATTTCTGATTGCTCAGCGCCTTGATGGGGGTGGTGTAGAAGCACTTGGTGCCGCTGGCCAGCGCAAGCCAGCAGGCGAACTCCCCCACCACCGTCTTGCCGGAGCCGGTTGGGGCGGCCACCAGTACACCTCTGCCGTCGGCCAGGTGTCGGCAGGCGGTCACCTGGAAGTCATCGAAGGTGAAGTCATAGCCGGCAGCGAACTCGACCCAAGCGTCACTCGGCAAATGCCTCACCCACTAAGATCTCCAGGACGTTGGGCGCGCAAGTCAGCCGGAGCGGCACCTCCCCTAGCATCTCCCCGTCGGCCATCGGCACCAGGCCGTCGCCGTCCAGGAGCACCTCGCGGGCACGCAAGAAGGTCAGCGCTGGATGGTGGATGAAGTCGCCGCGGTACAGCAGCGGGAACAGCCGCACCAATGTCCAGCGGCTCACCGGCCCGATCAGGGTGACGTCGAGTAGGCCATCGGCGGGATCGGCCTGCGGGCAGATATGGACGCCGCCCCCGAAGAAGCCTGCGTTGCCGACGGCAGCCAGCACGGCCGGAATCTCGCGATACTCACCATCAATCGTGAGCCGATAGTTCAGCGGTTTCAGTTGCGCCATCTCGAGCAGCACCGCTGAAGCGTAAGACAATGCGCCGAAGTTGATGCGGGATTGGTTCACCCGGAAGTTGACCTTCGCGTCGTAGCCCGAAGACACCACCGTGCCCACGTAACGCTGCTGCGCTCCCCCATCGATCTCGCCGCGGGCCAGCGTCAGGTCTATTCGCCGAGTCCGTCCGGCGGCGATCGCAGCCGCTGCCCGCAGCGGATCGCGCGGAATACCGACACCGCGGGCGAAATCGTCGCCGGTGCCGGCCGGGATAATGCCGAGTTGCAGATGGCTACCCGCGCAGGCGTTCAAGCCGAGACTGGCCATGCCGTCGCCACCCATCATCACAAGAACGTCGGGACGCTGCCCAGGCTCGGGCGGCAACGACTGGGCAACCGTCGTGGCGGTGCGCGTCCTGGCGTCGGCGTAGCTGCTCGTCGAGTGCACCCGGATCTGGGAATCTGGCAGCGTCTCGCCCATGGCCCGGATCACCTGGGGCAGCAAGCGGGCGGCGCGTCCTCGGCCGGAGCGAGGATTCACAACGATGGTTACCTCGTGCTGCCGGGGCTGCTGGGACGCCATGCCCCCGGACTTTACCGGCATAATGCTGTAGCACGGTATGTTTGGGTTCCGTGAACCGCCTCTCGGAAATCGCGTCGGCACCCGCCTTGACGCCTGAGAGGCGGGGCCGCATGGTCGTCACCGATCTTGAGGTCGTCACCATCACCCCCACAAGCGCGGTCATCGCGTGGACGACAAGGCAGTCCCGGTTCGGGGTGGGAGTACCCCAGCCGGTCACCGCTGGCACCGAGTTGGCGCTGGGCCCGGTCGAGGGTTCGCTGCGGGTGGTGCACGACGATCCGATACCCCGCGCCTTCCATATGGTTGAGGTGACCGGTCTCGAACCCGGCCGACGTTATCGATTTCGGGCTTCATCGAACGGTCAGCAGGCCCACGCCGCGCTGCGTCCGACCCGACGAATCGGCTCCTGCGAACAAGTCAACGAGTTCACCACCTTGACCCCGCCCCCCGGGGACTATCTGACCACGATCGCACTGACGAACGACATCCACATCGGCGAGAAGCGCCAGGGCATAGTCCTTGGGTCGCTGCCCACCTCAGTACGACCACATCCCGATCAGGTCGATTACCCACAAATCATGCTCGCGTCGTCGCTGGGCGACTTGACCACACGGCGTGGCCATCCTCTCGTGGTCGTCAACGGCGACATCACGTACGCCAACCAACCCCACGAAGTTGCGTTGGCTCGCCAACTCCTCGATGGTTACGGTAAACAGAATGACGGCTGGGTGGTCACCCGTGGCAACCACGACCATCCACGTCGCGACGATGATCCGTTCGGTGATGTCTTCGTCGGCTACCAACGTAACCAGACGATTCTCGATCCCAGCGGCCTGCGGATACTGGCGGTGGACTCGACACGCGGCTCAGGCGGGGGTTGGATCGTCCCCGACCAATACGACCAGATCATGTCTGAGTTGGCATCGGACCCGCACCGTCCGACTCTGGCAGTCACCCACCACCCGGTTACCAACGAAGCTGCTTGGACATCGATCTCCGGTCCCCAATTCATGTTGCGTGCCCCCGATCGGCTGCGTCTGCAGTTGATCGAAAGCCAAGCGCCAGGTGTCTTCTTGCACGTCGCCGGGCATACCCATCGGATGCGTCGCGACCGGGCCGACCTGCCCTGGGCCCACACCCAGTACTTGGAGAACGCGGCCTGCGCGGCCTACCCGGGTGGCTTCAGCCTGCTGCACCTCTACACCGGCGGATACCTGCTCAACTTCTGGCGGCCCAGCGACCCGGACGCCCTCGACTGGCTCTACCGCAGCCGCTGGCAGGTGATGGGGCTGGGCGCGCACCTGATGCTCGGACGCACCGAGGACCGCAATCACGTCGTCGAGTTCGACCTGTCGGGGCTGATGCCGGCCCGCCGCGAGGCACCCGCCGAACTGCAGGCATGAACGCCGCTACCGACAGTCCTGGACGCGCAAATCAGCCAGTACCTGCAGTTGGGCAAGGGCAACCACCCCGGCGCTTGAGGTACGCAGGACACCATCGCCCAGACTGACAAGTCGTCCGCCGACGGCCTGGAAGGCTGACAACTCGTCCACCGTTAGTCCGCCCTCAGGACCGATCACAACCACCACTTCACCGCGCTCGGGCAGCGAGATCTGCGCCAATGGCGTCGCCGCGTCCTCGTGACAAACCAGCGCCAGATCGGCGCTACTGATCAAAGTCCGGACCTGTTCGGTTGTCGCATATTCGACCTTCGGGACGCGGAAGCGACGCGACTGCTTGGTTGATTCCCTTGCGGTGGCCTGCCACCGCTCGACGCCTTTGTCGGCCTTACCACCTGCTCCGGCGCGGCCGTCCCAACGCACGATCGATCGCGCGGCCTGCCAGGCCACGATGCGCGCGACACCGAGTTCAGTGAGCGATTCGACGGCTACCTCTTGGCGGTCCCCTTTCGC
>JAAYVP010000304.1 GCA_012517115.1 Brooklawnia sp. | reverse complement strand
TTCACCGGGACGCCGTGGCTACCCGCATAGTCGAGCACCTCGTCGAAGCTCCAGGCTGCGATGGGGTTGATCTTCACCATCTGGTGGACGCTGTCCCACTCGACCAGCGGCGTCTGGGCGCGCAGCGGGGAGTCCTCGCGGCGCAACCCGGTGACCCACGCCTCGTAACTGGCCAGTTCGCGGTTGATCGGCTCCACCTTGCGTAAGCTGCAGCACTGCGATGGGTCGCGGTCGTGCAGCTTCGGGCCGAACCGGGCGTCCTGTTCAGCAACCGACAGCGCAGGCAGCACATCGACGATCGTGACGTCGGTGGTGGCCTCTAACGCGTCACGAGTACCGATCGTCTCAGGGAAGTGGTAGCCGGTTTGCAGGAAGAGCACGTCCACGCCGGGGCGGTGCTTGGCCGCCAGGTGTGGCACGACGGTGTCCCCGGCCATCGAGCAGGCCACCACGAGGGCGTCGCCGAACGCGTCCGCCGCCCAGGCGAGCACCTCGTCCGCCCCGTCGGCCGAGTCGGACGCCGACGCGAAGCGTGCGGACGCCTGCCGGGCGAGTTCTTCCAGTTCGGCGGGGGAGCGGCGGCGTCCCGGTCCGTGGGGAGCGGGCGCAGTGCCTACGGTGTCGACTTCGACGCTCATCGCAGTGCCTCCTCGTCTGCGCGGTGTGCCCAGTGGGCGAAGGATTCGCCGGGCTCGCGGTCGGTCGCGAACCGGCGGGTGATGCGCTCGACGTAGTCGGGCATCTGTTCGGCGGTGATCTTCAGGCCTCGCAGGGTGCGGCCCAGGCCGGCTTCCTCCCGGTCAGCCGAGGCCAGTCCACCGCCCAGGTGCACCTGGAAGGCGAACTCGTCGGTGCCGTCCTGGCTCTTAGCGATCTGCCCCTTGAGGCCGATGTCGGCAATCTGAATGCGTGCGCAACTGTTGGGGCAGCCGTTGACGTTGAGCGTGATCGGCACGTCGAGGTCCAGATCTGCCAGTCGCCGGTCGAGGGTGGCGATGGCAGCGGTAGCGGTGTCCTTGGTGTCGACGAAGGCGAGCTTGCAGTATTCGATGCCGGTGCAGGCCATCGTGTGACGACGAAACGGCCCCGGCGTTGCGGTCATGCCGATCGCTTCGGCTGCGGCCAGCAGGGCGTCGACCCTTGCCGGGTCGACATCGAGCACCAGCAGCTTTTGGTGCGGGGTGAGCCTGATGCGTTCGCTGCCGGCCGCCTCCGCCGCGTCCGCCAGCGCCAGCAGTTTGGTACCGGACGAGCGACCCACCACCGGGGCGAGGCCCACGTACTTGCGGCCGTCTCGTTGGTCGTGGACGCCAATGTGGTCAGCATGCCCGCCGGACGCCACCGCCGCCGGGCCGTCGGGCAGGGCGTAGCCGAGGTATTCGGTCTCGAGCACCTTGCGGAACTTCGCCGGGCCCCAATCGGCCATCAGGTACTTCAGCCGGGCCTTGTTGCGGAGCCGGCGGTAGCCGTAGTCACGGAAGATCCGCACCACGCCGTACCAGACCGCGGCGGCCCGCTCGGGCGCCACGAAGGCACCTAGGCGTTCGGCCAGATGTGCGGCGGTCGACAGGCCCCCGCCGACCCACAGGTCGTAGCCGGCGCCGAGTTCCGGGTGGACGACGCCGACCAGCGAGATGTCGTTGATCTCGTGCACGACGTCGAGGCTCGGGTGGCCGGTGATCGCGGTCTTGAACTTGCGCGGCAGGTTCGAGATCTCGGGATCGCCGATGAAGGTGTCTGCGATCGCGCGGATCGCCGGTGTCGGGTCGATGATCTCGTCGGCCGCGATGCCAGCCACCGGCGAGCCCAGGATCACACGGGGAGTGTCGCCGCAGGCCTCTGTGGTCTGTAGGCCGACCGCCTCGAGGCGCTGCCAGATCTGCGGCACGTCCTCAATGCGCACCCAGTGCAACTGGATGTTCTGGCGGTCGGAAATATCGGCGGTATCACGAGCGAATTCGACGCTGATCTGGGCGACGGTGCGCAACTGGGCGAGGGTGAGGGCGCCGCCGTCAATGCGCACCCGCATCATGAAGTACTCGTCCGAGAGCTCATCGGGCGTCATGTTGGCGGTGCGTCCGCCGTCGATGCCCTGCTTGCGCTGGGTGTACAGGCCCCACCAGCGCATCCGTCCGTGCAGGTCGTCAGCGGGGATGCTGGCGAACCCGTCCCGTGCGTAGGTCTGCTCGATCCGGGCCCGCACGTTCAAGCCGTTGTCAGCTGCCTTGAACTGCTCGTTGGCGTTCAGCGGCTCGCGGCCGTCGACGAGCCACTGCCCGTTGCTGCGGCCCTCGCGGGGTGGCCGGACGCGTGCGCCGGTCGTGGTGTCGGTGCTCATTTGGGGTTCCTCTGGTTGTGGCCCCGCTGACCGGACGCGCGCACAGAAATACCTGGGCGTCGAAGTTGGGTTCCGGGCAACGCGGCCCGGCGGTCAAGACAGATGCGGGCGCGTCAGCAGCCGCAACAACACTGCGAGGTGTGGACGCGCGCGAAATCGACGTGGGCACGACCCACGAGCATCGGCGTCCGGTTCAACATGGCGAGGAACCTACCTGAACATTCAAGCGAACGGAAGCCGACGTCCCACAATGTGGCCAATCTGTGGCAGGCATCTGATCGAACGTCCGCACCGAGCGTGGTAAGAATGGCTCGGTGAGCGCCCCCGACGAGATCAATCACAGTCTGCGTTACGCTCCGCCGGTCGATCTGAGCAAGTTCGCTTGGCTGTCGGTCGCCGCGGCTGTGGTCACGATCGGACTGAAGGGTGGCGCCGCGTGGCTGACCGGCTCGGTCGGCCTGCTCTCGGACGCCGCAGAGTCACTGGTGAACCTGGTGGCCGCGATCGTGGCGTTGTTCGCTCTCAAAGTCGCGATCAAACCGCCAGACGATAACCACCCCTACGGCCACAGCAAAGCCGAGTACTTCTCGGCCGCAGTCGAGGGCGTAATGATCTTCGTCGCGGCGGCCTTCATCATCGCCACCTCGATCGAGCGGTTGCTCAATCCGCGGATGCCGGAGCAGCTGGGCCTCGGCCTGACCATCTCCGTCGCTGCCTCGCTGGTCAACGGGGCAGTGGCGATGGTGCTGCTCAAGCATGGGCGTAAGCACGGCTCGGCCACTCTGGTCGCCGACGGCAAGCACCTGATGACCGATGTGATCACCTCGGTGGCCGTCCTGGTCGGTGTGGCGCTGGTCGCCGTCACGAACCAGCCGGTGCTCGACCCGGTGGTGGCGCTGCTGGCCGGCGCGAACATCTTGTGGACCGGGTTCGGTCTCATTCGCTCCTCGGTGGACGGCCTGATGGATGTCAGCCTGCCCGAACAGACCAACATCGAACTCTTCGAGGTGCTTGATCGCTTCCGGGAACCTGGGCGGATCGAGTTCCACGCCGTCCGCACCCGGCAAGCCGGCAACCGTCAGTTCATGGAGTTCCACATCTTGGTGCCGGCCGCCTGGAGTGTGCGCCGGGGCCACGACATGACTGAGGACGTGATCGACGCGCTGATCGAGGTCGTTCCCGGGGTGAGAGTCTCGGCACATCTCGAGCCGATAGAGGACCCCAGATCATATGCCGATGAGACGGACTTCTAAGATGCCTGCCGTGGCGGCCGAACCGAACTACAGCGTCCCGGGATGGGACGAGTACTTCCTGGAGATAGCCACCGCGGTGGCCATTCGGGCTAAGTGCCGGCGACGTAAGGTGGGTGCCCTGCTGGTGACCGATGACCATCGCATCATCGCCACCGGTTACAACGGGGCTGCCCCTGGACGCCCGGACTGTCTCGAAGGAGCCTGCCCGAGGGGGCTCCTCGATTACGACCAGATGCCGGGTCTCGGCGACTACGACCGGCCCGGTACGGCTGGTTTCTGTATCGCGATCCACGCCGAGGTCAACGCGCTGCTGTTCGCCGTGCGCGATACCCGCGGTGCGACAGCGTTCATCACCGACGAGCCTTGTCCCGGCTGCCGCAAGGCGTTGGCTGCCGCGGGGATCGTGCGGGCGGTCTGGCCGGACGGCTCGCTGGACGCCGATCAACTGGTCAACTGGGAAACCCGAGCTTGACGGTGACCTGCAATCGTTACCGCTGATCCGGATCGGCCTCTTCGACGACGGTTTCGACGACGGCGGGGGCGTCCGCCGGGATGACCACCGGTGTCGCCTCGTCGATATGGGAATCCTCCTCGGCGGCCGGTGGCGCGATGTCGGCGTCCGGATCGTTGAGCGGCTCGGCGTCCTCTGCCTCGGGTGACGGAGCATCGGCCTCGGGGGCACCAACCGGCTGGTCGCCGTCCAAAACGATGGCGATCCCGTAGTACGAGTACAAACGCGCCTCTTCGTCGGCGTCCAGGTGCTGGTCGGGGTCGACTCGCGGCGCGTCCCTCACCTTCTCTTCGGTGAACGGGACGGTGATCATCCCGTCGCTCACCACCGCTTGTTCCAGCGGGACGAAGGTCTCCTTCAACCCGAACCAACCGGTCTTCACAGTCACCCAGCTGGGTTCGCCGGTCTGGTCATCGAGATAGACCTGACCGATGCTGCCGATCTTCTTGCCGTTGACGTCGACGACATCTGAATTGAAGAGGTCTTCATAAAAGTGGTTTGCCATCGTCGGTCCTTTCGTTCGGCATCCTCTATACACGCTATTGGGCGGGCAATCTTCAGGCACGCGGATCTTGCGGATCGTGGCTGGTTTGTTCGCGGACGCTCGCCGGGGGCTGCGCCGGGTGAGTTTGCTCGGCGTCGGGGATGGTGAAAGGTAATCCGTAGTGGCGGTAGACCTCGGCCTCCTGAGTGGGTGACAGCCGGCGGTCGGGGCGGGGAGCAGGCGCCTGCTTGATCACGTCTGCTGAGTGGGGCACTTGCATCAGATCGTCGGCGACAAAGGCCCCGACCAGCGGCACCAAGACCTCCTTGTTCCCGAACAGCCCGGCTCGCGCGGTGACGAAGGTAGGTTCCCCGGTCGCATCGTCCAGGTAGACCTGGCTCACCGCGCCGATTCGGGAGCCGCCCTCGTCTAGCACCGTGCAGGAATACAGGTCTTCGTAGTTGTCGGCCATGATGGCCCTCCACTAGTGGTTTAGTGCTTCGGTTGATCGACATCTTCGCTGAGGCTACCGCGTTCGAGCCAGACCCAGCCATGTCTGCCGGTGTCGAGTCGCAGCCTGATCTGGTCGGTGCGCATGATCACGAAGGTGATCAGCACCAGTGAGATGCCAACACAGACGACCCCGAACAGGACGGTCGACTGCGGCCCCAGATGATCGCCGAGCCAACCGACCAGCGGCGAAACCAGGGGGGTGACGCCCATGATGACCAGACCCCACAGCGCCATCACGCGGCCACGCATCTGAGGCGAGGTGCCCGACTGAATCAGCGTGTTGCCGGTGACCAGCACTGTGGCAGTGGCCAGTCCGATCGGTACCTGCAGGGCGGCGAACAGCCCGAACCGCGGCGAAAACGCCGCAACTAGATTGAAAACCGTGTAACCGGCCATGCCGCCCAGGATGAAGCGGAGCCGGGCCTGACCGCGTCCGGCCGCCCACAGTGCGGCGGCCAACGCGCCCGCGCCCATAGCCGAACCGAGGACGCCGTACTCGCCCGGGCCGCGGCCATAGAATTGGGTAGCCATCACGGCGTTCGAGATCTGAAAATTGAAGCCCAGCCCGCCGACCGCGAACCCACAGGCCAGGAGCACCAGCAGATCGGGACGCCCCAGCGCGTATCGGAAACCCTCCCGGGTACGGCCGCGTCCGGTCTGCACCGGGGCGGGATGCAGTTCGTCGGGGTTCAGCCGCAGCAGACCGAGCAGCATCGCCCCGTAAGTCAGGCAGTCGAGGGCAAGCACCCAGCCGGTGCCCAGCGCCGCGATCATCAGACCGGCGAGGCCGGGCCCGATCAGCCGTGCGGTGTTGAAGCTCGCCGAGTTGAGCCCGATGGCGTTGGGTAGGTTTTCGGCGCCGACCAGTTCGCTGACGAACGACTGGCGAGCCGGGTTGTCGAGAGTGAAGCACAGGCCGTCAATGAACGAGATCAGATAGACCATCCAAAGTTCGGCCCGCCCGCTGAGGACCAGCGCGGCCATGAACACCGCGTCGACGGCGAAGACGCTCTGGGTCAGCAGCAGTATCTTGCGCTTGGCGAAGCGGTCGGCCACCGAACCCGCAACTGGCGCCAGCACCAGTCCAGGCAGGAACATGATCGCGGTGACGAAACCCAACGCCGAGGCACTGCCATCGGTCAGTTCCATCAGCACCAGCCATGAGACCGCAGTGCGACCCATCCAGGAACCGATGTTGCTGAACAGCGCCCCGGTGAAGTAACGGCGGTAGTTCGCGCTGGCGAGCGAACTGAAGATGGCTGGCATGCTGGAGTCTGACACTACCTTGCCGACCGAAGGCCGGCTCGCCAGCAGCCGACTGCTTCAGTGGTCGTGCGCGTCGCGGGTCACAGCCCGCGCAGGAAATCTGGGTTGTCGTCAGGTGGGCGGGGCAGGGGCCTATGGCCACCGCTGCCACCGACGCCACGACGCGGTCCCAAAGGACGGCCGAAGAAGAGCCAGGCCAG
Organism: Brooklawnia sp.; assembly: GCA_012517115.1. GTDB lineage: Bacteria > Actinomycetota > Actinomycetes > Propionibacteriales > Propionibacteriaceae > Brooklawnia. Next base: position 10,042 of record JAAYVP010000304.1, on the reverse strand, counting down.
CGGGCCGAACCCGGGCACACCGATCACCGCCACTGCCCACAGCCATTTGGGCATACGACGGACCTCCCAAGTCTTGGCCTGGGCGACCTCGATCGTGCAGTACAACGTCAAGGCGACCAGCACGATCACAGGAATCAAACGTCCCATGAGGCGATTCTATTGGTACCGCCCAATCGGCTGCATCCTGCCTCACCGGCAGGCGGTCCGCCGACCGCCTAACATGGCCGGGTGGCCAACCCGATCCGCGTCTGTGCGCCCTGGGAGGTGGCCGGTTTGCTGCCCGGCGCGCTTGCCGGTGACTACGTGCTGGCCCCCGTGCCCGACGGAGCGGCTGCGAGTCTGCTCCGTCCCACCGAACCGGTCCCCGAGCCGGAAGTGGCAGTGATCGTGACCACCTCGGGATCGACTGGTTCCCCGAAGGGGGTGCTGCTGTCGGGGCCCGCGATCACCGCAGCCGCTGCGGCCTTCCGGCAACGGTACGGGACATTCACCTGGACCTGCGTGCTGCCTACCCACTACGTGGCCGGGCTGATGGTGGTGGCCCGGGGCCTGCTCGATCAGCCGACAGGCGGCGCGGGAGTGCGCTACGCCAACCGCGACCTGTCTGACCTGCCCGACCCGAATCCCACCGCCGGGCGCAACGCGATCTCGGTGGTGCCCACCCAACTCGCGCGGGCCCTGCGCTCGTCCGACACGAGCGAGCGGCTCGCCCGCTACGACCTAGTGCTGGTGGGCGGCGCAGCCCTGTCGGCCGACCTGGCCGCCCGCTCACGCGAAGCCGGTATCGCGGTCCGCCAGAGCTACGGCATGAGCGAAACCTGCGGGGGTTGTGTGGTAGACGGGTTGCCGCTGCCCGGCGTCCACGTCGACATCGACCCGACCGGGCGGGTGTCGATCGGTGGCACAGTGGTCTTCTCTGGCTACCGCGGCGATCCGCAGGCGACGGCCGCCGCGCTGGTCGGGGGCTGGCTGGTGACCCAAGACCGCGGTGAGTGGCTGGTCGGCCCTGACGGTGAATCACGGCTACACATCCTGGGTCGCTTCGACGACGTGGTGATCAGCGGCGGCGTGAACGTCGACCTAGCGGCGGTGCAACAGGCGGTAGATGGGCTAAGCCGCGGAGAAACCGCCGTGTTCGGCGTCCCTGACGATGAGTGGGGTACCCGGGTGGCTTTGGCAGTCACCGGGCCCTCGCCCGACCTGGCCTGGTGGCAGGACGCGCTGCGGCCAGCGCTCGGTGCGTCCGCGCTGCCAAGGCAGCTACTCAGGCTCGTATCGCTGCCCCGGACCAGTTCCGGGAAGGTCGACCGGCAGCGGCTGCGCGAGTTGGCACTGGCCGCCTCTTGACGACGCCGGTGCTTGCGCTGGCCGGCCACCGGTTTGGTCATATGATGACTCGGGCGTCGCGGGACGCCAGTCCGAGCAGATTGGGGGTCACGCGGTGGCCAGCGTCGCCGAATGGGTCGAAGGGGCACGGTTACGCACGCTGCCGGCTGCTCTTTCGCCGGTCTTGGCGGGCACTGGTGTCGCCGCGTTCGCCGGCGGCGCCGATCCGTTGCGGGCGGTGCTGGCGTTGCTGGTCGCGTTGGCTCTGCAGGTGGGCGTCAATTACGCCAACGATTACTCCGACGGCGTCCGCGGCACCGACGAGCATCGGGTCGGGCCGCAGCGGCTGGTGGGTTCGGGTGCTGCCCAACCCCGAACGGTCAAGTTGGCCGCCTTCGGCTGCTTCGGGCTGGCGGCGATCTTCGGCCTAGTCTTGGTCGGATTGTCGGGGCAATGGTGGCTGCTCGCGGTCGGGTTGGCCAGCATACTGGCCGCCTGGTTCTACACCGGTGGTGAGCGTCCCTATGGGTATCGCGGTCTGGGCGAGGTCTTCGTCTTCGTCTTCTTCGGTCTGGTGGCCACCGCGGGCACCACCTACGTGCAGTTGGCACGCGTCCCGTGGCCCACTTGGGCGGCGGCCACCGTCATGGGTGCGCTGTCGTGCGCGGTGCTGGTCTGCAACAATCTGCGTGACATTCCCAGCGACCGACTGTCCGGCAAGCGAACACTGGAAACCAGACTCGGCGACCGATACAGCCGCTGGTTCTATGTGCTGCTCGCAGTCATTGCCGTCGCTGGGGTCATCGTCACCGCCGCCGGCACCACGTGGTGGGCGCTTCTCGGGCTCAGCACGCTGGTCTTCCTTGTTCCTGCCACGCGTCATATCATCACAGGGGGCACAGGCATGGCCCTGGTACGCACGCTCAAACTGACCGGTTTCGCTGAGCTCGCCGCAGGTATCGGGCTCTTCGTCGGTTCCCTGATTGGAGTCTGAGAATGCCGGATCGTTTCGACGAGGCGATCGTTTACAGCATCGACATGCGGATGCACTTCCGCGGCGTCGACCACCGCGAGGGCATGCTGCTCCGCCGCGGCGACCGCTGGACCGAGTGGAGCCCCTTTCTGGAATATGACGATCCGGAGGCCGCCACCTGGTTGGCGGCGTCCATGATCGACGAAGAGCCGCCCCGGCACCGCACCCGGATCCCGGTGAACGTCACCGTGCCAGTTGTTTCGCCGCGTCGGGCGGCCGATCTAGTGGCGTGCTCCGGTTGCACCACCGCCAAGGTCAAAATCGCCGATCCGCACTCGTGTCTGGACGACGATTTGGCCAGGCTGGCAGCTGTGCGCTCGGCGCTCGGACCCGACGGCGAACTGCGGGTGGACGCTAACGGCGGCTTATCGGTGGAGGCGGCCGAACGAGTTCTAACCCTGATGGCGCCGCTGCGCCTGCAGTACGCGGAGCAACCGTGCGCCACTGTCGAAGAACTCGTCGAACTGCGCAGACGCTTGGCTGAGGCCGGGGTGGCGGTGCCGATCGCCGCGGACGAGTCGATCCGCCGTGCCGAAGACCCGCTGCGGGTCGCCGAGCTGCAGGCCGCCGATGTCGTGGTGCTCAAGAACCAACCGCTGGGCGGCTGGCGGCGCTGCGTGGAGTTGGCTGAACAGCTCGATCTGCCCGTGGTGATGAGTTCGGCGCTGGAAACCTCGATCGGCATCTGGGCGGGCGCCCAGGCCGCCGCGGCCTTGCCGAAGCTGGAACTTGCCTGCGGTCTCAACACCGTCAAGATGCTGGACGATGACGTGGTGGCGGACTCGTTGGTGGCTCGCGACGGCTATCTCGAACTGGATGGGCCACCCGTGCCCGACCAGGCGGCGCTGACCAGAGCTCGCGCGAGCCGGGAACGCAACACCTGGTGGCGCGCCAGGCTGGCGCGTTGCCTGCGGATCTTGGATCTGAAGCAGGCCGCGTGAGTTCGGCGCGGCTAGGCCTGGCGATCGCCGAGGCCTTGGTCGCGGCCGGGATTGCGGAGGTCGTGGTCTGCCCCGGGTCGCGGAGCACTGCCATCGCAGTCGGCCTCGCCGCGCTCGCCGACCGGGGACGCCTCCGGTTGCATACTCGCACCGATGAACGGGTCGCCGGCTTCCTGGCTCTGGGCCTGGCGCGCACCCGGGGCGCCGCGGCGGTCGTGGTTACCTCCGGAACCGCATTGGGGAACCTCGTGCCAGCGGTCATGGAGGCCAAGCTGGCTGGCGTCCCGCTGGTGGTGGTGACTGCCGATCGTCCGGCCACCCTGGTCGGCAGCGGCTCGAACCAGACCACCGAACAGATTGGGTTGTTCGGCCGGCATGTGGTCGCCGACTTGTATCTGGCAAGCAGCGACGATGACCCGGTTCGCTGGCTGGCGGGGTTGGGGCGGGTCTTGATCGCGGCCCGCGGCCTGCGCACCCGCAATCCCGGGCCGGTGCACGTCGACGTGGCGCTGAGTGAACCGTTCCTGGGCGAGTCCGAGTTGCCGACAGCGGTGAAGCCGTTGCGGGTCAGCGCGTCCCGGCCAGCCGAGCCGGTGACTCTGCCGGCGGGCGCCCGGACTGTCGTGCTGGCAGGCGACGCGCCGCCCGCCGTTGGACGCCAGGCCCGTGCGGTGGCGGAGCAGGCCGGGCTGCCGTTGTTCGCCGAACCCTCCAGCAACGCCCGGGCGGGACGCTGCGCGCTCGCGCACTACCGGAACTTGCTCGACACCGAACTCGGCGCCCGCATTGAGCGAGTGCTGATCTTCGGGCACCCCACCCTGTCGCGTCCGGTCACCCGACTGCTGGCCCGCGACGATGTCGAACTGGTCGCGGTAAGTGATCGCGCCAACTGGCCCGACCCGGGGGGCCACGTCCAACAAGTTCACGACGCTGTCACGCTGGCGCAGGTCGACGATGGCTGGTTGGACGACTGGCTCGCCGCCGACGCCCGACAGTCCGCCGAGGCGGGACCGGCCGGGCTGATCCAGGCGGGGCAGCTCACCGGCCCGTGGCTTGCCGCGGAGGCGGTGGCCTCAGCCACCGGCAACCTGGTCTTCGGGTGCTCGAACCCGATCCGGGACGCCGATCTGGCCCCGATCCGCGACGACCCGCCCACCTGCTGGGCAAACCGCGGTCTCGCCGGTGTCGACGGGGTCATCTCGACGGCGAGCGGAATCATGCTGGGCAGCGGTGAACCGACCACGGTGCTGCTCGGTGACTTGACCTTCCTGCACGACCTGGGTGGCCTGCACGTGCCAGCCGGTCAAACGGTGCCCGACCTGCGGGTGGTGATCGCCGACGACGATGGGGGCAGCATTTTCCGAACCCTGGAGGTAGCCGACAACCGCTGGTTCGAGCGCCTGTTCGCGATGCCGCACGGGCGTGATCTGGCGTCGCTGGCGTCCGGATTCGGTTGGCCGACCCGCACTATCGACGACGCCGACGAGGTGCGCGCCCAGTTGGCGCGTCCTATTGACGGCATCGAGGTGCTGGTGGTGCGAGTCGACCCCAGCCGACCGTGACCAGCTTCCTTCGACGAGGCCGGTTTCGGCGCTGTCGCCACGGCGTCCACCGCGCACGTTGGCCATCACCCAACAATGAGAAGGAAGCCTGTCACGTGATGTGAAAGTTGGGTGACAACTGCGGTCCTGGTGTCGGTGAAGGTGACGTTGATACCTGCGGCGCGGCTAAGCCTGCGTCCGCAACCAGTCACGCAGTACCCGCGTGGCCCGCACGTCGTCTTCGTTGTAATTGAGGACGCGTTGCCGCGCCTCCGCGCGGGTCTGCTCGTCGGCGCCGTGGGTGGCGTCGAGGAACCAGGACTGCGAGTTGAGGCCGCCGGGGGTGTCGTCACGCCAGCTGAAGCCGGCCGCCGTGCTCGCGACGACCTTCAGGCTGAGCCCGTGGGCCCCGAAGTAGTGGGTGCGCATGGTCTGGAACAGGTCCACATGCCGTCTCCGGATCAGATCCAAGGCCCGCGCCAGCGTGTCATCAGACGAAGTGCCGGCCAGCTTGGCCAGATGCACCATTTCGTAGTCGGAGTAGTGGAAGACGTGTGCGTCGGGGTGCTCGGTGAGCAGTTCGGCGAGCCAGGTCATCGCGCGTCGGGCCAGCGCGGCTTCATCGGCCGCGGTCTGGTCTGCGAAGGTGACGAACGGGTGGTACGCGCCTTCGTCGTCCGGCCGCGAACGGTCACGGACCAGGAAACCCCACAGGTAGATGCGGTCGGCCGCAGAGGTTTCGATATCCCAGTCGATCTCGATCTGGGCTTGTGGCAAGGGGATCGGGCCGGCGGTGGTGCGTTCCAGGTGGGTACCGTGTGCAATCATCCTGGAGCGCCGAGCCGCCAGCTGCAGTCGCTGTTCGGCGCCGTCGCGATGGCGTACCTCGGGCAGGTAGCGGGGCAGCAGGGCGTCCAGGTCGGCGCTACCGAGGTCATGCACAGACCGGACGCCCAAACTGCGCAGCACACTGATCTCGCGCACGTCCAACGGCGACTTATCGATCTGAACGCTCAAGTCGTCGGCACCCATCTCCGGTGCGCAGACCGCCCACCACGGACAGAAGCTGCACTCGCGTACGAAGATCGGGGTGACCATGCGGTGCGGATCACTTGGCTCACCGGTGCGTTTGCGGGCGGTCTCGGCCACTTTGACTCGGAAACCATGTTCATGGTCGTAGCGCTCCAGGGCCGACCGCTTCTTCCAGCCCTCCGGGGCAGTGCGCGAGAACGTGCGGATCTGCTTGCGGGTGAGCATTATCCAAACGACCGCTGCGGTGCCCCGCGATCCGGCGGGGTTCAGCGCCAGCGCTTCGACTCCGGCCAGCTCGCCGTCGCTGAAGAATGTGCGCCGCAGCGAATCGCTGCCGATGATGCCGGCCATCGGCTCGCCGGACGCTTGCCAGCCGGCAGCTTCCAGCAGCCGCCAGAAGTGCGCGACGTGCAACTGGTCGTCTTCGCGGCCGGTGCGAAACTGCGCGTTGGTCAGGTAAAGGGCGGACGCCGGCGATGGTGTGCCGATCGGGCTGGCCGACTGCTGCGCCGGACGGGAGTGGCGTTCCAGCATCCGCCTGGATCGTACCTGGACCGGCAGATAGCCGGGCCGGCCGTTCGCCCGGTCTGTTCCTCGAACCAGCGCCGATGGGCTGCCCCGGCGGTGCCCGCGGCGGTCGACAGGCAGCTTGGGCGCCACAATCACCTGCGCCCCGCCGCGGACAGCATCGCGAGTGGCGTCCTGCGCGACGGTGAAGTCTTCGTCGGCCAGCAACCGCAGGTCGACGGTCCCCGGCAGCGCGGCCAGGGCATCCAAGGTCCGGTCGATGATCTCACGGCCGCCGAAGAGCTCCTGCTGCACATCGCTGCTGCCGCGGACACCGTAGCCGGAGGCTCCTTCAGGGAGCTTTACGGTGGCGTCGTAGTAGTTCTGCACCTTCACCGGGCAGCGGATCGCCGCGTAAGCGTCCAGCATCACGGCGCTGTCAGCGGGGGTCACGGCGCCCATCCTCGGTGCATCGCGACGATGCCACCTGACAGGTTCTTCCACTGCACGTGCTGCCAGCCGACTTTGCGCAGTGTCGCGGCGAGCGTTGGTTGATCGGGCCAGGCCATGATCGACTCGATCAGGTAGTCGTAGGCTGGCGCATTGGAGGCGAGCAGCTGAAAGCGTGGCATCACAGTGCCCATGTAGAAGTTGTAGGCCGCCCGGAACGGTGGCCAGGTGGGGGTGCTGAACTCGGCGACCACCACGCGTCCGCCCGGACGGGTGACGCGCAGCATCTCGGCGAGGGCGGCCTCGGTGTCGTGCACATTGCGCAGTCCGTAGCTGATGGTGACGGCGTCGAACGAATCATCCCGGTACGGCAGCCGCAGCCCGTCCCCGGCGACGAAATGCAAGTCCGGGAAACGACGCGATCCCTCGTTGAGCATGCCGATCGACATGTCGGTCGGGAACGGGATAGCACCAGCCCGGGCGATCGGTTCGGACGAGGTGCCGGTGCCGGCTGCCAGATCGAGCACCAATTCGCCGGGCTGCGGGTCGATCGCGGCCAGCACTGCGCGCCGCCACCTCCGCACCTGGCCGAGCGTCATGAGGTCATTCATCAGGTCGTAGCGGCGCGCGACCGCGTCGAACATGGTCGCGACGTCTCGGGGTTGCTTGTCGAGGTTGGCACGGTGTGGCACGCCACTACCTTGCCACACCGTGGCCAGATGGTGATGCGGCCGCGAGCTGGTGCCCCGTCGGCCGTGACGGGCGTCCCCAAGCCGCCACATGAAGGAACCTGGTCACGCCCAGCGGTGGGTCAGTTGGCTGGTCGTTGTCACCGCAGGCCACAATGGGTGCCATGGCCAAGCGCGAGACGGTCCTCAGTGTGACCGACCTGATGAAGAAGTACGGCGACCACGTCATCGTCGACAATTTCAACCTGACGGTGAGTTCTGGGCAGGCTGTCGCGCTCACTGGCCGCAACGGCTCGGGCAAGTCGACGGTGCTGCGCTGCATCATCGGGGCCGATCGCCCAAGCGAGGGACGCGTCGAGGTCTTCGGCCGCAAGGTCAGCGAGACTGACCCGCAGTTCCGCCGCGACGTGGCCACCGTGGTGGACGATCTGGATTTCTTCCCCGACCTGTCGGTCGTGGAGCATCTCGACCTGCTGGCCCGTGCACACGGCCTGGCAGACCCCGACCCACTGGTGGACGAGGTACTGGAGGAGGTGCAGCTGGTCCCGCAGTCGTCGCAGCTGCCGGGCACGCTGTCCAGCGGTCAGCGTCGCCGGTTGGCGCTGGCGACCGCGTTGGTGCGGCCCAAGAAGCTGCTGGTCATGGACGAGCCGGAGCAGCGCCTCGACGTCGAGGGGGTGGCCTGGCTCGGGGCCAGGCTGAAGCATGAGATGGGTAAGGGACTGGCGATCGTGATGGCTAGCCACGAGCCTTCGCTGGTCAATGCCCTCGGCGCCCGCGTGGTGCGGTTGGGCGCGACTGCGGAGACGAGCGAGTCGCAGGCGGAGGCGGAGTACGAACTGTGAGCCGGACCAGCAAGCGCAAGCGTCGCCAGTCGACCCCCAAACAGCCGCAACCCCAACGATCGACGGCTACCGAGCCGCCTGAGGTGGTCGTCCCCGCCGTCGTCTGGGAGCAGGCCGTCCCCTTCGGCGACGTGGAAGACTTCGAAGTCGGCGTGGCCGACGAGCGCCAACTAACCCTGTTGATGAAGGACTGGCGCAAAGGACGCGCCACCCGAACCATCTGGGACATGATCACCGACGGCTACGTGACTGTCTTTTCGCTGGTTGTGATCGTTGCCATGGTCGTCAGCGGCATCATGTCGGTGCAACAGTCAGCCGCCGGTTGCACCGACGCTGGCTGCGAAACTGCGCGTGGCCTGCTGCCTTGGATGTCGCTGGCCACGGTTGTGCTGGTCGCGATCATGGTCTCGCGAATCTTCGGTCCGGTCATTGCTTCGGCTGCCGAGGGGTTCTGGTTGCTGGATGCCCCGGTTCGCCGCGGCCGGCTGCTCAACCGACGGTTGTGGGCGGTGGTGATCGGCGCCGGTCTGCTCGGCTTCCTGCTCGGCGGTTTGGTGACCACGCTGACCGGTTTGACGCCGCAAGCGGTGGTCATCTGGGCCGCCGCGTTAGGGGTGGCGACAGCAGCGGTGGTGGCCTTCGCAGCCGCTGAGCAAACTGCTGAGCGAACCGTGATCCTGGCCGCGCTCCAGGGCCTCACCGGCATCGCCGCGCTCGGGGTGCTGGGTCTGATGGTGGCGATTTCGTCCGGCTGGCTCACCATCAATTTTGACCCGGCTGTCAACGAGCGGCTGGCGCTGGTCGTGCTTGGTGTTTCGGTGGTGGCGCTGGTGGCGGCCGCCATCGTCGCCGGCTTGCGGCTGGACTACGTGCGGCGGGCACGGCTGGTCAGCGGTGGCGACTTGCTGAGCGGTATGCAGGGTGCGGCGTTCGCGATGGACTTCGGCCTGATGCGCGACATCCTGGTCGAGCGGCGCTGGCTGGCCAAAGGGCACGTGCACCCGGCCTCCGGACGATCCACCGGTCGGGCCACATTGGTCTGGCGCGAGATCGACCGGCTGATTCGCAACCCTCGCGGTCTGCTGGTGCTACTGGCCAGCGCCGTCGTGCCGTACGCGCTGCTGTCGCTGGGGCTGGGCAACTTGACGCCCGCGATCTCGGCGATCGTCCTGATGTTCGTGATGGTGCCGTTCTTCGACTCGCTGCGAGTACTGACCCGCACCCGAGGGCTGGCACGGGCGTTCCCAATGTCGACATCGGAGCTGAACGGGGCACTGACCATCATCCCGGCCGGACTCGCCGTCATCTGGGCGCTGGCGGCGTCCCCGGCGTTCGTGCTGATCGGCCCCGACAGTGTAGACCTCGCTGCGTTGGGGACCGGCTTGGCCCACGGCTTCGTCACCGCAATCGCCGGCTATGTTGCTGCGATCCGCTGGGCGAGCGCCAAGTCGGCCGACTATTCGATGCCCATGGTGGCGACTGGATTCGGCGCGATGCCCCCTGGTTTGGCGTTGAACCTGATCCGCGGCTTCGATGTCATTGCCCTGATTACCCTGCCGTTGCTGGTCGGTTGGTCGCCGCTCATCTCGTTGGCGATCGCCGCGATCGCCTACATGGTGCTGCGCAGCGGCGGGTTCAACACCCAGGAACTGATGGAGCGCAACGAAGAGGCAAAGCG
>JAAYVP010000303.1 GCA_012517115.1 Brooklawnia sp. | reverse complement strand
TTCTCGGTGGGTTTGCGAGCGATGATGCGCAAAACGTCATATCTTCGGTGCTCGGCCTGGGTTGGTTCTTCTACAACATGGTCTACCTCGGCGGCACCACCGGCCAGTCTTGGGGACGCAAACTGGCGGGCGTCCGTTTGGTCAGTGAAGCCACCGGCCGTCCGATCGGCATGGGCATGGCGTTCGTCCGGCAACTAGCGCACATCATCGACTCGCTCATCTGCTACATCGGTTGGCTGTTCCCGCTCTGGGACGCGAAGCGTCAAACCATTGCAGACAAGATCATGAGCACGATCGTGATCGACGAGGGCACTGGTGGCACCAGCCAGCCCCAGCAGCCATACAGCTACTGACCTCGGAAGGTTCGGACTCAGCCGATTGGGCGGTCCCGGCCGACGGATCAGGGCCGAACGGGCTTGACAACACAGCCGATTGACCAAGGGGGTGGCTCGTTCGCGAGCCGCCCCCTTGGTGCGTCTGGATCAGCCAACGGCGCCGATCGCCAAGTACTGGCTCACCACGACTACTACCCCCAGCCCGATCGCCAGCGCGAACGACACCATCACCAGGGCAAGGCCTGCATCTGTAAGCCGCCACTCAGGAGCAGACGTCTGCTGAGCGGCTACCCGGCGCCTCCCGACAGCGCTCCAGGTGATGCCGGACTGATCGACGATTGGACCTGCCGGCTGCCGCGGCCGCCCTCCGGGGGTGAGGTGCATCGGAGCACTGGCGCGAGGGCGCCTGCCATCGCGCCAGGCACGACCATGTGCAAAGCGTGTGCCGCTTGGGCCACTCCGCGCTGCACCACGGATCTCAGCGAAGCTGGTGCTGGTCATCTCTCCTCCGTTCGCCGGCCATCCGCCGGACTAACTGCTGTCGAACTCTTGTTCGAATCGTAGCAATGGGTGATCGTTTCGGTCAAGCATTCGATTCCAATGCTGGGCCCACCAAGAGCCAACCACACGGGACCGACAGTTCCGACCACCGCATCGCTCCACCCCCCGCGACACGCCGCGCAAGATGCTCGAACAGATGTTTGATTTCAAGTGCGACAAGCTCTAACGTTGAGCCATGATCACCACGAGGCTTGCTAACCAGAGCGCAAAGAAGGGCCGCGCAGGCCGTCCGACCAATGAAGCGGTCGCGCGCGCCATGGGCCTCGCCGAACTGCCGGAACCCGACGACGCGTCCGGTCTGACTCCTCGGCAGCGGCGCATTCTCGAGTTCATCCAGCAGACCGTATCGGCCCGCGGCTACCCGCCCTCGATCCGTGAGATGGGGGACGCGGTGGGGTTAGCCAGTCCTTCCAGTGTCTCGCACCAACTTAGGATGCTTGAGTCGAAAGGCTTTCTGCGACGTGACCCCAACCGGCCGCGCGCCTTAGAAGTGATTCTGCCGGATCGTCAGCAGGCCTCCGCCGAGATCGAACTGACCGGCATCCAACCTGACCCAACGGGCATTCGGGATGCCTTCCCGACGGCTGTCAACGTTCCTGTCGTGGGTCGGATCGCCGCCGGCACCCCGATCCTCGCCGAGCAACAGGTGGAACATGTGCTTCCACTCCCGCGCGAACTGGTCGGAGAAGGCACACTCTTCTCGCTGGAGGTCCGCGGCGACTCGATGGTTGAGGCCGCAATCTGCGATGGTGACTACGTAGTGGTGAGGCAGCAGCCGACTGCCAACAACGGGGAGATCGTCGCCGCGCTGCTGGACGGCGAGGCC
>JAAYVP010000302.1 GCA_012517115.1 Brooklawnia sp. | reverse complement strand
GGATGAGTGAGGTGGCGGGGCGGCCGGTCGGTAGTCAGTATCGGATCGGTGGGTTGATCGGCCGTGGCGGGATGGGTGAGGTTTGGCGTGGGGTGGATGCGTCGGGTGTTCCGGTCGCTGTGAAGGTGTTGTTGCCGCGGTTTGCTGAGGATCCGGGGGTTGTGCAGCGGTTCGTGGGTGAGCGGCGGTTGTTGACTGGTGTTGTGGACCCGCATGTGGTTCGGGTGCGTGACATGGTCGCGGAGGGTTCGACGTTGGCGATCGTGATGGATTTGGTGGAGGGTGGTGATTTGCGGGGTTTGTTGCGGGAGCGGGGGACGTTGCCAGCGGCGGAGGCGTGCCGGGTGGGGTCGCAGGTGGCGTTGGGGTTGGCGGCGATTCATGCTCGGCGGATCGTGCATCGGGATGTGAAGCCGGAGAATGTGCTGTTGGATCGTACGGTTGATCCTCCGGTGGCGTTGTTGACTGATTTCGGGGTGTCGAAGTTGGTTGGTGATGATCCGGGTGCGTCGGGGGTGACTGCGTTGGCGGGTACGCCGTTGTATTTGGCGCCGGAGTTGATTGCTGGTGGGCGGCCGGGTCCGTGGTCTGATCTGTATTCGCTCGGTGTGGTGTTGTATGAGTTGGTTTGCGGGGTGACTCCGTTCACGGGGTTGGTGCCTGCGGCGGTCTTGCATGCCCAGGTTTCGTTGTTGCCGGGCCGCCCGGCTGGTTTCGATGATCGGTTGTGGAATCTGGTTTGGCAGTTGCTGGGGAAGGATCCGGTGCATCGGCCGGCTGATGCTGGTCTGGTGGCTGCGCAGTTGGCTCAGTTGGCGGGATTGTTGGCAGGGCAGCGGCAGTTGGTTAAGTTGTCGGCGCCGCCGCCGCCGGTCGTTGCTGATCCGCAACAGTTGACTCGGGTTGCTGGCACTGGCGGGTTCGCGGCGACGCAGGTGGTGGCTCCTCAGCAGCCGACTCCGCGCTGGGTTTCGACCCCGGTGTCTGGATCCCAGGACCCGCGCTCGTTCCGTGGCGTGACACCGACACCCACCCCAATGGGCTACGCCCCCACGCCCGCGAATCCCATGCCCGTCAGCAACTATGTCATCCCCGCGGAGCCCGGCGGGCCGAAGCGGGGAACTGCCGTGCTGGCGGGGGTAGTGGCCGGGCTGGCCGTGGCCATCATCGCGATGGTGGCCTTCTGGGCGGTTGCCCTGCGCGATGATGCCTCCGCGGGTCAACCTGCGGACGCTGGTGGGGTCACCGCCGCGCCTTCGACAGCGGAACGGATGCCGGAAACCGAACCCAGTGTCGTCACCGTCACCGCCCCAAGACCAGCGGAGACGACGGTGCCCCCGACCAGGGCGGCGGCGTGGCCTCCGGTCGGCGCCTCGCTGTGCAGCTCCAGCTTGGCGGTCAACGACGCCACCAGTTGCTCTTTCGCCATCAACGTTGCCAGTGCCTACTACGCCAAAGGTGCGGGCGTTGTACAGGCCTACAGTCCGGTCACTCAGCAGTGGTATGACATGACTTGCCAGGCTGTCACCGCGAACGTTGTGCGGTGCACCGGAGGGACGAACGCCGTCGTATACGTCCGGCAGTGACGGGAACGGCGGTGGCGCTGTGAGTAGTTGGGCCTAGCCGAGGGTGGCCACCAAACCGTTCATTGCTGCGACACCAGCGTCAAAGGAGGACGCCTGAACAGCGATGGCCACGGGCACGTTCACGCCGTCGTCAGCTGTGTACCAGCCGAATTGGCGCACGGTGTAGCCGCCGGCCATGGCTGGTCCCCAGCCCCCCTTGAACGTCGCGTTCGGCTTCGTCCCTAGCCCCCAGCGCTGGGCGGTAACTACCGCGGTCATGCCCCCTATGACCTGGTCGGCCCCGCTGAGACAGGGCATCGACTGTAGGAACTCCAACTGTGCGGCGGTCGACCACTGCGTCTGCCCAAGAACGCTGTAGGGCGGGAAGATCTGCTGGGCCGGGACCGTCGTCAGATGGTCACCGGCCTGTCGGAACAAAGCAGTGACCGCCAGCGACCGGGTCTGGTCGTCCGGGCCCAGCGATTGCCAGAGCAGGTCAGCTGCCTCGTTGCTGGACGAAGTCAGCGCCGCCGAGATCGTCGGCCGCAACGCCTCGCTGTCGCCGGTGGCGATCGCCGCCAGTGCCAGCGGCACCTTGGCGGTCGACCAGGCAGGCAAATCGGTCAACTCTCCGACGGTGACTATGCCCAAGCCAGGATCAAGCCACGATACCGCGACGGTGGCGCCATGTTTGCGCGCCACCTCCTCGACCGCCGCACCCAGGTTGGCCGTGGCGGGTGCGGCCAGCGGGGTGCCGTCACAGCCGAGAGCAACTGCACGAGTTGCCTGTCCCGCCCGGGAGTGTGCAGATTGGGTGGCCACCGGCTCCGGGCCAGGCAGATCGGAAGAACCAGACCGCGCGGCACTAGCAGAGTGGGTGATCAGCGACTCGCCGTGGGCAGCGGTCGTCACAGGTGCCGGTGCCGGGTTTGCGCCGAGCAAGTTCGAGGACCCTCGGGCTCGTCCGGAGAAAAGGACGCCGGCCAGCAGGGTGCCGACTACCAGTATCGCCACCAGTGCGGTGACAACGAACCTTCGCCGCCCGTCGCCCGCTTGCGGGAGCCTCTCCGGTGGGTGCATGTCACGCATTTAGGTCTGGGACGACTGTCGGAAGAGCTTGACCGCAGTCAACGCGACGCAGACCAGACCGATGCTGGCCAGGGCGCCGGCCGAAGTCAACCAGGCGGAGGTGGTGTGCTGCCACAACGAGTCCTGAGCCACGTTCGGGTTGAGTGTCGTCAGGTCGACTGTCGAGGCGGACATCGCGAACCCCCATCTGCTTGGCGAGATGGCCGCGACCATCTCCAGCGCCCCGCGGTCGGTTATGGTCACCAGTCCGCCGCAGAAGACCAACTGCGCCATGACCGTGACCACCAGTGCAGGCATGGTCTGCTCGCCGGTACTCACGATGGCCGACAGCAACAGCCCCAGCAGGGCCGATGCGAATGCGGTCGCGAAGGCCGCCAGCCACAGCTCGACGGTGCCATTGGACGCCCAGACCGCCCCCTCGGGACCTGGTTTGCGCAACCGCACCACGGTGATCAGCAAGGCGCTCTGGGCCAGGGTCGTCGCGAACAACACGCAGATCTTCGCCGACAGGTAGATCGCCGGGGACAGTCCAACAGTGCGCTCGCGAAGGAATACGGCACGTTCGCCGATGAGCTCGCGGATGCTGGCCGACATCCCCATGAAGGCGGCTCCTACGGTGATGATCACCAGCAGCTGAGATGGCTCACCCAGTCCGTCCAGAGGAGGTTTGCCGAACCCCGTTTCCCCAGGGATGACCAACGTCATGGCCGCGATGACCAGCGGCAGCATCAAGGTAGACAGGGCATAGGAGCGGTCGGCTGCGATGATTCGCAGTTGCCGACGGATCAGCGTGCTCCACTGTCGAGTCCGGGGCAGGCTGGGAGTCGCCGGGTCGACAACCGGCGGTGTCGCTCGCGTCGCCGGGTTGGGCGGGGACGCCTGGTGGCCGTTCGCCCACCGGTCGGCATACAGTCGCGGGTTCTCGGTCAGCTGCTTGAAGACCTCGGCGTAGCGTTCGCACCCGAAGTGCGGCAGGACGTCCTCGGGCGCACCGAAGTACGCGACCGAGCCGCCGGGAGCCAGGATCAGCACCTGATCGCAGAGAGCGAGGTTGTCGGTGCTGTGGGTGACCACCAAGATGGTCCGGCCACCGTCCGCCTGTGAGCGCAACAGCTTCATGACGTCGAGATCCAGACCAGGGTCAAGCCCGGAGGTTGGCTCGTCCAGCAACAGCAGGCGCGGCTGGGTGAGCAACTCCATGGCCACCGAGGTGCGCTTGCGTTGGCCACCTGACAACCGTGCGATGGTGGTGTGTTGATGATCCAGCAGCCCCAGATCTGAGATGACACGATCGACCTCCCGATCACGGGCCGGCCGGTCGTAGTCTCTCGGGAGGCGCAGCTCGGCGGCGTAGTCGAGGGCCTGGCGCACGGTGAGCTGTCGATGCACCACGTCGTCCTGAGGAACCACGCCGATCAGCTGGCGCAAGCTGGCGAAGTTGCGGTAGAGGTCGAGGCCTTGGTAGATCACTTGACCGCGGGTGGCCGGCTGTGAGCCGGTGAGGGCTCGCAGCAGCGTCGACTTGCCGGCCCCGGACGGCCCGATCACCGCTGTCAGGCCACCTGCTGGGACAGAGAAGCTCACGTCCCGCAGCAACTGCTTGCCGCTCTTCAGCGAAAAGGTGAGGTTGCTCGCGATCAACGCGGGCCCGTGCTCGACGACCGCGACGATCTCTCCGTTCGAGATCTGCAGATTGGTGCGCCCGATGGTCAGGCGGTCGCTGGTGTTGAAAACAGCGCCGGTCGAAGCGGGCCTGCCGTTGAGCTGGATCCCATTCAGGCTGTGCAGGTCATGGATCAGGTAGCCTCCCGAAACCGGAACCAGCCTCGCGTGGTAACGCGAGACCAGCGGATCGTCCAGCACGACGGTGTTGTCTGGTGCGCGTCCGATGGTGATTTCGAGACCTCGCTGCGTGTGTTCCATGCCGACCAGCACCGTGCGGGCGTCTACCGCGGAACCGATCGGGGTTGTCTGCGGGCGTGCGCCCTTCAACCAGACGCTCACCGGGGGGCCATCGAGAGAGCCGAGGCAGAAGGTTTCATCACCGGTCAGGTACCGGTTGTCCACCCGGCGGCCGGCAGCAAAGGTGCCGTTGGCACTGCCGATGTCTCGGAGCAAGATCTGGCCCCCCGGATCGCACTGGATCAACGCGTGGCTACGTGAGACGCGGGGGTCGTCGACAACCAGGTCGCTGTGCGGATCTCGTCCGATGCGTAGCGACTGACCTGCGAACAGGTAGCGGTCGGTGGCGCCCACCCGCACCAAGGCCACCGGCATGTGCGCGTGGGCGTCCTGTTCGCTAGTCATCTTTCCCCCGAATCGGATTCATCGGGAACACACTAGCCAAGTGGCTTGTCGCGTGATCATCGAGCCCAGTTCGGACGCGGGCTGGCGACAGGCTGTGATGATGTCGGCCAGACCTGATTGAATGGTCTCAACTGCACACCGGAGGGCCCAATGGATCAATTGCGTGTCGTCGTCGCCAAACCACTGGCGGCCGAGTATGTCGAGCGAATCCGCTCGGCCGAGCCGCGGATCGAGTTGGTGATCGAACCCGATTTGCTTCCTCCCATGAGGTGGCCCAGCGACCATGAGGGAGACCCCGCTTTCCGGCGCACCCCCGAACAACAGCGGCGTTTTGACGAATTGGTAGACAGCGCCGAGGTGCTCTACGGCATCCCCGACACCAAGCCGGCCGCGCTGCGGCGCACTGTCCGCGCTAACCCCAAGCTGAAGTGGGTGCAGATCATGGCTGCTGGCGGCGGCTCTCAGGTCAAGGCAGCCGACCTTTCTCCCGAGGAACTGCAACGCGTGATCTTCACCACCTCGGCAGGCGTGCACGCTGGTCCGCTCGCCGAGTTCGCGCTCTTCGGCGTGTTGGCCGGCGCCAAAGACCTGCCTCAGCTGCTTGCGCAAAAGGCGGCGCATTACTGGTCCGAGTCGCGGTGGGTGATGAGGCACGTTTCCGACATGACCGTGGTGGTCGTGGGCATGGGCGGCATCGGGCAGGAGTGCGCCAGGCGTTTCGCTGGGCTGGGTGCTACCGTGATCGGCGTCAACCGGTCGATCAAGCAGGTCGATGCCGTCGAGAAGCTGTACACCTCCGACCAGATTGTCGAGGCCGCCCAAGGGGCCGATGCATTGATCAATGCGCTGCCCGGAGCAGTCGGCACTGAGGGTCTGATCAGCCGTGCGGTGCTGGAGGCCCTCAAACCGGGTGCGATTCTCGCTAGTGTTGGGCGCGGGGTCTGTATCGACGAGGACGCCTTGGCGCAGCTGGCGGCGTCTGGGCAGATCGGTTTCGCCGCACTGGACGTGACCGCAGTGGAGCCGCTGCCCACTACCAGTCCGCTGTGGGATCTGCCTAACGTGCTGGTTGCCCCGCACACCGCAGCCAACTCCGAGAAAGAGGACGCCCGGATCGCCGAGTTGTTCATCGAGAACGTACGAGCTTTTCTCGATGGCGGCAGGTTGCGCAATGTCGTCAACACCAAACTCTTCTACTGAAGATCGAGCAGCCGCGTCGGTGAGTGGCTTCGATCAGGTCGAGGCGCCCACGGTCCAGGTTCTGCGAGCAGAGTCCGACTCTCCAGCCGCTGGGGGCATGTTGGTCAGCTACTCGCCGGTGGCGATGGCCCAACGGGCGGCCAGGTTCCGCGCCTTACTCTTCCG
This sequence comes from Brooklawnia sp., assembly GCA_012517115.1. GTDB lineage: Bacteria > Actinomycetota > Actinomycetes > Propionibacteriales > Propionibacteriaceae > Brooklawnia. The sequence continues at coordinate 42 of JAAYVP010000302.1, read as the reverse complement.
GCAGTGGTTGGGAGTCGCGATCAGTGTGGTGATCAGCGTGGT
>JAAYVP010000301.1 GCA_012517115.1 Brooklawnia sp. | reverse complement strand
TGTTCCTTAGAATCGCCAAGACGATCACTATGACAGTGCATCGTTCGCTGCCTTAGGAGGGTTCGTGACCGGAACTCAGATGATGGGCTTCATCTACCAAGGCCCCGGGGTACCTGCTGAATTGGGTGCGCTACCCAAACCCGAAGCTGGTCCCGGTGAGGTGGTGTTGCGTGTCGGTGCCAACACGGTCTGCGGTACCGATTTGAGGATCCTCAGAGGCGAGAAGACCAAGGGGGTCGCTTTGGGTGTCGTCCTCGGTCATGAGGTGGCCGGTCATGTGGCACAGGTCGGCGAGGGGGTCACAGACTTCGCAGAGGGTGATCTGGTCAGCTTGCCGCCGTCGGTCAATTGCGGGGTTTGTGGCAGCTGCCGGCGGGGTTATGAGCATCTATGCGAGAACGCCCACCTCGTCGGATACGACATCAACGGTGGCTTGGCCGAGTACATGCTCATCCCCAAGCAGGCTGTCGCTCGCAAACAACTGGTCAAGGCGGACGCCAGCCTCGACCCGGCGCAACTGGCGCTCGCGGAGCCGCTGTCCTGTTGCCTGAACGGTATGGACAACTACCGCGTTGAGGTCGGTGACACGGTGGTGATTCTGGGTGCTGGGCCGATCGGTCTGCTCCACCTGCAGTTGGCGCAGATGGCCGGTGCTCGCACTGTGGTGGTGTCCGATCCGTCCGAGTCTCGCCGCCGCGCTGCCGAGTCGCTCGGAGCCGACAATCTGGTGGATCCCACTGCGGCCGATCTCAAGTCTGCGGTGCTCGACCTGACCGATGGCGAAGGAGCCGACGTGGCCGTGCTGTGCATCGGACGTCCGCAACTTGTCAATGACGCTCTGAACGTCGTCCGCAAACGCGGGCGAGTCAGCATCTTTGCCGGGCTCGCCGGTGAGGGGTGGTCGGAAATCGCCGCCAACCTCATCCACTACCGCGAGTTGACGGTCGTCGGGGCATCGAACTCGGGACGACAGAGCTTCCTGCGGGCCGTCCGACTTATCGAGTCAGGTCAGATCGACACGAAGTCGCTGATCACACACAGTTTCCCCCTCCAGCGCGCCGCGGAGGCTATTGAGTTCGTGGCCTCAGGTGAGGGCATCAAGGTTGCTGTTCGGCCGGACTGACACAGAGAGGAGTCAAAATGGCGAAGATTGAGGGACTGGTCATCGGAATCGACTTTGGAACCGGGAGTTCCAAGGGAGTCCTGGCCAAGCTGAATGGAGAGGTCGAGGCGTCATCGCAGGTGGAGCACCGCACCTCAATGCCCAGGCCAGGTCATGTCGAGCATGACGCCGAAGAGACCTGGTGGGCCGATTTCATGAGCATCGTGCAAGACCTGTTGCGCAAGGCGGATGGCCCGATCGTCGGGATCACCACCTCCGGCATTGGCCCTTGCAGTGTCTTTTGCGATGCAAGCGGGACGCCGTTGCGTCCGGCCATCCTCTACGGTGTGGACACCCGCGCCTACAAGGAAGTCGCGGAGTTGAACGACACGCTGGGCTATGACGCGCTGATGGACAAGTGCGGCAACATCCTGACCTCCCAATCCCAAGGGCCTAAGTTGCTGTGGACCGTCCGGAACGAGCCGTGGGTCTGGGAGAAGGCGAAGTACGTCTTCATGTCGCAGACCTACGTTGCGTTCAAGCTGACCGGGGAGTATGTGCTGGACCATTTGTCGGCGTCCATGTTCGACCCGATGTACTCACCCAAGACCCAGGACTGGATTCCCGAGTGGTGTGAACTTGTGGCCCCAGGCTTGTCCTTGCCGGAGTTGAAGTACTCCAATGAGGTTGCCGGGTACATTAGCGCCGAGGGTGCCCGGATCTCCGGCCTACCGGAGGGTATCCCCGTCGGTGTGGGTAGCACCGACGCTTTCTGCGAGGCGTTGAGTGTGGGCGTCAAGGACCCGGGCGACGTGATGTTGATGTACGGATCCACGATCGTCGCCGACCTCATCGCCAACAAGTTCATGGCGCACCCCAACCTGTGGGCTATCACCGGCACCTACCGGAACACGTTCTGCCTAGCAGGCGGTCTGTCGGCGTCCGGCGCACTGACAACTTGGCTGCGCGATCTCATCGGTGGTGTCGAGTACGCCATCCTCATCGAGGAGGCCGAGGAAGTCGGTCCCGGTTCGAACGGCATGTTGGCGCTGCCGTACTTCGCAGGTGAACGGACGCCGATCAGCGACCCGATGGCCCGCGGCGTGATTGCCGGCCTGACGTTGAGCAGCACCCGGGGCCAGATCTATCGCGCCCTGTTGGAGTCGACTGCGTTCGGCACCCGGCACCTGCTGGAGTCGATGGCCGCTGCGGGTGGTGTGGGCGAACGGTATGTGGCAGTGGGTGGCGGGACGAAGGGTGGCCTGTGGACGCAGATCATGTCCGACGCCTGCAAGATCGAGCAAGTCCTGCCGAAGTTCGCC
>JAAYVP010000300.1 GCA_012517115.1 Brooklawnia sp. | reverse complement strand
TGGCCGAGGTACGCAGCGACGACGACGTGGACGGTGTGCGCGCCGAACTGCTCGACCGCTATGGAACGCCACCGGCGCCCACCGAGGCGCTGTTGCAGGTGGCCCGGTTCCGCATCGCCTGCCGCCGGGCAGGTCTGACCGAGGTGATGACCCAAGGCAATTTCATTCGTTTTGGGCCGGTGAACGGGCGGCTGTTGCCGTCGGGGGAGCGGGTCGACCTGCCCGAGTCGCGGCAGCTGCGCTTGCGACGCTTGCATCCCGGGACGCTGCTGAAGGATGCCGCGAACGTGGCGCTAGTACCGCGTCCGATGACACAGACCATCCCGATCGCCCCGATCGAGGGGCCGCCGTTGCTGGAGTGGGCCACTGTGGTGGTCGAAGCGGTCTTCGCGGCAGCCGAGACCTGCCCCTGATGCACACTTGAGGGCATGGGCATTCTCAGCTACGGAATGATCGTCTCTCTTGACGGCTTCGTCAACGGGCTGGACGGCGACTTCGACTGGGCGATGCCGGACGAGGAGATTCACAGCTTCGCTAACGAGGTCGACAGCCGGATCGGTACGTTCCTGTACGGCCGGCGCATGTTCGAAACGATGCGGGCTTGGGCGGACGACGGGATGCTCATCGATCAACCGGCCGCAGTGCGGGAGTACGCGACGATCTGGCGCGCTGCGGACAAGATCATCATTTCCTCGACCATCGACGACCCGGGGCTGCCGCGCACTACGGTCATGCGGCAGTTCGACCCGGATGCGGTGCGTGAGTTGAAGCGGACGACCGAGCGTGACTTGAGCGTCTCCGGGCCGATGCTGGCCGCCTCGATGCTGCAGGCTGGTCTCGTGGACGAGCTGGACCTGTTCGTCGCGCCGGTCGTCGTCGGGTCTGGTACTGCTTTCTTCCCGCCTGGCCTCAGACTCGACCTGGAGCTCTTGGAGTGGCGGCGGTTTGCGTCCGGCATGGTCTATCTGCGCTACGCCGTGGTGAACTGACTGATCATGCCGCAAAAGAGCAACAGGCATACGAGAAGAGAGATTTTCGATTTAATTCTCGCTCAGGATCCTTGATTGTGGTACGCGTAGCAGTGTTGGTTTCATCGCCCAATATGCGGTGGGATTCCGTTTTCCTGCCCATGCAAACAGAACAACACATCAGATGACTTAGCAGTATCGATCTGCAATGATCATCCGTTATCGCCGTCTTGGCGACTCAACAATGAATTCCAAAGACGGCGACGGCGATCAACTCCACTCGAGCCAGCGCGGATCGACCGACGCTGGCTCCGATGGTCTTAGATCGCGGGTTCCGGCTCCTCTTGGTCCGACGCCTCGCCGACCACCCGGCGAGTCACTTCGAAGGAATTGGAACTCGTCTGGATCAGGACGTATCGGCTGTATGACGTGCCTGAACTCTCATAGGGCTTGGCATCGATCCAACGGCCGTCCACGTTCACCTGGGCAGTGATCTTGCTCACCAAGCACAAGCCCCTGCTGGTCGCCTTCCAGGTGTCCCAAGGCAAGGCGGTCCAGTCATCGTCGTGGCAACCGGGGTAAGCGACGCGCCCCTTCGCTTGGTGGGAGGTGGAATTGATGATGGTCACCAGCGGGTACCCTTCAAGTTCCTCGCTCATGGTCGGTTTCCTTTCGCTGAGGGTGGTATTTGCAAGCGGTTGCTGAGTGAACAGTCTACCTAGTCCGGTCAGGCCTTTGGTTTGTAATTGATTTAAACGCCGCATTCCAGTCAGTTCGCGGTTCCCCTGTCTGGTGCCGTCAGGGACTAGTAGGTCAATGGCTCTCAACCTGAATCACTCGGCGTCTTTGCCGGTTGTTGTTCCAGGCCCGAGTCGGACCTCTTTCGCACGCCAGTTTGGCGAGCGGTCTGGATGTGTCGTCGAGGAGTGCGAGCTTGGTTTGGGTTTGGGGTTGTTGGCCGACCAAGACGATGGTGGCATGCAGCAGGTGGCGAGGCTGAGCGCGAGAGGAACGCTCAAGTGCCACGCTGAGTCGGCTCATCTGCCGGTGCGCGATGGGTTCGAATTACGGAGCCGGATGCTCATTGCCTGCCTTTCGGGGCTGGTAAACGGATAGCGTTGCCCCTATGCGAAGAGCAAAGATCGTCTGCACTTTGGGTCCGGCGACCGACACCCAAGAACGAATGGAGGAGTTGATCCGGGCTGGCCTCGACGTCGCCCGCTTCAACATGAGCCACGGTTCTCACGAAGAACACGCCCGTCGACTAGTCGAGGCGCGTGCCGCGTCCAAGGCCGTCGGCAAGACCATCGGCCTGCTGGCCGATCTGCAGGGCCCCAAGATCCGACTAGGCAGGTTCGCTGAGGGGCCGGTCGAACTGGTCGAAGGCCAGACCTTCACCATCACCATCGAGGACATCCTCGGCAAC
>JAAYVP010000299.1 GCA_012517115.1 Brooklawnia sp. | reverse complement strand
CGCGCAGGCTACATCAGGCGCGTCGCACCGGGCATCTATTCGTGGCTGCCGCTCGGTCTGCGCGTCTACCACAAAGTGGAGCAGATCGTCCGAGAAGAGATGGACGCCATCGGCGCCCAAGAGGTCCGCTTCCCGGGGCTGCTGCCGCGGGAACCGTACGAAGCGTCCAAGCGGTGGACCGAATACGGCGACAACCTGTTCCGGCTCGTCGACCGCAAGGGCGCCGACATGCTGCTCGGGCCCACCCATGAGGAGATGTTCACCCTCATGGTCAAAGATCTCTGCAGTTCCTACAAGGACCTGCCGCTGTCGCTCTACCAGATTCAGATCAAATACCGGGACGAGGCGCGCCCGCGCGCCGGCCTGTTGCGCGGCCGTGAGTTCGTGATGAAGGACTCCTACTCCTTCGATATGGACCAGGCTGGGCTTGAAGCGTCCTACCAGGCTCATCGCGGCGCCTATATCAAGATCTTCGATCGACTGGGCTTCGAGTATGTGATCGTCAACGCACATTCTGGGGCGATGGGCGGCTCGGCATCTGAGGAGTTCCTGGCGATCGCACCCAACGGTGAGGACACCTTCGTCCGTTCGCCGGGTGGGTTCGCCGCGAACGTCGAGGCCGTGCAACGCCAGCTCGCCCCCGAGCAGGACGCGTCCGACGTGCCTGCTGCCAAGGTGCACGACACCCCCGACTCACCGACGATCGACACCCTGGTCGCCCAGGCCAATGCGCTGTTCCCGCGAGCCGACCGGCCGTGGCAGGCCCACGACACCCTCAAGAATGTGGTCTTCAAGTTGACCCATCCGGACGGCCGCACCGAGGCGCTCGCGGTCGGGTTGCCCGGTGATCGGGAGGTTGACCTCAAGCGACTGGAGTCGGCAATTTCGCCGGCGGTGGCCGAGCCCTTCACCGAAGAGGACTTCGAGGCGCGACCGAAGCTGGTCAAGGGTTATATCGGGCCACTGGCGTTGGGCTACGGACAGCTGACTGAAGGCCAGACGCCGCCGCCGGACGCGGTGCGCTACCTGGTCGATCCCGATGTGGTGCCCGGTACCCGCTGGCTGACCGGCGCCGACGAGTTCGGCAAGCACGTGGCCGATCTGGTGGTCGGTCGCGACTTCACCCCGGACGGCTACCTGGACGTGGCGGAGATCCGCGAAGGCGACCTGGCCCCCGACGGTTCCGGTCCTCTCAGCCTGGCCCGCGGCATTGAAATGGGGCACATCTTCCAGCTCGGCACCAAGTACGCAGAAGCGCTCGGTCTCAAGGTGCTGGACGCCAACGGCAAGCTGCAGACGGTCACCATGGGCTCTTATGGCATCGGGGTCTCCCGTGCGGTGGCTGCCGTCGCCGAGGGCACCTGCGATGACAAGGGGCTGTGCTGGCCGCGTGCGGTGGCGCCCTACGACGTCGAGGTCCTGTCGGCGGGCAAGGGCAACGAAATCGCAGAGACAGTTGAGCGGATTGCCGCGGAACTGGCGGAACGAGGCGTCAGCGTCCTGCTGGACGACCGGAAGGCCAGCCCCGGGGTGAAGTTCGCCGACGCCGAACTGTTGGGCATGCCCACCTCGGTGGTCGTGGGTCGGCTGCTGGCCGACGGCAAGGTGGAGATTAGAGACCGCAAGTCGGGCTCAGCCCGCCAGGTGCCCGTTGACGCTGCAGTCGGCGAAGTGCTGGCCGAGATCGGACGCTGAGCGCCTGCGGGTCAGGACAGCGAAGCTTAGACCCAGCCCGGCCAGAACGGCAGCGGCTCACCGAGGCCGCGGACGCGTACGGCTTGGCGGAACGCCCAGTCGGCAGCCGTCTCGCGGTCGGCTGCACTGGCGGCCGCCAGTCGCGTCCAGCCAGCCAGCACGGCGAACTCCAGACCCGCCCAGACTCGGGTGTGCTGTGCGGGATCGGTGATGTCGCCCGGCAGCGTGTAGTTCGGTTCGGCCCCGACGGGAGTGCCCCTGGACGCGGTGACCTGCGCGGCGGTTTCGTCCCGCTCACGCATCGCCTCACCCAGTCGGTTGCCGACCACGTCAACCTGCGGGTCGTCAGCGGCGAGGCGGCCAAGCAGCGCTTGCAGGCCGAAGACCAGCGCCCGCTGGTGGCCGAGCAGCACCTGCAGCGCGGTCATGCGATCGCCTACCTCGGTTTCGGCTGGTACTGCGTCGCCCGGCACCGGGAACGGGCCCAGCGCATCGACCGATGCGGCACCGAAGGCTGCTGCCGAGACCTGGGCGGCCAACCGCAGCGAAATCCACAGCAGCGCGTTGCTGGCGGACTGGTCGGCATCGGTGATGCTGGGGGACAGCGATACGGCGAGCGCCGTCTCCTCGGCGGCGAGCAGCGTCATCGCCTCGGCTTGGGTGGTGGGTACTGGTATCGGTGTGGGCTCGATTGGTTCCAGTGGCGTGTGATCTGTCTGCACACCGCCCAGTGGGTTAGCTTGGCTCAGGACCACCTGGTGATTGCGATGCTGTTCGGCTACTGCTGTGCACCAGTCCACGAAGGACGCCCCGGCATCGGCCACTTTCGCGCAGCCGTCGGCCAGCGCCGCGAGGCTGGCCGAGGCTCGGGCCGCGTCTCGCCGGGGTGTGTTCAGGGTGGGTGCGGGCACGGGGGAGCGGTCGGCGTCCGAAGCGATCAGGGGGCTCGGGGCGCACGCTGACAGCAGCAAGCCGGCCCCGCCTCCGGCGAACAACTGGAGCAGGCCTCGGCGCCGACATCGGGGCGCAGGCAGCGGGACGGTCATGCGCAGCACCTTACCGCGTGGGCTGCTGCTGGCCCGATGTCCTAGACTGGGCCAAACACGTCAAGTTCATCAGACAAGAGGATCACCCATGCAGCACACCGGGCTAAGCGAACTTCTGGCTTCTGTCTTGTCCGGTCACCAACTCGAACTGGACGACCTTGACGTTACCCCCGCCGGTCGGCGCCGATTGATCCGAGTCACTGTCGATGGCGATGGCCCGGCCGGACGTGGACCCGATCTCGACCAGATCGCCGAGGCCACCCGATCGGTTTCCCAGGCACTCGACGAGTCCGACTTGATGGGTGAGCAGCCGTACACGCTGGAGGTGAGCTCGCGCGGAGTGTCACGTCCGCTGGCCACGCCTGCCCACTATCGGCGAAATGTCGGACGCCTGCTTGCCCTCACCCTGACCGATGGCAGCCAGACCATGGGACGCATCACCGCCAGCGACGACGCGGCCGTCAGCGTCGAAGTGGCCGGCATGGTCGAGGTGTACCCGTACGAACAGGTGAAGCGGGCGGTGGTGCAGGTTGAGATGAATCGCCACCTGGCAGACGGCGAGGGGTTCGATGACATCGAAGACGAGCCTGATACCGACGACAGCGAGGAGGACTGACCGCATGGAAATCGACCTGTCGCAACTGCGTGCCATCGAGCGGGATAAGGAGATTCCGCTCGACTACCTGATCAAGGCGCTTGAGGAGGCGCTGCTAAATGCCTACCTGAAGACCGAGGACGCCCACCGCGACGCCCGGGTCGCGCTGGACCGCAGGTCGGGCCGGGTTTCGGTGATGGTTCCGGAGTTGGACGAGGAAGGCAACGTTGCCGGGGAGTACGACGACACCCCCAGAGATTTCGGCCGAGTCGCCGCCGCCACCGCCCGTCAGGTCATCTTCCAGCGGCTACGCGAGCACGAAGACGAGCAGAAGTTCGGCCGATTCCAGGCGTCGGAGGGTGACATCCTCACCGGTGTCATCCAGCAAGATAGAGACTCCCGCACCGTGCGGGTAGATCTCGGCCAGATCGAGGCGCTGATGCCGCTGGCCGAGCAGGCGCCCGGCGAAGATTACCGGCACGGCAAGCGGCTTCGGGTCTACGTGGTCGCCGTCCGCAAGGAACTGCGCGGGCCGCAGGTGATCGTTAGCCGAACCCATCCGAACTTGGTCAAGAAGCTGTTCGCCCTTGAGGTGCCCGAGATCGAACAGGGCATTGTCGAAATCAAGGAGATCGCCAGGGAGGCGGGGCATCGCAGCAAGATAGCCGTGCATTCGAACAACGCCGAGGTGAACGCCAAGGGCGCCTGTATCGGGCCCATGGGGCAGCGGGTGCGAGCGGTGATGCATGAGCTGAACGAAGAGAAGATCGACATCGTCGATTGGGACGCCGACCCGGCGAAGTTCGTGGCCAACGCGCTGAGCCCAGCCAAGGTCAGCCGGGTCACCGTGGTGGATCCGAACGCGCGCACCGCCCGGGTGGTCGTCCCGGATTACCAACTCAGTCTTGCTATCGGACGCGAGGGCCAGAACGCCCGGCTGGCCGCCCGGCTGACCGGTTGGCGTATCGACATCCGGCCGGACACCGCAGCCGGAAGTGTCTAGCTCGCTGCCGGGTACTCCGCTGCGCAGCTGTGTCGGTTGTCGGCGATGCGTTCCGGCCGCCGAACTGGTGCGCTTTGTTTTGGTGAAGCACACCCTGCAGGTCGACCGCAGCGGAACTGCTGCCGGCAGGGGTGCTTGGCTGCACCCGGACCGTGAATGTGCGGACCTGGCCCGTCGGCGGGGCGGCTTTGCTCGGAGCTTCCGGCAGCAGGTGGACGACACCGTGCTGACCGAACTGTTTGGTTGATCGAGTCTCCGCCAACCGGTAACAGAGCGGCCGGACCAGCGTGCGGTGCCACGAATTGTCGTCGCCAGTTGGGCATGGGCCGATGGACGCGATAAAGTTGCTCTCGCGTGTCTTCCGGGAGGATCCCGAAGAACCTCAGCCCTGCCTCTCCAGCTGCTCGCCCACGGGCGTCGTCAGCTCGGCCGGGATGCCGGGGTATCGCTGTGATCACGCCTAGCCAGAAGGTGGGCAGCAGCTCATGACCACTCGATGAGTACGCCGAAATGAGCACCAACAACAACTAGTGGTCCTGGCCCCGGGCCTGGACCTGAAGGAGATCAGTGGCCAAGGTCCGTGTCTACGAGCTTGCAAAGGAGCTCGGACTGGAAAGCAAGGAGCTTCTCAGTACCCTGAAAGAGATGGGCGAATTCGTTCGTTCCGCGTCCTCGACCATCGAGGCCCCGGTCGTTCGCAGGGTGACCGAGAAGGTAAAGAGTACATCAAAGGGCGTAGACGAGCCCGTTACCGAGCAGCCAAAAGCGCCGGCAGCCAGCGGCAGCGCGGCAACCGCAGAGACAGCGGTGGTGGATGTCCCCAGGACTGAGCCAGCTGCCCCGGTCGCCGGTGGCAAGACTGACGTCGGGCCTCGTCCGACCGCCACGCCCGGCCCAGTGCCGCGACCACGGCCCGCGACGCCCGGCCCGGCGGCTCGTCCCAGTGCCGCCGCGCGTCCTGCAGTCGCCGCGCCGGTGGAGCAGGCTAGCCCGGTCGTCCCCAAGCAGTCAGAGCGGCGCAGCCCGGAAACCCCCCAACCATCCGAACGTGCTCGGCCGACCACCCCGTCGGCAGCACGTCCGTCGGCCCCGTCGGCAGCACGCCCTACCCCCGGGCCACGGCCAGCCACACCAGGTTCTGCCACACCACGCACAGGTGCCCCAGCCCAGACGCCGGGCCCCCGCCCCGCAGGTCAGGCACCCAAGCCCGGCCCGCGACCAGCTGCCCCGCCCCCCGGTCAGCGGCCTGGCCCGACGCCTGCGAGTGCGCGCCGATCCGGCACGCCGCGGCCTGGCAACAATCCGTTTTCGTCAGCCCAAGGAATGGGGCAAACCCGACGTCCGCAGAGCGGCGCACCTGGCCGTCCAGCTCAGGGAACTCCCCGCAGTGGCGAGGCGCGCCCGCACAGTGGCACCGCCAGCACCGAACAGCGGATGCCTCGGCCGGGGGGTACTGGGGGGATGCCGCGTCCCAACCCGGCGATGATGCCCAAGCACGCCAACCCGACGCTCGGGAGCCAAACGCCGACCCGCGGCGGTCGGACGGGAGCTCCAGGTCGTGGCCGTGGTCCCGGTGGCCCGGGCGG
>JAAYVP010000298.1 GCA_012517115.1 Brooklawnia sp. | reverse complement strand
TATCCCCGACCCGGGCGGCCTTTGCCGCCGCGGCGATGCCGGCCCACATCGCCTGCCGTGTCCGTTCCACCAGCGCCGTGGCGGCCTCACTCACGTCGCCGACACAGAACGTGCGGGCCGCGTCACCGTGCCAGCCCGCCACGACCGCCCCGAAGTCGATAGAGACGATGTCACCCGACGCAAGCCGTCGCCCGCCAGGGATGCCATGCACCACGGCCTCGTTCACCGAGATACAGACGGTGGCTGGATACGGCGGATAGCCCCACTCGGCGCCGTAGTTGAGGAAAGAACTGGTGGCGTGATGATCGGCCAGCACAGAACGCGCGATGGTGTCCAACTCCGCGGTGCTAATCCCTGGCTGGACAGCTGTCCCCATGGCAGCCAAGGCCTCAGCGACAGCCATTCCGGCGCGACGCATGAGCCGGATCTGCTCGGCCGATTTGATCTCGATGCCGCGGCCGCTCACTGGACGTCGACGGCTGTGCCGCGGCCGACAGCTCGATCGAGGGCCGCCACGCTGCGCTCACGAACCTCTTCGACAGTGCCAAGCGCTGCTACCTTGGCTAGCAGTCCCGCCGACTCATAGTGCGCGAGCAGGGGCGCGGTGTCGCTTAGGTACACCTCCATCCGGTGGCGGATCGTCTCCTCGGTGTCGTCGGCGCGGCCCTCGAGTTGCGCCCGCTTCAGGAGGCGTCCGACCAGATCGTCGGGATCGGCGTCCAGCACCAGCACGGCGTCCAACTGGCTGCCGCGCGCGGCAAGGTAGTCGTCCAGCGCGGTCACCTGGTGCATTGTGCGCGGGAAACCATCGAGCAGGAAGCCCTTCGCGGCGTCCGGCTGGTCGAGGCGGTCGGCAACGATCTGTTCGGTGAGTTCATCGGGGACGTAGTCACCAGCTGAGAGAATGGCCTCCACCTGGCGTCCCAACTCCGTCCGCTGCTTGACATTAGCCCGGAAGATGTCTCCGGTCGAGATGGCGGGGATGCCGTAATGGCTGGCGATGCTCGTGGCCTGAGTGCCCTTACCCGCACCAGGTGCCCCCATGATCAGCAGTCTCACTTGAGGAATCCTTCATAATGTCGCTGGTGGAGTTGGCTCTCGATCTGCTTGACGGTGTCGAGCCCGACGCCCACCATGATGAGCAGGCTGGTACCGCCGAACGGGAAGTTCTGGTCCGCGTTGAACAACAGAATTGCCACCGACGGGATAAGCGAGATCGTAGCAAGATAGAGCGCCCCGGGAGCCGTCAGTCGGCTGAGCACATAAGCCAGGTAGTCCTCCGTGGGCTTGCCGGCCCGGATACCTGGGATGAACCCACCGTACTTCTTCATGTTGTCGCTGATCTCTACTGGGTCGAAGGTGATCGAAACATAGAAGTACGCAAAGAAGATGATCAGTATGAAGAAGATGATGCTGTACCACAAGCCGGTTCCGGTGGCCAGGTTCGCTGCGATCCACTCGGCGGCCCGCCCGGTCGGTCGGAACATCGTGAACAGCACCGGGAGGTACAGGATCGAGCTGGCAAAGATGACCGGGATGACCCCGGATTGGTTGACTTTCAAGGGGATGTAGGTCGAAGAGCCGCCCAGCAGCCGGTTGCCGACCATGCGTTTGGCGTACTGAACCGGAATACGTCGCTGGGCCTGTTCGACGTAGACGACGCCTGCCATCACGGCCAGACCGATGACGATCACCACGATCATCACCAATAGACCTTGATTGGGGTCAGGTTGACCGTTCCGGATGTTCCACATGGATGCTGGGAACCTCGCCGCGATCTGCGTGAAGATCAGCACCGACATGCCGTTGCCGACTCCACGATCGGTGAT
>JAAYVP010000297.1 GCA_012517115.1 Brooklawnia sp. | reverse complement strand
TTGCTCGGGGTTGCGCTACCAGTTGATGTTCGATGACCGCCAACTCGATGGCGACCTGAAGGACCTCTATCAGGGCGTCACCCTAGTAGTCGATCGGATGAGTGCTCCCTACCTGGGTGGGGCGACCATCGACTTCATGGACACCATCGAGGCCCAGGGATTCACCATCGACAATCCGAACGCCGCCAACTCGTGCGCTTGTGGGGATTCCTTCCACTGAGCGGCAGTTGAATCTACCCAACAGCGGGCGTCCACCGGCGAAGGTGGACGCCCGCTGTTTGTCAAAGCCAACTGCTGACGATTGGGCGTCCCTCCTCGTAGCCGGACGACGACTGGAGACCGATCACGGCACGCTCGTGAAACTCGGCTAAGGTACGCGCCCCGGCGTAGGTGCATGACGAACGGACGCCGCTGGTGATCCAGTCGACCAGATCCTCCACGCCGGGCCGCTGCGGGTCGAGGTACATCTTGGAGCCGCTGATGCCCTCCTCGAAGAGGGCGGCCTTTGCTTTGTCGAAGGACGACTGATGACGCGTCCGACTGCGCACTGCGCGGGCACTGGCCATGCCGAAACTCTCCTTGTAGGCGCGACCATCCGGATCGTGCAGCATATCGCCGGTCGACTCGTGGGTGCCGGCGAACCAGCTGCCGATCATCACATTGCCGGCACCTGCGGCCAGCGCGAGCGCGACGTCGCGCGGGTATCGCACGCCGCCGTCGGCCCAAACCGCGCCGCCACGCTCGCGGGCGGCTGCGCTGCATTCCAGCACAGCACTGAACTGCGGGCGCCCGACACCGGTCTGCATCCGGGTGGTGCACATCGCTCCCGGGCCGACGCCGACCTTGACGACGTCCGCGCCGGCGTCCAGTAGGTCGGTGGTGCCTTCAGCGGTGACGACATTGCCTGCCACCAGCGGGGCGCGGCGTCCGGTACGGTCCGCGAAGGCGTCGCGAGCCGGCAGCACTGTGGCCAATGCATCCATCATGCGCTGCTGGTGGCCGTGGGCAGTGTCGAGCACCAGCACATCCGCGCCCGCTTCCAGTAGCGCCTTGGCGCGGCCAGCGGAATCACCGCTGATGCCGATCGCCGCCGCCACCTTCAGGCGACCTTTTTCGTCCAGGGCGGGCCGGTAGATGGCCGATCGCAGCGCACCCTTGGTCGACATCACTCCGACCAGGGTGCCAGCGGCGTCCACCGCGATGGCGAGTCGCTGGCGGGTATGGGTCAACGTGTCGAAGACTTCCTGCGGTGTGGTCTTCGGGTCGACCAAGGTCAACGCGTTCGTCATCACTTCGTGCGCCTGCGAAAAGCGGTCGACACCCCGAGCCTCGGTCTCGCCCACCAAACCGAGCGGCACGCCGCGGGGGTCAATGACGACCGCGAAGCCATGGGCCCGCTTGGCCATCAGGGTCACCGTTTCACCGACTGTGGTGTTCGGTGAAACAGTGATCGGGGTCTCAAAGACGGTCGGGGCGCGCTTGACCCGCGCGATCGACTCGGCCAGCACATCGACCGGAAGGTCTTGGGGCAACACTGCCAGGCCGCCCCGGCGAGCGATCGTCTCGGCCATCCGACGTCCGGAGATCGCGGTCATGTTGGCCACCACCAAGGGCAACGGCTGGTCGAGGCCGTCAGTGGTGGTGAGATCCACATCCAGTCGCGACGTCACCGTGCTGCGATTGGGTGCCATGAAGACGTCGCTGTAGGTGAGATCGTGGGCCGGGGTGTTGGAGAGGAATCGCACGCACCTATTCTTCCGTGGTAGGCAAGCGGGTTTTGTCCGTCCGGCAGGATGGACGCGATAGCATCGCCATGACCAATGGTGCTG
>JAAYVP010000296.1 GCA_012517115.1 Brooklawnia sp. | reverse complement strand
GGCGCAGGTTGCGAGCCAGCGTGGTGCGACCCGCGTCCTCAGCCACCTGAGCCTGCATTTCCAGGGTTTGCGACGAAATCACGAAGTCCGTCGGCTTGAGGGCACCGGACTTCACCTTGTCGAAGGTGAGCTCGTCGAACGTCTTGCCGCTGCTGGTCTTGACCAGATCGGGATGCCTGTCTGCCAGCGGGTAGTCCTTCACGCCCACCCGCCCCGAAGGGGCTGCGGCCGCCGGCTTCTTGGCGAAAGTGACCTGTTCATTGCCGAGGTTTTTCATCACCTCGGCCATGATCTGGCGAATCAGTTGTTCTTGGTCCATGTCGTTTCCTAGCTGTAGCTGAGTCGCACTGTCTGGGTGGACTTCTTCTGGTCTGTCAGCCGGGTTTCCTTGTTGTGCAGGAGGGCAGCGACAGCCTGATACTTCGGCCTTGCCATCTGGTCGTTGCGGACGGGTACCGGAGCAGGCGACAGGCCCTTGGCGTACTGAGCGGCGTTTCGGCCAGCTGCCCGGAAGGTATCGAGGTCGATCAGCGGGGCCTGGCTGAACAGTTCCAGGTTGCTGAGCGGAGCCAGGTCTTTCTGGTGAATCACCATCGTGCCGCGGGACTGGATGCCGATGCCGATCCCCGAACCGGACAGCTTCGCGGCTTCGTGAGCGATGAACCCCACGTCTGCGGTCCGGAAGACCTTGACGACGCGGTGCTTGAGGCCCTCCTCCTCAATGCCTGCGCAGATCTCCTTGAGCACCGCGCCATGGGGCAGACCGATGATGGTGTCGAAGATCGCGGAACTGAATGCCGGCGACAACCCGATCACAACCTCTTTGGGGTCTGTGCCCCGATCGGCGGGGCCCGTCTCGGTGATTGAGACAGTCGCCTTAGGCGAGACGGGGGCGCTGGTGGCAGGCTTTGCCGGACCGGAACTGGCCTCGGCGGCCATTTCACCGATGACCTGTTCGATGATCGATTTCAGTGTTGCTTGATCCATGGTGGTCACCTCAGATGCTTTCCGGGCTGATGGCGTGACGGATGGACCTGATCTGGTCCCACCGCTCGTCCGAGATCTGGTAGCCGGTCTGCGGACCTGCGTAGCCGTTCGGGTAGTTCACCGCCGAGACAACGTGGAAGTTCTCATCGAAGATCGCCGAAGTGTGCAGGTAGTCGCCTGCCGTGCGGCTCTTCACCAAGGTGAATACGGCGTTCGCGACGTCGTCGAATCCAGCCTTGGACAAGGCCACGGCGACATCAAGGCCGGTTACATTGCGCTTCATCATCTCCTCGGCGGCCTTCATGTCTTCGACCATGTTGCGCTTCGGCATGTCCTTGGAACCGTGCGCATAGGTGGCAGCCTCGACTTCGGCATCGGTGATCTCGGGCAGGCCCAGTTCGCGGAAGACGCCCTGCAGCGCTCGCGCGGCCTTGCGGCGGATCGCCACCACGTCGTCCTCGAGCACCGGTTGCAGGCCACCTTCGATCTTGAGGTCGCGCTGCAGGATGTTCCAGTCGTCGTAGTCTTCGGCGTCCCAGTTGGACCCGGCGAACATGTTGTCGTAGTTCGGTACCGCCGAGTACCCCGAGCAGATGAAGTCGGTGCCCGGGACGAACTGCATCAGGGTGCGCGCCACCCGGCGCAGGTCGGAGTGGGTGAACGTCTGGTCGCTGCCGGACGCGCACTCCAGGTCGAGCATCGTCGCGATCAGGTTCTCCGCCAGGATCGCGCGGATTCCACTCGGAACTGCGGCCGGCACGCCGACACAGCTGATGGAACCGTTCTGCGTGCCCTGTGAGCCGGCCGCCTTGGTGATGAACAGGCAACG
>JAAYVP010000035.1 GCA_012517115.1 Brooklawnia sp. | reverse complement strand
TGAGCGGGAGCGCATTCTCGAGTTCACCGAAGCGTTGACCGGCCTTCGCATGAACAACGCGTACATCCGCCCCGGCGGCGTGCAGAACGACCTGCCGGACGATGGCATCGACCTGCTCGATGAATTGATTAAGCAGCTGAAGATCAATGTCCCCGAAATCGCACTCTTCATGCTTGACAACCCGCTGTTCAAGGGTCGGCTGCAGAATGTCGGCTACCTCGACCTCACTGCTTGCATGATGCTCGGCGCCACTGGGCCCATCCTGCGGGCCACCGGCTACCCGTGGGACCTTCGTAAGACCCAGCCCTACCTCGGCTACGAACAGTACGAGTTCGACGTGCCGGTCGAGACCAGTTGCGATGCCTACGGGCGCTTCAAGATCCGCTGTGACGAGATGATGCAGTCGCTCCGGATCCTTGAGCAGGTGCGCGACCAGTTGGTGGAAAGCGCCGGCGAACCGTACCGAGTGCAGGATCCCAAGCTGGAGTGGCCGGGCGATCTGACGGTGGGCGCAGACGGCCAGGGCAACTCGAACGAACACATCAAACACATCATGGGTGAGTCGATGGAAGCCCTCATCCACCATTTCAAGAAGGTGACTGAGGGGTTCTCGGTGCCTGCCGGTGAGGTCTACGTCGCCATCGAGGGGCCCGGCGGCGAGCTGGGCACCCATCTGGTCTCCGACGGTGGCAAGCGTCCCTACCGTGCGCACATGCGTGACCCGGGGTTCAACCACGTGCAGGCGCTGCCGATCATGACCGAGGGTGCGATGCTGAGCGACCTGATCATGGCCGTGGCCAGTATCGACCCCGTCATGGGTGGTGTCGATCGATGACGAACCCGACGTTGACAAGGAGCGAATCCCGATGAGCCAGCATGACGAGCACCACTTCGTCTCGGCCTATGACGACGGGTCCCGCATCGACACCACCGATCGGCAGACCAATATCACCCCCGAGACCATTGCCGAGATGCGGCAGATCGTGGCCCGCTACCCCGAGCCGCGATCGGCGCTGCTGCCGATGCTGCACCTGGTGCAGAGCGTGGACGGACGCATCAGCGACGCTGGTGTGAACGCCTGCGCCGACATCCTGGGCATCTCAACCGCCCAGGTCAACGGGGTGGCGACCTTCTACACGATGTACAAGCGGCGGCCAGCAGGTGAGCACCACATTGGAGTGTGCACCACCACCCTGTGCGCTGTGATGGGTGGCGACGTCCTGCTGGCGCAGATGAAGGACAAGCTGGGCATCGACGAAGACGAGACGACTCCCGACGGCAAGTTCAGCCTAGAGCGCCTGGAGTGCAACGCGGCCTGCGACTTCGCGCCGGTGATGATGGTCAACTGGGAATTCATGGACTGTATGACACCCGAGAAAGCCAACGAACTGATCGACAAGCTTGCCGCTGGCAAGGAGGTACGGTCCACCCGTGGGGCGCGGTTGACCAGTTGGAAGCAGGCCGAGCGAGTCTTGGCCGGTTTCCCCGACGGCCTGGCTGACGAGGGACCGACCGCGGGACCGGCCTCGCTGGAGGGCCTGCGGGTGGCTCGGGAGCACGGTTGGCGGGCCCCCAAGGCCCCCAGCGTCCCCCAGATCGAGGAGGGAGGCTCCAAGTGAGCGTCGACATCCTGACCCCCAGCCTCACCGAGAGTTGGGACCAGCCCGAAGCCTGGAAGCTGGCCAATTACGAAGCTCGCGGTGGCTATCAGGCCGCTCGCAAGGCGCTGGCGATGACCCCAGCAGACGTGATCACGCTGGTCAAAGACTCCGGTCTTCGCGGACGCGGTGGCGCGGGCTTCCCGACCGGTGTGAAGTGGAGCTTCATCCCGCAGAACAACCCCAAGCCGAAGTATTTAGTCATCAACTGCGACGAGTCGGAGCCCGGCACCTGCAAGGACGTTCCGATGCTGATGGCCACTCCCCACACTCTGGTGGAGGGCATCATCATCAGTTGCTTCGCGGTGAACGCCCACAATGCGTTCATCTATGTGCGCGGCGAGGTACTGCACGTGATCCGTCGGCTTCAGCAGGCAGTCGCGGAGGCTTACCAGGCCGGCTACCTCGGCAAGGGCATCCTCGGTACCGACTACGACCTCGACATCGTGGTGCACGCGGGTGCCGGCGCCTATATCTGCGGTGAAGAGACCGCGCTGCTCGACTCGTTGGAGGGACGCCGCGGCCAGCCCCGGTTGCGGCCGCCATTCCCCGCCGTGGCGGGCCTGTATGCGTCCCCGACGGTGGTGAACAACGCCGAGTCGATCGCCTCTGTGCCCGCTATCGTCGCCAACGGCGCCGACTGGTACAAGCTGATGGGCACCGAGAAGTCGGCTGGGCCCACGATCTACTCGCTGAGCGGGCATATCACCCGTCCAGGCCAGTACGAGGCGCCGTTGGGGACCACGTTCCGGACGCTGCTCGACTTGGCAGGCGGCATCCGTGCCGGGCACCAGTTGAAGTTCTTCACCCCGGGTGGGTCGTCGACACCGATCCTGACCCCCGAGCACCTCGACGTCCCGCTCGACTACGAGGGTGTCGCGGCGGCCGGCTCGATTCTCGGCACCAAGGCGTTGCAGACTTACGACGAAACCGTCTCGGTGGTGCGCACGACGCTGCGCTACACCGAGTTCTACAAGCACGAGTCCTGCGGCAAGTGCACCCCGTGTCGTGAGGGCAGTTGGTGGCTGGTGCAGACGCTGCGTAACCTCGAAGCAGGCCGTGGCAGCGAGGGCGATGTGGAGAAGTTGCTCGATGTCTGCGACAACGTCTCGATGAAGAGCTTCTGCACTTTGGCTGACGGCTTCGTCGCCAACATCACCAGCTCGATCAAGTACTTCCGGGACGAGTTCGAAGCCGGCTACCACACCCCAGCTTGGGAACTGTTCCCCTACGAGAAGTCCATCTACTTCCCCTACGAGCGGGAGAAGCTGATCGTGAATGAGGTGGCCGACAAGTGAGCACCGACCAGAAGACGGCGGGCGAAGTCGCCAATCCTGATCTGGTGACCGCAACGATCGACGGTATCCAGATCAGCGTCCCGAAGGGCACCTTGGTGATCCGGGCGGCGGAGCAGATCGGCATTGAGATCCCGAGATTCTGCGATCATCCGCTGCTCGACCCGGTGGCGGCCTGCCGCCAGTGCATCGTCGACGTGCCTGACGCCGGCAATGGGCGTCCCATGAAGCCGCAGCCAGCTTGCGCGCTGACCGTAATGCCGAACATGGTCGTTCAGACCGCAGCCGCCAACGAAACGGTGGCCAAGCATCAGGCGGGCATGCTGGAGTTCCTCCTGATCAACCATCCGCTGGACTGCCCGATTTGCGACAAGGGCGGCGAATGCCCACTGCAGAACCAGTCCATGAGCCACGGCGCTGGGGAATCGCGTTACGAGGGCGTCAAGCGCACCTACCCGAAGCCGGTGAATATCTCGGCCCAAGTGCTGCTCGACCGGGAACGCTGCGTACTGTGCCAGCGTTGCACCCGGTTCGGCGCCCAGATCAGCGGCGACGACTTCATCTCGCTAGCCGAGCGGGGTGGCCTGAGCCAGATCAGCATCTACGCCAGTCGCCCCTACGAGAGCCTCTTCTCCGGCAATATCATTCAGATCTGCCCGGTCGG
>JAAYVP010000295.1 GCA_012517115.1 Brooklawnia sp. | reverse complement strand
TCGGGGACGTAGTCGACGCGGGTGCCCGGGCGGGCGTGCCGCCTGGCGGCGTCGGCGACCAAGGCTCCGCTGACCCCCGGCATCGGATCTTCCCGGGCGCCGTAGACATCGGTGACCACGATCACATCGGCCAGACACAACGCCACACCGAATTCCTCGGCGAAGTCCCGGGTTCGGCTGTAGAGGTGAGGTTGGAAGCAGGCGACCAGGCGTCCGGCGCCCTTGGCACGCAAAGCTGCCCCCAGGGCGGCCCGCAACTCAGTGGGGTGATGGGCGTAGTCGTCGAAGACCAGAACGGCAGCCTCGGGGGGATCATTGGGGTTCAGCCTTGGCCTCCCCACCAACTGGAAGCGACGCAACGTGCCGGTGAAAGACGCTGCCCCCTCGATCAATCGCTGCGCGTCCAGACCGAGGATGCGGCCCACAGCGAATGCAGCCGCGGCGTTTGCGAGGTTGTAACGTCCGGGAACCTGCAACTGCAACCGATAGCTTTGCCCCTCGGCATGCAACGTGGCCGAGGCGTGCGTGCCCTCGAAGTCGAGATCGGTGAGCCGGACCTGCGCGTCAGCGGCCTCGCCGTAACCCACGACGCGGGCGCCCACGGCATGCAGTTCTTCCGATAGCGCCCGAGCACCGAGATCATCGACGTTGATCACCACCGCCTGCACGGATGCACCGGTCGCGAACCGGTGGAAGCCCTCGGCGTAGGCCCTGGCGGTTCCCCAACGGTCAAGGTGGTCGGCTTCGATGTTGGTGATCACCGCGATCTGGGTCGGATACTGCAGGAAGCTGCCGTCGGACTCATCGGCTTCCACGATGAAAACGTCGCCGCTGCCGAGATGCGAACTGCGGCCTGTCGCGGCCAACGGCGAGCCAATCACATACGACGCGTCAGCGCCAGCGGCCGCGAACATGGTGGCGGTCATGGCGCTGGTGGTGGTCTTGCCATGGGCTCCGGCGACCGCCACCCCGCGGCGTCCCAGCATCAGAGCGGCCAGTGCGGCGCTACGGTGCCAGACCCGCATGCCGAGCCTGCGGGCAGCCACCAACTCGGGGTTCTGCTCGCGGATCGCGGTCGAGACCACGACGGTGTCGACGCCGACCAGGTGCGCCGGGTCATGACCGATGGCGGTGGTGATGCCGCTAGCGGCCAGTTGTCGCAGGGTGGGCGAATCAGCTTGGTCGCAACCGCTGACCCGGTGACCCAGCAGTTGATACATCTCAGCAATGCCGCTCATGCCGGCGCCACCGATCGCGATGAAATGCAACGCCCCCAGCTCATCAGGCGCGATGAGGTCGACCACCGGTTGCAGGCTCATCGGGCACCTCCGGCCTCAAGGATGATGCGGGCGACCCGGTCGGCCGCTCCGGGACGCATGAGTTGCTGCGCCGCACGAGACATCTGCCCCAACCGTTCCCGATCTGCCAGCAGCGTGGTGACCTCGCTGATCAGCCGCTCGCTGTCGAGGTCAGCGTCCGCAATCACCACGGCGGCAGCTGCGTCGACCAGGGGTTGAGCGTTTCGGGCCTGTTCACCGTTGCCGATCGGTAGTGGCACGAGGATGGTGGGCAACCCGACCACTGCAGTCTCGACCACGGTGCCGGCGCCCGAACGTGCAAGCATCAAGTCAGCGGCCGCGTAGGCGTCCGACATATGGTCGACGTAGGCGAGTGGACGATAGCGCGCCCCGGTGGTGGGATCGATCTGCTCGGTGAGGCCTGCGTGGAAGTTCTTGTTACCCCAAACATGCAGCACCTGGATGCCGGCTGCGAGCAACCTGTCGGCGGCGTCCAGGGTTGCGTTGTTGAGGCTCCGCGCGCCTTGAGATCCCCCGCTCACCAGCAGCACCGGCAAGTCGCGATGCAAGCCGAATCGGTCGCGTTGGGCGGCCTGCCTGCTCAGCCGTCCGGCGGCAGCCAACTCGGTGATTTCCGAGCGGACGGGCAGCCC
>JAAYVP010000294.1 GCA_012517115.1 Brooklawnia sp. | reverse complement strand
GCCGATCGTCCTGTGCTCAGCCCGATGGCGCAAGACTGGACTTTGCCGGAGCCGCCCGCCAGCACTTACCCGGACGAGCTGATCGCAGGCGCCCGGGAGTTCTCCGACACCGCCGTGGTGGTGATCTCTCGCTCCGGCGGTGAGGGCTTCGACCTGCCCTCCGACATGACCCGGCCTGGCGAGAATCTGCAGTTCGGTCCGGGCGAGAGCGCAATCATCGGCCCTGGTGAGACCAGCGCTGCTGGCGCCGTGTACCGCAACAACTCGGCCGATTACAACGACTTCGAGGCGGGCGGAAGCTACCTGCAGCCCTCGCGCAGTGAACGCGACATGCTGAACCTGGTCACCGCGAACTTCGACAACGTGATCGTCATCTATAACGGCCCCAACGCGTTCAACATGAGCTTCGTCGAGCAGCCCGAGCAGGTCCGCGCTGTGCTGTGGGCCCCGCCCGCCGGGCAGACCGGTTTCACCGCCCTCGGCGAGATTCTGACCGGTGCGGTGAACCCGTCGGGCCGCACCACCGACACCTTCATCCGGGACTTCACCCAGGCCCCGTGGGCGAACAACTTCGGCCAGTTCAAGTTCGACAACATGGACGAGTTCGCGGTGGACACCACGTTCGCGGGCCAGGCCCTGCATGTCCAGCCGAGCTTCGTCAACTACGTCGAGGGCATCTACGTCGGCTACAAGTACTACGAGACCGCTGACGACGAGGGCGCTATCGACTACGGCGCGGTCGTGCAGTATCCGTTCGGCTACGGCCTGAGCTACACCACATTCCAGCAGGAGATGGGGCCAATCAGCCGAGCCGATGGCCAGATCACCTTCGACGTGACCGTCACCAACACCGGCCAGGTGGCCGGCAAGGATGTGGTCGAGGTCTACGTGAACCCTCCCTACACCAACGGCGGCATCGAGAAAGCGTCAGTCAATCTGGTCGACTTCGCCAAGACCGAGGAGTTGGCGGCAGGGCAGTCTCAGACGGTCACGGTCTCCTTCAGCGAGGATGACTTGGCGTCCTACGATGCGCGCAATGCCAGGGCCTACACACTCGAGGCAGGTAATTACGTGATCTCGGTGAATGCCAACTCGCATGCGGTGCTGGATGAGCAGAACCTGACGGTCGACCAGACCATCGTGTACTCCGGGGAGAACCACCGCGCCTCCGACGCGACCGAGGTCACCAACCAGTTCGACTACATCACGCCCGACTTCGAGACACTGTCGCGAGCGGACGGGTTCGCCAACCGTGACCGGGTGACGGCAGCGCCGAGCACCATGTCGCTGTCGGAGCACTACAAGTCCACCTTCATCAACGCGTCGAACTACGTGAATGTCAACGATGAAGCGGACCAGATGCCCACGACCGGCGCACGTAACGGCATCGACCTCCACCAGTTGTACGGCAAGAGCTACGACGATCCGATGTGGAACGACCTGCTCGATCAGCTCAGCTGGGATGAGATGAATGAGCTGATCGCGTTCGCCGGGTATGGCAACGCGGACGTGGCGTCCATCAACAAGCCGCGCCAGAGCGACGCCGACGGTCCGTCGACGTTGAACAACAACTTCACCGGTGTTGGCTCGATCGGTCTGCCATCAGGTGTGTCGGTAGCGAACACCTTCAGCAAGGATCTGGCCCGGCAGTTCGGCGAGGCGATCGGTGACATGGCGCAGGAGATGAACATCACCGGCTGGTACGCCCCTGCCATGAACATCCATCGCACTCCGTTCGCCGGCCGCAACTTCGAGTACTTCTCCGAGGACGCCGTGCTCTCCGGAACCATGGCCGCCGAGCAGGTCGTCGGCGCACGTTCAAAGGGTGTGTACCCTTTCATCAAGCACCTCTCGCTGAACGACCAGGAGACCAACCGGGTCGCCATGCTGACGACCTGGGCAGACGAGCAGACGATGCGTGAGGTCTATCTCAAGCCGTTCGAGATCGCCGTCAAGGACGGCGGGGCGACCGCGGTGATGGCCTCGTTCAACTACGTCGGAAATCTGTACTCGTCGGCGAGCGAGCCATTGCTACGCAACGTACTGCGCGACGAGTGGGGCTTTCGTGGGTTCGTCCTGACAGACTACTTCGGCGGCTTCGGCTACCAGATCGGCGACCAGGCCATCAGAGCGGGAAATGATGCGATGCTCGCCACGGTGCAGGGGACCAACGTCATCACCGATCATTCCGCCACTTCGGTGATCGCGATGCGTGAGGCCTCACACAACATCCTCTACACGACGGTGAACAGCTGGTTGTACGAGGATGGTCAGCCTGACATCGCCACCCCTGCCTGGCTGTACGTCTACTATCCGGTGGTCGTCGTACTGGCTCTGGGTCTGGTCGGGCTTGAGATTCTCGCCATCAGGCGCTTCCGCGCCCGGCGGCAGGAGGTGGCCGCAGGGTAGGTTACCGGAACCGACGAACTGGGCATGACCGAAGCGATTCGGTGTGGAAGAGGCGGCGGGCCGCAGGCGCCTGCCGCCCCTTCCGCATTCAACTACGCAGAGGATCCTCGCTGGCACCCCTATCGACGGAGTCTGGCTGCCGCCCTCAGCGGCTGGTGAGATGAATGATGCAACCCCAAATAGTTGTTGCACCCCTTGGAAATGCCTCACCTGAGGACAACCGAAAGAAACCATGACAATCACCCAAACAGCACCACAGATCACCTTTTCTCCCACCCCCGACACGACCTCAGCCAGGCCTGAGCGTCTCCCCGCCACCGTGTGGCTGCTCGGCGCCGTCGCTTTCCTGATGGGGACGACGGAACTGATCGTCGCCG
>JAAYVP010000034.1 GCA_012517115.1 Brooklawnia sp. | reverse complement strand
GCTCTCCGGGAAGCCTTTCTTGTCTAACAGACCACGCTGTTCAAGGACCGCGTTGGGGTACAGGAAGCCGTCTGTGGTGACCAGATCGACCCGCGGATAGCCCGGGGACCGGGCCAGCAACTCGCGCAGCAGACGGGCAGTAGTCGACTTCCCGACCGCGACCGACCCGGCGACACCGATCACGAACGGCGTACGGCCCGGGTGGATGCCTAGAAAGCCGTAGGAATCGGCGTACAACTGGTCATGGTTGATGCGGTAGAGGTTCAGCAGTTGGGCGAGCGGCAGGTAGACCTCTGCCACGTCGCGCACATCGGTCGGATCCTGCAGACCCCGAAGCCGAATGACAGTCTCGCTGTCGAGTCGTTGCTGGTTGTCGTGGGCTAACCGTGCCCACGCTGCCCTCGGCAGGGTCACCCATGGGCTGGACACGGTTCTCTTTCTTCGCGGGGCATTGTGCAAGCGTAGCGGGCTGATCTCTACACTCGTTGCCATGTGTGGAATCGTCGGATACACCGGACCTCGGGACGCGCAGGAGGTCCTTGTGGCCGGCTTGCGCCGGATGGAATACCGCGGGTACGACTCGGCTGGCATCGCCATCGTCGCGGCCGGACGGTTGGCCGTGGCGAAGAAAGCCGGCAAACTCGCCAATCTCGAGGCGGAGTTGGATGATCGCCACTTGCCGACATCCCACCAAGGCATCGGGCATACCCGGTGGGCCACCCACGGGGCCCCCAACGACACCAATGCTCATCCGCACGTCTCCGCGGACGGCCGGGTGGCGGTGGTGCACAACGGCATCATCGAGAACTACTCCCAGCTGCGCGCCGAGTTAGGCGAAGCCGGCGCCGAGTTCATGTCCGAGACTGACACCGAGGTGGCTGCGCATTTGTTGGCGCGGGAGCTTGCGGGCAATCATGACCTGCTCGGCGCCATGCGGGCGGTCGTCGGACGCCTGCAGGGGGCGTTCACGCTGGTCGCAGTGGACGCCGAAGCGACGGACCAGGTGGTGGCCGCCCGCCGCAACTCGCCCCTGGTGGTCGGTGTCGGTGACGGCGAGAACTTCGTGGCCTCTGACGTGCTGGCATTCATCGAACACACCCGTGAGGTGGTCGAACTCGGTCAGGACCAGGTAGTGCGGATCAGCCCGTCCGAGATCACCGTGGTCGGCTTCGATGGACAGCCAGCCGAAGTGCAGCGCTACCAGGTGGATTGGGATACCTCGGCCGCCGAGAAGGGTGGCTTCGACTGGTTCATGCGCAAGGAGATCTTCGAGCAACCGAAGGCGGTCGCCGACACCCTGTTGGGCCGCTACAACGACCACGGTGAACTGGTGCTCGACGAGATGCGCGGCATATCGCAAGAAGACCTGCGCCGCGTCAACAAGATCGTCATCGTGGCCTGCGGCTCCGCCTACTACGCCGGCATGGTCGCCAAGTACGCCATCGAGCATTGGACGCGGGTGCCGTGCGAAGTCGAAGTGGCCTCCGAGTTCCGCTATCGGGACCCGATCGTCGACCCGCAGACATTGTGCGTGACCATCAGCCAGTCTGGTGAGACCGCCGACACTTTGATGGCGATCCGGCATGCGCGCATCCAGGGCGCCAAAGTGATCGCGATCTGCAACACCAACGGCGCGACCATTCCACGTGAATCGGACGCAGTGATCTACACCCATGCCGGTCCCGAGATCGGTGTTGCGTCAACCAAAGGTTTCCTCACCCAGCTGGCTGCCTGCTACCTGCTCGGGCTCTATCTGGCCCAGGTGCGGGGCATGAAGTATTCCGACGAGATCCGGCTGATCACCACCGAGTTGGCCGGCACCCCCGAGCTGATCCAGCGGATGCTGGACGACGCCGACCGGGTCTACCAGTTGGCCCACGAGTTGGCCGACCAGAACGACTTCATCTTCCTCGGACGCCACGTCGGCTTCCCGGTGGCACTGGAGGGTGCGCTCAAGCTGAAGGAGATCGCTTACCAGCATGCCGAGGGATTCGCCGCCGGCGAGTTGAAACATGGCCCGATCGCCATCATCGAACCAGGCATGCCGGTCTTCGTCATTGTGCCGCCAGCTGGCCGCGACCAGTTGCGCGACAAGGTGATCAGCAACATCCAGGAGGTGCGGGCCCGGGGGGCGCGCACCATCGTCCTGGCCGAAGAGGGTGACGCCCAGGTAGCGTCGTACGCCGACGAACTGATCTGGTTGCCGCACGTGTCTACGTTGCTGCAGCCGTTGCTGTCAAGTGTGCCGCTGCAGTTGTTTGCTTGTGAGTTGGCCACGGTCCTTGGCCACGATGTCGACCAGCCGCGAAACCTAGCGAAGTCGGTGACCGTCGAGTGATCATCGGCGTCGGGGTCGACATCTGCGGAGTCGCCCGGTTCGCCTCGATGCTGCGGCGTCGCCCTCGGATGGTGGAGCGGTTGTTCAATGCGACCGAGGCGCAGTTGCCCGACGGCACCAGGCGTCCACCAGCCTCGTTGGCCGCCAGATTCGCCGCCAAAGAGGCGCTCGCCAAGGCCCTAGGGTCACCGGGCGGCATGGTTTGGTTGGACGCCGAGGTGGTCACTTCCGAGTTGGGCCAGCCTGAGTTCGTGATCCGGGGTACGGTAGCGGCCCGAGCCGAAACGCTCGGGGTGGGTAACATCAGAGTGTCGCTCAGCCACGACGCAGGACTGGCGACCGCCTTCGTCGTCTGTGAGGGGAAATCGTGATCGGGATCCACAATGTCGAGCAGATTCGTGCTGCTGAACAGGAGTACATGGCCGCCCACCCGCAAGATGATCTGATGCAGATCGCGGCCCAGTGGGTTTCTACGCGCGCCGAACAGATGACAGCTGAGCCAGGTTTCGTCCTGGTGGCGGTGGGTCCCGGGCATAACGGCGGTGACGGACTTTTTGCCGCCCGCAACCTCGCCCGTGCAGGCCGTCAGGTCGTGGTCTGGCTGGTCACCGGCAAGGCCCACGCCCAAGGTGTGGTGGCAGCTAGGCAGGCAGGCATTCGCTTCATCGACTCGGTGACCGTGATGCGGATGCTCCCCGATGTGGCGCTGGTCATCGATGCGATCATCGGGCTCGGGGCTCGTCCGGGTCTGCCCGAAAGGGTCAACTGGTTCGCCGAGGCTTGCCAGACGCTGTCGATTCCGGTGTTGGCGGTCGACCTGCCCTCGGGTCTAGCTGCAGATCACCACGAGCGGTCGCAGCACCACATGAACGCTGACGTCACGATCACCTTCGCAGCACCCAAGCTCTGCCATCTGGCGCAACCGGCCGCCAGTTGTTGCGGGGAGGTGGAGGTCGCCGATGTCGGCCTGAACCTGCCAGACGCCGAACTGCGCCAGATGGAGCGGGTCGATGTGGCCCGGTGGTGGCCCTGGCCGACGCCGTACGCCGACAAGTACTCCAGAGGCGTCTTGGGTGTCGATACCGGTTCCGACCGGTATCCCGGTGCTGCCGTGCTGTCAGTCGTTGGTGCGCTCTACTCGGGTGTCGGCATGGTCAGGTACATCGGGCCACAGCGGGCCGCCGACTTCGTGCTGACAAGACAGCCTTCGGTCACCATTGGCGATGGTCGAGTGAATGCCTGGCTGGCGGGTTCTGGCTGGGGCACCGGGAGCGGACGCGAACGTTTGCGTCCGATTCTGGACTCTGGTCTACCTGCGGTCGTCGACGCCGAGGCCCTGAATGACCTACCCGATGAGCTGCCCGAGGGATGGTTGCTCACCCCGCACGCCGGCGAGTTGGCTGCCATGCTGAACATCGCCCGCGCCCAAGTGGTCGCCGATCCGATCGGATCGGTGCGGGCCGCCGCCGCGCGCTGGCACACCACAGTGCTGCTCAAGGGCGCCACCCAATATGTTGCAGACTCCAGCGGCACCGTCACCCTGGCGGTGCCAGGACCGGCCTGGACAGCGCAGGCCGGATCGGGCGATGTACTGGCTGGCATCTGCGGGACACTGCTGGCAGCTGGCCTGCCCCCGTGGCGAGCCGCAGCACTCGGTGCCTCGGTGCAGGCGCTCGCAGCGACCCGCAAGCCTGGCCCCTTCCCGCCCGATGAGGTCGCCAAGGCGATTCCCGTGGTACTCAGCGAGTTGGCGGAGTTGGTTGGCGCTCAGGCGATCCGGACCGGCGCGTTCACGCCGAGTTCTATCGCGGCCCAGTAGTAGTCGAGCAACTGGTCGCTGATCTGCGGCCAGGTACGGTTCTCCACCCATGCGCGGGCGGTGCGTCCGAACGATGCCCGCTTAAAATCATCGCCCGCCAGGTCGGCGACTCGACGGCGCAGGTCGGCCAAGTCGCCGGGGCCGTAAAGCCAGCCATTGTGGGAGGGCTCGATCAAGTCGATCGGGCCGCCTCGGCGAGGTGCGATGGCCGCAAGCCCGGACGCCTGCGCCTCCTGGATAGCCTGGCCGAAAGTCTCCAGTTCACCCGGGTGGACGAACAGGTCGAGGCTGGCCAAGTACCGGGGCAGGTCGTCGCCGGTCTTCATGCCGACGAAGATCGCGTCCGGCAACTGCTCTTCGAGTTCGGCACGCATCGGGCCGTCACCGATGATCACCATGCGGGTGCCGGGCAAGTCTGCCAGCACGCGCAGATCGCTAACCTGCTTCTCGGCGGCGAGCCGTCCCATGTAGCCGACGACGACCTCGCCACCGGGTGCCCACGAATCGTGCAGTGCCAGGTCACGCCGGCGCGGATTGAAGCGCTCGGTGTCGACTCCGCGTCCCCACACGCCCACTCTGGCGAAGCCGTGATCGAGCAGTTGATCACGGGTGTAGCTGGAGGGGGCCAAGTTAATGGTCGCCATGTTGTGAAGCTTGCGGAGGTGGTGCCACAGGAAGGGCTCAGCGGCGGGGTAGCCGTACTGCACCGCATACTTCGGCACCTCAGTCTGGTAGAGCGCGACGCTAGGCACACCCAGCCGGGCGGCAGCCAGCACACCCTTGTAGCCGAGCACCACCGGCGCCGCCAAGTGCACCACATCTGGGGCGAAGTCGGCCAGATGCTTCTCGACCTGGGCGGTCAAGGTCGCTGACAAACGCATGTCCGGGTACCACGGCAGTAACAGCGATGCCGTGGTGACGATCGGGAAGCCGGCGTAGCTGTCGGGTACCCCGCGCGGATCGTTGGGGGCGATCACCAGCGCCTCATGGCCTCGCCGTCGAAGATGCTCCAACATCCGCAACACGGAGTTAGTCACTCCGTTGACGGCCGGAAGGAAACACTCGACGACAAACGCAACACGCACGTCTTCACTTTACGCCGTCTGATTCGCCGAGCTTGCGTCGCAAGTGCTGGCTAGGCCGAAAGCGGGTGAATTCTGGTGGGACCCCACAGCCGCGTGCGAACCAACTTGTCAGTATCCCCAGCGTTTGCTGGCGGCGATGCCGAGCAGCCGGCTGGCACGCGAGCGACAGCAACGCCCGGGCCCCGGATCCGCAGATTCGGTTGCGGACGTTCGCGCGCGTAGACTGACACGCCGTGATCGATCAGGTGGCCCCGGCGCCCACGCTGCGTATCGCGGGCCGTGGGGACGGTCCGCGGATGCTGCGCATCATCACTGAGGCCTTCTGTGCGCGTCCTGCGCTAGACCCGCCCGCGGATGCCTTAGGTGACACCTTGGCAGACATCGAGGGCTACCTCAGCGACCAGATTGGCATCATCGCGAGCGACGACGCCGGTGACATCGGCTGCCTGTTCCTGGCGTTGGACGCTCAAGCCAGTCCGCCGACCGCGATGCTATCGCGGGTCAGCGTGCTGCCAAGCCAGCGCCAGCACGGCATTGCAACCCAACTTGTGCAGGCCGCTGCAGGGCTCGCCCAGGAAGCCGGGATGCGCCGTCTGCAGCTGGTCGCCCGTCGCGAACTGCCCAGCGTTATCCGCTGGTGGCTGAGTCACGGATTCGAGATCGTCGCCGAGTTGGACGCCCAGCGGGTACTGATCGCGGTCGACCTGCCAGCGAGTGTCCGGGTGCCCTCGGCGGCGGCGATGCGTGAACTCGGTGCCCGGTTGACCAAGCTGCTGCGTCCCGGTGATCTGATCATCGCCAGCGGCGAGTTGGGATCGGGGAAGACCACGCTCGCTCAAGGCCTGGGGGCAGGTCTGCGAGTGACCGGCCCCATCACCTCGCCCACTTTCGTGCTCAGCCGTATCCATCCCGCCCGCGACGGCGGGGTGCAGTTGGTACACGTTGATGCCTACCGGCTCGGCTCGGCGGCCGAACTCGACGATCTCGACCTGGACGCGTCGCTGGCCGATTCGGTGACCTTCGTCGAGTGGGGGACCGGCCTGGCCGACCAGTTGGCCAGCGATCGGCTCGAGATCCATATCGACCGGAGCGGCGATCCGGACGATGAGACCCGGATCGTGCGACTGGGCGGCATCGGGCCGCGCTGGGCGGGGGCTGACTTGTGGGGATTCGTGGAGCAGTTCGACGGGCGGTGGGAACAGTGAGCAAGTGGACACTAGCCATCGACACCGCGGCCGGGGTCAACATCGGGCTGGCCAACGACTGTCGGCCAGTCGATCGACGGACCGAGACTTCGTCCCGACGCCACGTGGAATTGCTGCAGCCGATGATCGACGAGTTGCTCGCGGCCAACCGGATCAGCTTGGCAGATCTCTCCCTGATCGCGGTCGGCATCGGGCCCGGACCATTCACCGGGCTTCGGATCGGGATAGTGACCGCCCGCACCCTCGGCATGGCGGCGGGGATCGCGGTGCGCGGCTTCGGCACCTTGGACGCCATCGCCATGACGTGGTTCACCACCAACCCACCGGGCACGCAGGCGGTGGTGGTCACCGACGCCCGCCGCAAGGAGCTTTATTGGGCGAGCTACGACGCGTCCGGCAGCCGGGTCGCCGGCCCCGCGGTTGGTCCGCCTGCCGATGTCCCGAGCCTGCCAGCTGGTGGCCCGGGCGTCGAGGTCTATCCCGAGGTCTTCGCCGGACGTGTCCCCGCTGGAGCTCCCAGAGGGATGGATGCGGCGCTGGTGGCGTCCCGCATCGGGGAGCTGTCAGATGCTGGCCTGGAGCCGGCCTACCTGCGCAAGCCGGATGCTGAGGCTCCGAAGACTCGCAAGTCGGCTTTGGCTGGCGGCCGGTTGCGGCTGCCCAAGCTCAAGGAGGCACGATGATCGTCACTACCGCCAAACCGGACGATCTGTCCACGCTGCTGCAACTGGAAGAGTCCGGATTCGATGCGCCG
>JAAYVP010000293.1 GCA_012517115.1 Brooklawnia sp. | reverse complement strand
CGATCAGCAGCACGGCGAGTGCCCCGACAGCGATGGTGGACGCCACACGCTGACCTCGAATGGTCTCGACCAGCGAGTCGACGGAGTCAACACCGACGATCATCATGGTGAAGATGAACAGCATCATGACAGCGCCGGTGTAGACGATGATCTGGGCGACGAAAAGGAACGGTGCATCCAGCGAGGCGTAGAGGCAGCCGAGCGCCACCATCATGCCGGCCAGGCTCAGCGCCGAGTGCACCGGTTTGCGGGACAAGACCATGCCCAGTCCGCCGGCGACCGCCAACGGGGCGAAGACCCAGAAGGCGACCGTCTGGGCGGTGATCAGCGGAATCACTTCCCCGCCTCCTTGCTAGCGGACTTGGACCCGGCAGTGCCGGGGCCGGTACGGGTGTCGAGTTGGCCAGTGGGTGGTAGACCGAGGAAGTAGTCCTTCTCGTTGTCACCCAATCGGCGGGGGTGCGGTGGCTCCTCCATGCCGGGTAGCAGAGGTGCCAGCAGTTCGTGCTTCTGGTAGATCATGATCTCGCGGGTGCGTTCCGAGAACTTGAAGTCGTTGGTCATCGTCAACGCGCGCGTGGGGCAGGCCTCGATGCAGTAGCCGCACAAGATGCAGCGCAGGTAGTTGATCTGGTAGACCCGGCCGTACCGCTCGCCGGGCGAGTAACGCTCTTCCGCTGTATTGTCGGCGCCCTCGACGTAGATCGCGTCTGCGGGACAGGCCCATGCGCACAGCTCACATCCGACGCATTTCTCGAGGCCGTCAGGCCAGCGGTTGAGCTGGTGCCGGCCGTGGTAGCGCGGCGCCGTGACCTTCTCGTGTCCCTTCTGCGGATAGCCCTGGGTGAAGGTCTTCCGGAACATCGTCCGGAAGGTGATGCCGAATCCTGACCAGGCGCCCATCAGGCATCAGCTCCATTCGTATTGGGGGTGGCGCGGCGGGGCGCGGCGGCGCCCACCGGTTCACGCTCGTCGTCCGCCGTGGACGCGAAGACCGTGGTGACCAGCTTCTGCCCCGGCATCGGTGGTACCGGATAGCCGCCGGCGAAGGCGTCGAAGTCGCCGTGCTCGTCGACGAACGTGAGATCGTCTTGGTCAGCTGGCTCTTCTTTGCCGCTGAACCAGATTGCACCGAGCACCACCAGCAGCAGCACCGCGGCGGTACCGATGAAGAACGGGGAATCCCACCACCCGTGGATCGCCGAGCCGCGACCCAGTGCCAGCATGGTGATCCACAGCAGGTTGGCCGGGATCAGCACCTTCCAGCCGAGGTCCATCAGTTGGTCGTACCGGACGCGCGGCACAGCGGCCCGCACCCAGGAGAATACGAACAGCAGCACCTGCACCTTGAGCATGAACCAAAGCAGGCCCCACCAACCTTGGTCAACCACGGTGCCGTTCAACGGCCACGGCGCCCCATAGCCACCCAGGAAGAGGGTGGTGACCACAGCCGAAACGGTGATCATGTTGATGTACTCAGCGAGGAAGAACAACGCGTAACGGAAGCCGGAGTAGTCGGTGATGTGCCCCGAGACCAATTCGGATTCGCACTCCGGCATGTCGAACGGCTGCCGATTGGTCTCGCCGAACATCGAGATGAAGTAGATCACGAAACTGGGCAGTAACGGCAGCGCATACCAACTGGGCAGCGGGATCGTCGCGCCGAACAGCACCAGCGGCTGCTGCTGCGCCTCCACGATCAAGCTGGTCGACATCGAACCCGCGACCATGAAGACGGCCACGAACGACAGGCCCATCGCGATCTCGTAGCTGATGACCTGCGCCGTCGCCCGCATCGAACCGAGCAACGAGTAGGTGCCGCTGGACGCCCAGCCGGCCAGCACGAAGCCGTAGAAACCGACACCGGCGATCGCGACCACCACCAGCGCCCCGACCGGCAGATCGGTGACTTGGAGTCGAGTGGTGACCCCGAACATCTGGACTTCGCCACCCAATGGGATCACTGCCCACGCCGAGAACGCAGCCACTGCGGTCAGCATCGGCGCGAGCGTGAAGACGATGGCGTCGGTGCGGGCCGGACGGAAGTCCTCCTTGAACAGCAGCTTCACACCGTCGCCCAAGGCCTGGCCGAGACCGAAGGGGCCGTTCATGATGGGGCCCTTGCGGTTCTGCATCTTGCCGAGCACGCGACGCTCGAACCAGACCTCGAAGATGGTCCACGTCAGCAGCAGGACGAAGACCCCCACCACCTTGATCAGGACGATCCACCACGGGTCGCTACCGAAAAGCGGGCTCATGCCACACCTCCTGCACTGTGATCGGCTACCAGCCGTACCCGGTCGCCCGGGCGGGCCTGCAGCGTAGCGAGCAACGAGACGCCGACGTTCATGGGAGCCCAGACGACGCCATCGACCATGCCCGCGGTGACCGCGGCGGGCAGGGTGACCTCCGCTCCGCCGTTGACCAGGGTCAGAGCATCACCGGACGAGACGCCCAGCCCGGCGGCGGTGGCCGGGGAGATCCGCGCGACCGCCCCAGGAGCGGTCCGCTTCAGGGTCTCGGCGCCGTCCAGACAACGCGAATCATCAAGGGCAGTGCGCCAACTTGCGAGCAGCACTCCCTCTGCCGAGTCCGTCAGCTCTGCGCCGCCCGCGCTGGCGGTGAATTGGGCGCGAGCGCCCTCCCAATCGCTGATCTCGTCAAGCGCGGCTTTGGCGTGGGCTGGGCTGCGCATCCCGAGGTCGGCGCCCATCGCATCGGCCAACGCCGCCAGTACTCGGACATCGGTCATCACATTGCTGGCCCGGGTGTTGACGGCCCGCACGGGACGAACGCGGTGTTCCCAGTTGATGAAAGTGCCGTTCTGTTCCTCGAGCAGCGCGACTGGGAAAACCACGTCGGCTGCTCTGGTGACCGAACTGCGTCGCTGCTCGAGGCTGACGACGAAGACGTTGCTCATGAGACTGTCGCGGGCTTCGGCCGGATGAACCATGTCGTCGAGGTCGACGCCAGCTGCGATCAGCGCCTTCAGCTTGCCGCTGTCGGCGGCCTGCAGGATGGCCTGGGCGTCCAGTCCGGCGTCTTCGGGCAGATGCGCCGCCCCCCAGGCAGCCTGTAGGTCGACACGCGCCCGCGCGTCCGAGACCAGCCGCCCACCGGGCAGCAGGCCAGGCAGACAGCCTGCTTCGAGTGCGGCGAGTTCACCGGCGCGCCGCGGGATCCACGCCCAGCGGACGTCCCTCGCGGACAGCTTCGCAACTGCTGCCAGCAGGCCGGGGACCAGCGAGGCCCGCTCCCCCACCAGGACGATAGTTTCGGCGTCCAACTGGTCGGCTAGCCCGTTGAGGGCCTCGACCTCGTGTCCCGGCGGAGTGGGCAGCAGCGTCGCGCCCATCTTCGCCGAACCATTCGACAAGAACGGCGCGATCGCGGTGATCGCCGTCGAGTTCTGCCGCCACGCCTTACGCAACCGCAGGAAGACGATCGGTGATTCATCCTCCGGCTCGAAGCCGACCAGCACAACCTTCTTGGCGTGCTCAAGGTCTGCGTAGGTGACCGCGTCTGCAACCGATTGGCCAACCACATGAGCGGCCAGGAAGGACGCCTCGTCCGCACCATACGGCCGGGCCCGGAAGTCGATCGAGTTGGTGCCGACCACCGCACGGGCGAAGCGCGAGTAAGCGAACGCGTTCTCGAGGGTCAAGCGCCCGCCGACCAGCACACCAACCGAACTGCCTGCCGCCTGCAGACCTGCCACCGCGGCATCTATCGCCTCCGGCCAACTCGCGGGCACGAGTTCGTCACCACGGCGCACCAGCGGGTGGGTCAGCCGGTCGTCCTGACGGCCGTAATAGAAGCCGAACCGGCCCTTGTCACAGTTCCATTCCTCGTTCACCTCGGGGTCGTTGCCGGCGAGCCGACGCTTGACCTGGAAGTGCCGGTGATCGATGCGCAGTTCACACCCGGACGCGCAGTTCTCGCAGGTCGAGGTGGTGCTGACCAGGTCGAACGGACGTGCCTGGAAGCGGTAGTCCACGCTGGTCAAGGCACCGACCGGGCAGATCTGAATGATATTGCCGGAGAAGAGGCTCTCGTAGGGGCGACTGGCGTAGATGCTGATCTGGCTCAGGCCACCCCGCTCGGCTAGCGAGATGAAGTCGTCGCCGCTGATCTGGGCGCCGAACCGGGTG
>JAAYVP010000033.1 GCA_012517115.1 Brooklawnia sp. | reverse complement strand
GAGGCCACGCTTCGAGGTCGGACGCGTCGGTCGGGATCGCGGTTCGTGAACACTATGAACACAAGCATGCCTCAGCCAGGCTCGCGGGAGCAGTCTTGGGGTGCGTCACACGGGTGTGGCGCAGACCAAGGAGTCATTCACACATGGTTGCTCTGCACACTTCGATCGCCATCGTCGCGATCATTCTGCTGATCATCCGGTTCAAGGTCGACCCCATCGTGGCCCTGATCCTGGGTTGCTTCTATCTGGGACTTGCCTCTGGCGTCGGATTCGAGGGCACCGTGGGGGCGATCACCGCAGGCTTCGGCGAGATCATGGCCAAGATCGGCCTGCTGATCGGCTTCGGAGTCCTGATGGGAGCGTTGCTTTACAAGATGGGCGCCTTCACCACCATGGTCGAAGCCTTGGTTCGGGTGGTCCCTCCGAACCGGCTACCGTACGCCCTGGCGATCGCGCTCAGCACCATCGCGCCGTCGATCTACGTGGACGTCCAGGTCGTGCTGGCCGCGCCTGTGGCGCGATCCTCTGCCAAGTTCCTTGGCAAGAACGGTCTGGCCTGGCTCGCCGGTGCGCTTGGTATCGGCATCTTCGCCGGCTACGTCTTCGTGGTGCCCGGGCTGTCGGCCATCTCGATCGCCGGCCTGCTCCACATTCAGTTGGGCACCTATCTCATCTACGGCATCGTCATCGGCCCGCTGACTGCGGTGCTGACGGTCTGGATCTTCCGGCGCATGCTGAACCGCGGCTGGTGGAACTCGGGCAACGATGAGCAGGAATCCGATGCCCTGGAGGAGGAGGAAGAGGCCGGTGCGACCGTTCCAGCTGACCAGCGACCGAATCTGCTGATGTCGCTGGCCCCTATCCTGGTCCCCCTGCTGATGATCGCTTTCGGTGCGTTCGCCGAGCTGTTCGGGTTCAACAACTCCCTCATCGACTTCATCGGCAACGCCAACGTTGCGCTCTTCCTCGGCCTGTTGATGGCCTATCTGATGGCCCGCAGATTCGTCGGCGCAGACGAGACCGGTGAAGCCTTCACCGACGGATTGCACACGACGGGTGAGATCCTGCTCGTGACCGGCGTGGGTGGCTCGCTCGGGGCGGTCATCGAGCAGACCGGCTTGGCCGACCTGCTGGGCGGGCTGTTCACGGTGGGCGAAGGCGTGCCCGTCGTGGTCAGCATTCTGCTCGCCTGGTTCATCGCCGCCCTGCTGCACCTGGCCATCGGCTCCGTTTCAGTGGCTGCGATCACTGCCGGTGGCATCCTTGCCCCCATCGTGGGGTCGCTGCCGGTCGCCCCCGTGGTGATTGGTCTGGCTGCTGCCTCCGGCGCGATGTTCGCTCTCCAGGTGAACAGCAACTTCTTCTGGATGTTCAAGGGGCTGCTCGGTCTCACCACGCAGGGGGCGCTCAAGACGATGACCACCGTGACCTCGATTGGATCGCTGGTGTCGCTGCCGCTGGTGATGGTGGCCGCTCTCATTCCGCTGTGACGTAGGCGGCCTGGTCGACCGATGCCGGCGTCCGGCTGGCGTCCGGCCTTGTCGACAGGACGCGCAAGCGCCCCCGGCTCACGAACGAGCCGAGGGCGCTGCAGCGCTTGGATGGTCAGTGGAAGACTGAGAGCTTGTCGAATTTCTGGGCCAGCAGGTAGTAGACGGTGAGTCGCTGCTTGTGGCCGGGGATGGCTTTGCCAACTTCCTTGATCGCCGCATCGAGTTCGTCGTCGGGGACAGTGAGACCGAGCTTCTTCTTCAGGAAG